>PKDL01000568.1 GCA_002863065.1 Pseudomonadota bacterium
ACCGGGAAGTGGAGACTCTCAAAACTGCTCCATGCGACAAAGCTCTCCAAACTGCGACGAAGTAAAGATCGGCCATCGCATCTCAGGGTCGTACGCGATGATGATGACGACCCTTGGATCCATTAGCAGGGCAATGCGCTCCTGTTTGAGCTACCGAGCCGAACGGGCTCCCTCCACCCGAGGTGCTTCGATTTCACGCGGCCTCACAGATAAATAAAGAAAAAAGTGCCAATAACTTTCGGTATCTCCGAGTCGGCATACACTGCCCGAGATCGAGTTTTACTCACTCGCGAGGATCACCGGATGTCACTACAAACAGACGGCATGCTGGACTTTTTGTACTCAGCCCGAATGCAGAGCACTGGCGGTTTCCATGTAGGCGCGGTCGCCGAGCCTGTTCTCGCCACCACCAATGGTATCGCAACGCCAATTCTGTGGGCGACTCCGCAGCAGATGGCGGTGCTCATACCCAAGAACGCCGATTGGGGAATACGCCAGAAATGCTGGTTTAGCATCGGTCCGTCCCGTCATGCTGTCGATGGTGTTCTTGGCTCGATAGAATCGATAGATCGCGAGAGATATCCTGCACTAGCCGTCATCAACCTCATGCCGGAGAGTGCAAATAAAGCGCGTGCCCTGCTCGCGCTATTTCTCAAGCTGGTCAGACAGCGACAATTGACATTGCCATCAACGACTCTCGCCAGCGATGAGAGGCTGAACGACGCCGACTGTATTCGTTCGGCGGTTCTTTCGTTGCGTGCGACGCGGGCACGAGGATATTTATCACGCCTGGGGTCACGGACCTCTCTGGGCGTCCGAATTAAGGATATCCAGCCAGGACATCTCCCGATAATCTGGGAACTGGACGGCCCACTAGAGCAACCTCGGGCTCCATTTGTGATCGAGAGCTCCGGCTACAACGCGCTCTATAATCTCCCGATCAATCGGTTCGAGTACGACGGCCGGTACCTGAAAAGCGAAATGCCTCATTGGATTCGACGGTTTCGCCATAGAGCCCATCGACGTGTGTCAGTAACCCGTAAGTTGAGCGTGCAGTTCACGCACCCCCACTGGAAGGAGCTTGTGGTCGATGCGTCCATCAGAGACATCTCGATGCATGGCTTCTCGATCAATGCCGACTGCCTTGAATACCTCCTGTACCCTGGCCTCGCCATACCGAATGTGTACCTCTACACCGGCTCACAGGTGTTTATCGAAGGTTCTGTTATCACTAAAACGATCGCGGCAGACGGCACAGCACATGTTGGTTTCAAATTCGAGAGGTTGGAGGAACCCGCCAGAAAACAGTGGCAACGGCTAGTCTCCGACTTACTTCATCCTCATACCCTGCCAGGTTATCGTTTTCTCGGTGGCACCTGGGACACGTATCGCGATTCCGGTTATTTCAGCTTGTCTGGAAAGTCACCGCAGTACTTCTCGCGACTGCGGAAAGCCTTTTTCCATGCATCGAGACGGCTTGCAGACGAACCGGAGCTATCAAGCCATGCAATTTGGTCCACAAATGGTGAGGTCAATGCCACCATTTCAATGGCAAAAAGTCACGACCGTACCTGGCTCGTTTACCAACTCGCACGCGCCGCAGGTAACGCCGATGCAACCCCAGGAGGGGAGATCCTGCGGGAACTGTATTTCCGATGTTACGAGGACGCCGAACGGGACCACGACCTAAAATGGCTACTAGCCTATGTACAGACAAATGAGCACTGGAGCCGAGTCATACATTATGATCTCGTTCGCCAGTTTGAATTGCGTGATGCATCTCTTGCATACACCCATCGCTTTCGCGCCCTTGAAATCGACACGCAGATACCGCGATACATCACGTCTAATGGAGTCATAGCAACGACTGCATCGGACGTAGACCTCTCACTGGTATGCCATTCTGCGGAGAGGACTCATAGCGCTGTCTGGGCCGATGCACTGGACCTAGTAGATGGCCGTGTCGCGTCAAGTCACGCGAAGGAACGCTATACCAGCGTCGGTTTGCTACGAGATCGGGCCGTTTTTGTGTGTCGCCGCCATGGAATCCCGGAAGCAGCAATCATCTGCGATACCACCAGTGAGGGAATCCATCTATTTGGACTGCTCGATACCGCACGGATTTTACCCCTACAAGACCATAAAGTTCGGTCAGATACGGTGCATATACTCATACATTCAGCCGCTCGTTGGTTCCATGCCCACAAGAAACGCATTTATGTCTTACTCGATGATCACGATTACCTAGCCGCGGAATCGTCGAACTTCATCGAGGATATGGGCCTAGCGGACCAAACCATCCTCGCTGCTACGGCGCTTCCCGACATGCTTGAGTACGTTCAATCGAAGACTCATCCACGAGAGTGGATACGGCTATTGGAAGAGAAACACGGATGACGACGCCCAAGACCGGTAAAGTACGAGTAAATCACCGGCAAACACACGAGGAAATCAGCCTGAAGCTTATCGAACGTGAACAAGAGCGTTCTAAGTCATCTGAAAATGCACGAGATGTGAGTTGTCTAGCGCTGAACTTCTTTTATGACTACATGGAAGCTCACGGACACGATCGTGCATGCCTACAAGCCGGTCTCCCCTACACTCCAGACCACCTAAACAATCGCGTCAATTGGATCGATTATCGAACCTTCTGCACGATTGAAGCGCGTCTGGCTGAACACTTCAGCGATCCCGACCTGTACTACAAGGTCGGATGCAGTTTTCGAAATACAAAGGGCCTTGGTTTCGTACAAGTCATCATGCGGTCTGTCCTATCACCACTCCAGGTGTATGCGCTAATTCCACGCATGCTGAAGCGATTTCTCTTTCCAAATGTCACGGCAGAGTATGTGCGTACCGCACGTGACGAACTACGAGGTATGTACGTTTTCAATCCAGGTTACGCACCGAGTGATGCATGGATCGAGACGACTCGCGGGATTTTGTCATCGATTCCCACGATGATGGGTGTACCGCCCGCGCACGTGCAAGCAACACGTCTTGATGAACTCACTATACAATTCCAGGTCACACTGCACCGCTGGGTGGGACCATTCGAGCTTATCCGAGGAAACCTCAAGAAACTTACATCCCTATTTCACCTGCGAGTGACCAATGGTCGAGCAGCAAAACATGAACTCGAAAACGCCAACGCCCTACTTCACGAAAAAGTTGAGGAACTCACCGCCGCAAAGTCGAGCCTGACCACGAAAGTGCGGGATCTATCCGTGTTGAACCGCCTGTCACTACAAGCCACGGGTCAGCTTGATCTACAGCGACTAATACGCTCCGCCGTACGAGTGATTAGTGATGAACTGGGCGGACTCCCCAATGCTGTACTTCTGACGTCCGAGGACGAGGATGTGCAAATTGCGGGGTCCATTGGTTTCGATGCGACCGCGCTGCAAAGTCTTGACCGCACCGTATCACAAATATCTAATGCTGAGATTCAGGACCGCGCGACCTCGGTGCTTCAACGGCTCACCGACTGGTGCGGTTTTCCGATGCGAGTTGGAGCACGTGTGGTGGGCATCTTACTAACACCGCGCGATGATATGTCACCAGTCGAGCCAGCGTTATTCCGCTCCATTGCCAATCAGCTGGCCGTTGCGATTGATAATGCACAAAGTTATCGAGTAATCAATGACTTACGAGACAACCTGGAGGTTCGTGTCGTGTCGCGAACGGCGCAGCTCGAAGAGGCTCGCGTACGACTCGAAGACACTGTACTGAAACTCGAAGAGGCCGACCGTGCGAAGCATGAGTTCTTCACCAATGTATCGCATGAGCTCAAAACGCCACTCACTCTCATCATGGCCCCGCTCGATGAGCTGCGCCAAGGGTCCTCGCACCCAGATATCTTGGATAGTCTCGACCGCAATGCGCAATCATTGTATCAACTTGTTGAGGAGCTGCTCGACTTCTCAAAACTAGACGATGGCAGGTTTGATATCCACCCCGTGTCATTCGATCTTGCCCCCTTCGTCCAAGACATCGTGGCTACCCTCTCTCCGTTGGCGGCACAGCGCGACATTACGCTCACATGCCAGTCGAGCAAGACACCGTACCCCGTACATGCTGAACCAAGGATGGTCCGCCGAATATTGCGGAACCTGATAACCAATGCAATCAAGTACATAAACCCGGGCGACACTATTGACGTATCAATGTCCCGAACCGATGACACATTGTGCGTATCTGTCGCGGATACGGGCCCTGGTATTTCCGACGATGACAAGAACCGCGTTTTTGACCGTTTCTACCGCTGCCCTAATACGCAGCGTAAAGTCAAAGGAAGTGGGATAGGGCTGGCGATGGCTCGTGATCTCGCAGAGCTATTAGAAGGTGGGCTTGAGCTCACCGATACACCACATGGGGGAGCAACATTCATCTTACAGCTCCCGGGTGCAGTAGGTGATATCACCCGTATGGACGCACATGCATTTGATGCTGATGACACCATCTCGGACATATCGCTAGAGCTGCTCTCAGCGCCCATCGAGGAACCGGCTGCACCGCTCTCGCCCCACGGACTCAGAGTTCTTATTGTTGATGATAATCCGGACATCAGATCGCTTATGCGGCGCCTTTTATCTACGCGTTATGACGTGGTAGAAGCTGTGGACGGGCACGATGGATTACGCAAAGCGGCGGAAGCGGCACCAGACCTTATCCTGTCGGATGTGTCAATGCCGGGGATGGATGGATTCGAGTTCTGCCGACAGGTGAAAGCGAATCAATCGACAAGCACTATCCCTGTCCTTCTTGTCACCGCACGACACGGTTCTACTGCCGCGGTCGAGGGATTTGCTCACGGTGCTGACGACTACATCACAAAACCATTTTCACCACAGGAGCTCATCGCTCGTGTTGACGCACACATCCGCATTCGAAGTCTGACAGTCGCGTTAATACGGGCAGAAAAGCAGGCGTCACTAGGCGCGATGTCTGCCGGCATCGCACACCAAATACTCAACCCTGTAAGCGTCGTGTTAAATGCTATTGGTCCACTCAAACGAGCTGTAAGTGGTCTGCAAAACGCCGAAAACATCGAGAAACATCTACGTCGCTCAGAAAAGATGCTTACGGCGATTGAAACCTCAGGGACACGCATCTCCAATGTAGTTGACGCAGTGCTACGACTAGCACGTCAGGACAGTGAGGGATTGGTCTTCCGCCCGACCTGCATTGGCGAGCACTTAGAATCAGTGATCACCATGCTAGGATACCGTTTGTCGCAAGGCTTTGAGCTCACCACCGAGTTCGGATACACCGGCTATGTGGATTGCGTTCCGGACCTTCTAGACCAAGCGGTGCTCAACGTACTGAACAATGCGATGGATGCCATGGGCACCAGCGGACAGCTTCAGGTCAAAACAGCGGAAGACGACGGCATGTTGCTAATCCAAATTAGTGATTCTGGACCGGGCATACCCGACGAGGTCCGCGCCCGCATCTTCAACCCCTTCTTTACGACGAAAACGTCAGACGGGAATGCCGGACTCGGCCTAGCGCTCGTGACCGAAATCATGTCATTACACGGAGGAAATGTAAGATTAGTAGCCTCCAACGAAAGTGGTAGTACATTTGAACTGCAGCTTCCGTTAGTTCGACCACCATGGTCCGAGACTGACGACAAGGAGACCAGTTCTAGCGATGTCACTGAAAGACAAGCTCAACAGCCTTAACGACCGAGAGTCTTCCCTCACTTATCTGCCGGAACGATTCGACGGCGCCTCCCTTGATGATATTCAGCGCCTCAATGAGCTCCTCAATTCAAACCGTGTCATGCAAGTGCACGATACAATCTATCAACAGCTGACGGCGCTTGTACGTGATGAACACCCGGAGCTCAATCTGTCCGATTCAGAGGTTCATGACCACATCGATGAACGGACTGCTGGGATACCTTTAGAGCGGTATGGAACGTGGTTTTACTACCCATGGACTGGCCGATTGGTGCACTTGCTACCGGAAGATGACTATAACCGCCTTCGGACATCCAGAAACAAGTACAAAATTACCCCTGAAGAGCAACGGCGGCTGGCAGAGGCAACCATTGGCATAGTTGGACTCTCGGTTGGCCGAGCAGCGACGGCGTGCCTCACCCTTGAAGGCGTCGGCGGGGAATTGAGGCTCGCTGACTTCGACCACCTAGAACTTTCAAATCTAAACCGCCTTCGGCATTCAGTCGATGCCTTGGGTCAGCCGAAGTCCGTCCTCGCGGCGCGTGAAGTGCTGGAAATCGACCCTTACCGCCGGGTTCGTATCTTTCCCGAAGGCATACACGCAGGGAACCTAGACCGATTTATGGATGAGGGCGGTGGTATCGCAGTATTAGTGGAAGAATGTGATTCACTAGATATCAAAGTTCGCCTGCGAGAAGCCGCTAGAGCCCGTCAAATACCCGTGGTCATGGATACCAGCGACCGAGGCATGCTGGACATCGAGCGGTTCGATCTGGAGCCAGACCGACCACTACTGCATGGCCTGCTTGGAGAATATCGCGCGAATGATCTCACCGGGCTGACGAATGCGGAGAAGGTGCCTCTCATTCTGAGAATTCTCGGGGGCACACAGATGTCCCCGAGAATGGCTGCATCGTTGACAGAGGTAGACGAGACTACTACCAGCTGGCCTCAGTTGGCCTCAGATGTAGCGCTCGGAGGGGCTCTCGTCTGCCATGCAGCAAGGAAGATCGTGTTGGGACAAGCACTCTCTTCTGGGCGGTACTACATCGACCTCAACGAGCAGCTACGGCAGCCTCATCCCGTTCATGTCCCAGTTCCGTACAAGCCGCATCCCGATGCGATGGAGCCACGGGCATTACCGGAACTCACAGTCGGGCCTCAACGTACTCTGACTCGTGAGCTGCTAGAGACATGGATGGCATGGGGGACTAGTGCACCCAGTCCACACAACCATCAGGGATGGGCGTTCTGTTTCGAAAGTGGCGAGTTACACTGTGCGATCGATGAATCACGGGTCTACACCGGCTTAGATACAGAGGCTACCGCCTCCATACTCGCGGTCGGCTGCGCAGTAGAAAATATTGTTTTAGCTGCGCAAGCTACAGGTTTCAGCACCGCTGTACGGGAAACAGGCACAACACCACGGGTCGCTACACTGACATTCACACCGTCCAATCCACAGAGAGAATACATCGAAGAGATGCGCGCGCGGATCACCAATCGACGCACCACCGCACCAGCGCCAATTTCTGCCGATGCTGCGACGGCTCTCCAACATGTCGCCATAACAGGACAATGCGAGTTACATCTGCTTACCGACCAAAATAAACTCAAGGTTCTAGCTGAGCTTGCACGACAGGCCGGTCGATTGATGTTCTTACAACCGCAGGCCTACTCCGAGATTGTAGATGGCATCCGTATCGGCGCCAAAGAAGTGGCTTTGGGTGACGGAATCGATGTAGAAACGATGGACTCGACCGCCAAAGATATCGCAGCCTTGTCGCTTATACGGCATGCTCCCGTGGGGGCGGCACTAAGGGAAATCGGTTTAGGTTCCGCACTGGGGAATGCAGAGCGGGATGCATTCCTCACTGCGTCAGCCGCTGGGCTGCTTATTCTGCCGGGAGATGATACCCCCAACGCTTTCTTTCGAGGTGGCCGTGTATTTCAGCGTGTGTGGCTGGAAGCGACAAGGTTGGGCCTCGCAATCCACCCGGTG
>PKDL01000094.1 GCA_002863065.1 Pseudomonadota bacterium
ATCGCTAGCTCGCTCGCTCGAGGTGGTGGAGATGTTGCAGTAGTTGAGGCTGGTCCCTGGCGAAACCCTGATGATTATCCAAACTCTATGTACGGCGCCATGCGAGATATGCTCGATGATTGGGGAACGCTGCTAACCCGCGGAAGAGCATTTTGGCCAATTGTACAAGCGAGTCTCGTCGGTGGAACAACGGTAATTAACTCCGCTATTGTCGTGCGTACTCCAGGGGATATTTTTGAGGAATGGCAACGTGAGCACGGCTTCGGCGGTGACGGCCTTGCGCAGCGTATCTGGGCGTATCAGGACGAAATTGAGGAAGAACTCTGGGTTAGCGAAGCGTCGGCACATGCTCGCGGGAAATCGAATATTACGGCCATGAAGGCAGCGAAGGCGCTGGGTTTCAAGAGCCACTATATGCAACGAAATGTCCGTGGATGTGTGGGTTCTGGTCAATGTCTCCAAGGGTGCCGTAACGATAAAAAGCAGAGCGCAAATATCAATTTCATCCCTGAAGTGATGAGCTATGGCGGACGGGTCATCTCATGTGCTCCAGTGAAACATGTAAAATTTGTTGGGAATCGAGCGGTTGGAGTTGAAGGGCACTTTCGTCATCCTACGACAGGTGAGATGGGGTCCGCATTCTGCATCCGGGCACGGAAGGCAGTCATCGTCGCGGCATCTGCAACTCATACGCCGGCGTTGTTGATGCGGTCAGGAGTGAAGCATCCAGCGCTGGGCAAATATTTCCGAGCACATCCCGGTTTGGGGTGCTTTGGGATTTACCCCAACCGGCAAGACATGTGGAAAGGTGCAACCCAGGGATGGGCAAGTGTTGCATTTCGAAAGGATCCCAAGCTGCGTGCTAAGCTGGAAGTGCTGACGCTTCCTTTGGAGCTTGTCGCGTCTCGTCTTTCAGGAGCTGGTCCTGACCTGGTCGAAAAGCTGCAAGACTTTCCCCGTATGCTCCACTGGGTTGCTGCAGTTCGAGCGGATGCAGTGGGGCGAGTGAAGAATGGTTTTGGCGACAAGCCGGTGGTGAGTTACAGCGCCACCCGTAGTGATATCGATGCGTTTCGCAGAGCTCTGAAATTTGTCGCGCAAATGCACTTTTCTGTGGGGGCCACGCATGTGGTTCCTGGCGTTGCAGGGACGCCGTACAAGCTCGGCCCTGATCAATTGGATTTATTGGATAAAGCTCCCCTCGACGCTCGCCATTATACATCCATACTCAGTCACCTCTTCGGTGGGGCAGTTATGGGAGCAGACCCGAAACGAGCGGTCTGCGACGAAAACGGATGGGTCCGTGGCTACGAGAACCTCATGGTATCTTGTGCCGCGGCCTTGCCCACTACGCTCGGGGTGAACCCTCAGCATACCATTATGGCCATGTCGCGATTGCGAGCACATCAGCTCCTGGGTATCGACGTTCCTCGGCGCATGACACAAACAGCACGCTTCGCCTGAGTCACTCTGTCGTATGGACTGATGGGGCTTATTTCAGGGAGATTCGCCGCTCCACGTAGTGAGAAGGGCCCACGAAAATGTTTTGCCGGACTTCCGATTCGTCAGTGTCGCATGCCGTCCATCGTCCGAAAGAGTCACGACCAATTCGCCTTGTTTATATTGGAATTGGGTGTCATTTGTGCTTTTCACCCACTCGGCTGCTGAAATAAAGCTCCCTATGCGGCTGAAGTTCAGGACATGAAATTGTGAGTCAAGCGTCTTCGTCACCAAAAAGATGCTACCGGTATTGCTTTTCCAGAACCCAGATTGGCGGCCACGTGAAGGGTACTCTGCTACCTTGGACCAGGTATACTTGGGGAATCGAATGGACTTTTGGTTATGAGCCACTGTTCCAACGGCTTTTGCAAAGCGAAATTGCGAGCCCTTCATATCGGGGACCCACTCAGCCGCGATAGCTCTGAGCTTCACGCTCTCGTTCTTTTGGCGGCTGCGGATGATGGCAAACACTCCATTCCGCTCTGGAGTGATGAAAAACGTCGTACCGGTTTGATCGTTTTTCCACTGCCCTAGGATGGACTGGTTGTTTGGTTCAGCGTAAGCAGGCAAGTGCAGAAGGATAATGGTTCCAAAGACTCTCAAAAGTCTGTGCATGTTTCGTTGCCACATTTGGTTTGCTCCTAGTGCAATCGGTCGGGTTTACTACTGTCAAGGTGGAACCCACTGGCAAGGCTTATTTGCTATCACGATTACAGCTCTATTTTTGAGTCGGTTTCGGCTGCACCAATACCCGCCGCTCGCTGAGACATTTCTACTTAGGCGAGTCGCCGGATCCATGCGAGGGCGAGCAGTGCAAACGCGAGGGTGATCGGGGCTGCCGGATTACCCTTGTGACCTACAGTACATCCGTCGCTATCCCCCTCATTATTACTTTCCACCTCAGCCTCTGTAACGCTACCGTTGTCGGCCGAGTCGGCGGCATCGGTAGCATCTGTGCTATCCATAGCATCTGTGCTAGCCATAGGGTCTACGCCATCATCAGCATCAGTTGTGTCGGTAGAGCTCGCTCCCGCATCCGCCGTATCAATAGCGTCTACTGTATCTGCTCCGACTGCGGAGTCAGTAGCGTCTGTAGCGCTATCTGTGTCATCCGAATCGGTGGTATCTGCTTCATCTGCAGTGCCGTTTGCATCGGCGGTGTCTACCGCGTCCGCTGTATCTGCGGCATCGGCTGTATCCACGCCATCTGCGGCGTCGGCTGTGTCTACGCCATCCGCCACGTCGGCTGTATCTATGCCATCCGCCGCATCGCCTGTATCAGTCGAGTCAATTCCAGTATCTGATGGACCCGCTGTATCGGTTGCATCAGCCCCCTCCGTTGTACCAGCTCCATCGGTTGCATCTGAGCCGACCGACGTGTCTGACGCAGCGGAACCATCGGTCGCATCCACCTCGTCGCTTCCGTCGTTCATATCCATTCCAGTGGCGGATGCATCTGCAGCGTCGTTAGCGTCAGTGGTATCGATTTCGTCTGTTGCGTCGTTTCCATCTGTGGGAGAAGGAGGAGTGTCAGTCGAATCGCCTGGGTGAAATACGGGTAGCCCAGGGTTAGGCAAACCGTCGCAATCCGGGTCGCCCAGCTCTAGCCCGTTGGATGCGCCATCATCGTCGGAGTCGAGCTCACAAATAGCAGACCAATCAGGTTTCCCACCCGCCAGCGTTCCCCATACATCATCACCAAATACGTTCAAAAAACCCGCGCCAAAGCCACCCTCATGGCAGGTATTGCAATTGTTGACGGAACCGTTGGGTATCTGTCCTGGGTAAAAGCTCTTTCCCATTGCGGGCTGGCCCACAAGTATTAGAGTTAGAAAAGTGAAAGGTAGAGAGCGCTTCATTTGTATCAACCTCCGACAGGCTCATATGCCTCTACTGTCTTCCACGGGAGGGTATGACACAAGTCACAGTCGAGATTCGATGAAGTGCCTAGGAGGCGTTAGGGAGCTTTCTGAGATCGAGATTTTGTCAGGCAATCTTGGAGCCTCGCCGTATCCAGCAGAAATTGCGCATTGACGTCTTCAGGAAAGGCTAGGCCGCTGTTTTGGGCTTGAGTGATTTCATCGCGTAATCGTTTTGCGAATAAACCGATACATGTCTCGGTTTTACAGCGACATCCCTCGTCTGCAACGTGTGACGATAAACGTTTTAGCGCTGTTATACGGGCGATGTCTGCCGGTAAGTGGTGGGCGGCAGTCGATATGTTGGTCTGTTGAAACTTTAGGATCCCGTCATCTGGTTGCTCGGGATACTCCGTTCTCGCTGGAGTTTTCTTCATCGGAAAGCCCTTAGGGGTTGATTGTATGCCATCTACCCACTCAAGCAGATACTGTCGATTGATGGTCTTGCCAATGCTGAGGCCGATGCGCCGAGATGACTTCACCAGACTAAACGGGATGGGGCGGTTATCACCCTTGAGGTGCTCTAGAAGTGCGGTTCGCAGTTCCTCCGCATCTTGCACGGTGTCCATTTCTATCGCCCATAGCGCGGTCGGTTTACCCGATACTTGGAGTAACTGAATGGTATCTCCATCCCACCCTGCAGCCGCTGCCAGTGCAGCAGACTCACTCATGCGGCTTTTGAGCAGTATCCCAAGTTGAAACTCCCCTACGGTATTCGAATATGACGGCGTATATGGTCTCAGTGGTAGGGGAGGAGACTTCCAGGAAAGGATTACTGGATTGTCATACTCCTTTAAATACTTTTCCGGATGGAGGATCTGTTCTGTACTAACTGGTGGTCGTCTATATGCGGCATCGACGTGTGCAAACACGTCGCGAAGGCGACTCGCTCGACTCGCCTGAGTCAGGTGCATGACAAATGACATGCCCTGCACATATGGCCATAGCATGCCCGCCTGGATGATGCTGGGTGCATGACGGTACGCATCACCGGCAGTGAATTGAGCGGCAACGGGTGTTACCCACTGCAGTATTTGATTGAGGATGCGATTTTGCATCGTAAGGAACGGAAGTCGGTCACGACTTGGAAGCGCTGGTAGCGTCATTACCACCATCGCATCACCCTCGATGAGTGCGGATAAGGCGAGGGACATATCGTCATCTGCTTTGGCTACCGCTTGCATTGAATGTAAGTCAAAGTGCTGGTCTGCGAGAGCATGTTGTAGTTCATGAGCCAGTATCACGTACTGTTGCTGGGCTGCTGACCCGGGCGAGACTAAGTCTAGAATAGTCTTTGCGGGTGATGGCGCGTCTTCGACGAGGAAGAGCTCCTTGACGTTCGGGTCATAAAATCCCCCGACTTCGTCGGAGTATAGCGATAAGAGGAGTTCACGTAGTCGAAAACCCTCGGGATAGAAGCCAAGTAGCTCTCCGAGGCTGGTAATATGTTCCAGCTGTTTTTCAGGGAAGGCCGACTCCAGTTCTTGAGCGAGTCGCACCCCGAGCGAATCACGCGACATGAATGCTGCCGAGACAGGGTGTTGGTACTGGAGTCCTCTCCATTGCGGAATCAATGCAATCAATGCCCATCGCCAGCGAGCGAGAGCCTCGGGCATCTTGTGCGTACTAGCAAAATGAGCTCCTTCTTCTAACAGCTGATCGACCGATAGTTCGGGTGGCTCTGGCAGTGGATCAGAGCCGTTATCTATCGTAGGTCGGATGGCGCTTTTGGCTGTTATAGGCCAGCTTTCTGGCCGAGGAGGTTGTTTGGGATAAATGGGTTCCGACGCGCAGGCGACGAGTATAGAAAACGATAGGGTTAGCAGTAACCACCGACGAGCACAGCACACTGGTTAGAAGTTGGTGTTGGCTGCTGCTCCTGCTGACCCCAAGTCTCCGCTTTGACCTGGTGAGCTGCCGCCGGGACCGCCGCTTCCGCCGGTACCGCCAGGGAGGAAGCTATTTTGTGTTTTCAAATCGTCAAGTGGCTGTGGTCCGCCAGCCTTGAACACGTAGAGTCCGTAGCTCGCGCCACCGCAACCACCACCACCACCGGCGCCGTGCCCACCCGCACCACCTGAGCCACCGGGGCCACCGGGTTTGGCGCAGAATGTCTGCAGTTCATCCTCACCGGAGTCGCCACCTGCTGCACCGGCTCCACCATTGCCGCCTGCACCACCGGGTCCACCTGAGCCACCGGGACCACCGGTTCCACCTCGAATGATGTTTCCAGACACATTCGGAAGAGAAGCTGCTGGATTGGTGTAGACCATGAATATCCCAAAGCTTCCTCCGCCGGCAGTACCGCCAGTACCTCCTGTGCCTGCGCATCCGCCGGAGCCGCCACCACCACCAGCCCCACCGAGGTCATTACCGCCGATATTGACTTCTACACCGTCCCCGATACAGAGCTTACCAACGATCTCAACGCCGCCGCCGGCGCCGCCGCCACCGCCACCGCCGCCATGTCCACCGACGCCACCCGGCGCACCAGAGCCTCCCTGCCACTGACCGGCGACTACGCCACCGGCGCTGGAGCACCCGTTACCCGCTAGCCCCTCAATACCTGTATTGCCCGTGAGTCCTAGTCCGCCAACGGTGGCATTCGCCGGTACACCGCAGAATCCACAGTCGGTATTTGAGTTAATGGTCGATGCATAGCCGGCAGCTCCACCAGAGCCACTTGGGCCGGTACCTACTCCTCCAGACATCTCGGATACTGGGGCGGACCCGAAGGCAGGGCATGCCGCTGTTCCACCGTTGCCTCCAGTGACAACGGCACCGTCGCCGCACGTGACTTGGCCTCCGTTGCCCCCAGGGAGCCAGTCCGTTGCGGTGCAGAAGCGATTCCCATTTGACGTAAATTTATTCAAGTCTACGGCATCTGAGCCTGGGCTTCCCACCGTGCCGTCGAGACCATCCGCTCCTGGTATGCCTGATTGGCCGAAGCCCCCGGCGCCGCCAAATACGCGGTTATTCGAGATTTGCAATTCCTCACCGCAGTCTAGCATGTAGATCCCGTAGCTATTGCCACCGGTTAGGTTGGCCGCATTGGCCCCAAAGACGGTAAAGCCATCGAATTGGGTCGTCTCTCCACCGGAGGTACCGAGGCTGTTCGCCGTAACGGTTGCGGGGAGCTGAGTGGTTGGCTCCACCCCGATGAGTGCGGTCTCAAACAGCAAGGGGTCACGCGCGAGGAAGTCGGAACGGTAGCCTCCCACGACGCGTTTGCCTTCCTTCAGCACGATACTTTCTGAATATACCCCGGTAGCCACGTAGATATCCCGTTTGTTGAACGCACTGGCACGGGTGATACCTTCCGTAATGGTGAGCACTGGGGCGTCAAGTGTACCTGGGTTCTGGTCGGACCCGTTCTTCGCGACAAATATACCGTTGTCCGCTTCGCCATCGATTCCGTCGCAGTTCGTATCCTGGTCATCGCCAGCGAAGTCGGGCCCATTTTGTGGAAAGCATTCACATCCGTCAGTGGCAAGGCCATTCACGTCAATCCAATTCCCTGCACATTCGTAAGTGCATTGAGGGAACTTACCGCTGGCATCGCACACCGGCTGCGCATTTGTGAAGGTCAAAGCAAGGCAGGACACATTACAGCCACCGCAATTTTCAACTTGCCAATATTTGCCTTCGCCGTTCTTGAAGGTCTCGTCGACTTCGCCATCGCAATCATTGTCGGCTCCATCGCAGAGTTCGCTCGGAAGTATGCATTCGCTCCAACCGGAGACAGTGCAATTTCTGAGGCCCTCGCAGGTATAGCTCGGCTGTCCCGTGTCCTCAGGCTCATAGGTGGTAGCGCACGCTTGAGATAGAGACGTATTTGTTCCATCGCATGTGCAGGAGCCGCTCATTGGAACGCAATAGGGCGCATCGTAGTCAGAATCATTACAGGTATAGCCAAGTGGACATTCACCGCCGTCAGCACAGGACGTAGCACAGAATTTGCCGTCGTCTAGGTCTAGGCATGCAGCATTTGCTGTTGCGCAATCGGCGTTCATTACGCACGGCGCACAGTTGACCTGTACCTGCGACACGCATTGCAGTACACCAACTTGGGTGAATCCAGGCAGGCATTCTTCCACAACGCATTGAGGAACTCCGCCAGGTACGGCACATGCGGTGACTGCAGCATTGGCGATGGCATTTTCACAACTCCCGAAACACGTACCGCAATGTTCGTAGCTCGCATATTGCCCGCCCACCTTGAAGTCTTCATCGGTTT
>PKDL01000069.1 GCA_002863065.1 Pseudomonadota bacterium
GCCAGCTCTGTTTTCATGGAGGGAAATGTCGAACGCAGCCTATGGGTGCCGTGGTCCATGAAGCAGAGAAAGCTAGTGGAAGTAATAGACTCGTCGAGTGAAGCAGAGGAACAGGAAACACTGTGTGTCCGGAGAGGCGGGAAAGGCGGTATGCCGGTTTCACAGAGAGACGAGGAGCCGCAGAGGCATACGCCCGAGACGAGCAGAAACAAGAAGGGACATCGGAACGATGCATGGAAGTCTGGGTCGGAATCAATGACGGCGACTGCCAGTCCATGAGCGATGCGACGGTGAAGCGCTGCAGCCCCTAGATAGGTGAGAATGATGGTGGCAACAAACGTCACAGCAATCGCTGTACCAGTGATATCGGAAGAGCGAAGCGCTAGCCATGTACCGATGGTACCGAAGAGTAGCAGCAGTGCAGCCCAGCGACCGAGCATGCGATCAGCAGCGGGGTTCTCGACAGGGAACAGAAACAATCGGCCACCAGCAACATTTCGGTGTCGCCGTTTCACGATGACTCCCGCAATGCGATGCTCGGTACAAACAGCTCCATGACCTTCGTCGCTCAGCAAGAAGTTTGCCGTAGGAGTACTCCCGACAAGCCGCGCTAGGCGCATCCACAGATAGCGAATGGGCACAGGTACCACGAGTGACAGCATACCCAACGTCGTTAGGCGAGCAGCGCCAGCCCAGCGACCAATAGCTTTTGGTAGAGGCTGTAACGAGCCCACTGACGCCACAACCTCTCTGGCATCGGGTAGTGGGTCATCTGCGCTTACCTGAGAGGCCTGTCGAGTGGGGCCTCCAGCCGATACTGATGGCTTGCGTCGCAGCGACCAGCGACGAACAGCCGCAGCGTCATTACCGTCACCCGCATCCACCAGGTCGTCTGGGAAAAGTCCACGCGGCAAAGCCAGTGGATAGGACCGGCGTAAAGATAGTACCCGAGTATACAACGCTTGTGCCGGATGCCGATGGCCGTTTGCCAGCAGTTGCCGTGCCGCACTCATTACCACCGTGGCGTAGCCACGAAGGGCTCGCCCTATTGATGGATCTCGGGCTAAGCGAATGCGATCGCGGAGTGCGGCCTCTGCCCGTCGTAACGGGCTGTCGTACGACGAGTGATTCGTTAGTACGGTAACAAGGGCACTGACTAAGGCATCGGTAGTAGGGGCATCTGTCAGTGCACCGCCGGCGAGTGCATGGGTTGGTAAACCGTCGAGAAGGTTTTTCGCAAGCGCCACGCGGGCATCACCACACTCCGGCAGAATCCGTGCAATGCAGTCTTCGCCACGAAATGCATCCCACCATGCGAGTCCAGAGAGTGAGTCACCTTGCCATATGCGTGTCAGTAATGCGGTTCGAATCACATTCCTAACCGTCTCATCTTCCCCAATGAGGCCAAGTAACCCATGCACTTCGGCGATTGCTACAAGGTCTGCTTCCGGTAGTAATACGATGAAGCTTTGAAGTGAGACATGCGTATGGTTGCTACAATTAGCTAAGCTACACGCAGCGAGTGCTCGAGTTCGTTCGTCACCACGTAATATGAGCGCTGACAGCCATGGTACGTTGTCGACTAGCATCGGCTCGGTGGTCAACGCTCGACAGAGATCGGCTGAAGCATGATGGCGGATGTATTGGAGCGTCGGGGTGATGGTGCCGCCAGTAAGGCGCATCGTAAGAGCGACGCCACGGGCTAGTACATGTGCTTTCTCAGGCACCTCAGCCTCTAGCTCAGTCAGCATGGGGATGCGGTCAGCAGCGGTGTGCCAAGCGGGTGGGTTATCACCCTTGTCTAACTCTGCGATGAGGCGTGTTGCGGCGTGGGCTAATTCACTCGAACGAGTGGGATCAATATCGCATGCGAGTGGTATGAGCACATCGACTCCCGTTTGGAAGTGTAGCCACCACAGGACCGGGAGGGCCTCTAAGAGATAGTTGTCCGGATTACTACTGAGTCTTGCTGCTCGTACAAGTCCCGTGCATACCAGGCGGGCCGCATCCTGTAAGCCTCCGAGGCCATTGAGCATACCGGGGTCTGCTGACGATTGATTCGCCCTGAGACGGATTAGCTCCCACGCAGAATCTGCAAGAGATGCGTCATCTTCGACTGCTGGTATTTCTAGCCCAACGTGTTCTGAAGGTGTGCTCATGGGGACTGAAGGTATCCCCGGCTCGGCTCTCCTCCAAAAAAATCAGTGTTCTTCGGACGGGGTTTCTTCAGCTTCGGTAGTTTTTACTTTCACAGAATTCTTGATGTTGGGTTTCACGAGCCTCTTGTCATTAGGGATGAATCGGAGCTCAGTTTTTACTTCTAGACTGATGGACGTAAGCACTCCCACCAAAACATCGACCACGTTAAGACGGTCGAGATACCCACTGAACTCTCTGCCGAAAACCTTGACAAGTTCTTCTCGGACACTGCTCAAAGTGGTGCCCATTGCTTCGACCTTTTCGTTGCTCAATATGTCATTGGCCAGGTTCCTTACCGTGCCGGGACCCGAACGAACCGTGTGAACCGTCTTCCGTCCGGTCTTGAGTGCGCGTCGTAGGATTTCAGCCACGACACCTTCGCTGTCCGCATTGAGCAAGTCTTCGAGACGCTCTTCTATCGGTCGTTCGTCGGGCTCCGTCATTGTTCACCTCGATTCTGAGAACTTTCCTAGATTAGCCTTCAATACTAGCTAGCGCCAATAGACTACTTGACCTTTTCGGGAAGTCGCTGAGAGCGGTCTCGTTTTCGTGTGTTCTGCTGCCGATGGCAGACGAGAAGGTACGGGTCCCGCCAAGATTCGGGCACAACCTTAGCACCTGTACGCTTGCTAGTACCGAGGGGGCAGTGGTGTACTAGAGTGGCTAGCGAAGAAGGGATCGCCTCCATGTGGGAATGTCTTCAGTGTCCCCGTCGATCACGGCCGATGAGGCCTCTCTTTCTGCCTCTTTGAGCTCACCTCTGAGTACATGGACCTCGGCACGGATGGCAGCGCCTCCCGTGGATGGCGCCGTTGCTTGTGCATCATCTAGTCGTCCCATTCGAAGATACGCCTCGGCTTTGGGTGGTGTCGGCGTACTTCCGGCGCGTTGAAGAAGAAGAGCAGGTCGGTCTTGCCGGACCAGGTCGCTCAATGAAAGGCCATCTGAGGTGGCGGTGGCTTTTTTAAGGTTCGGGTAGGCGAAGTTGGCTACCGCTTCGTTGGGGTCGACGCGAAGCGCTGCTTCGAAGTACGTGATCGATCGCTCTACCTTCCCCAATACTGCATACGTAAGACCGATGCGTGAAAGCAGGGTGGCATCACCCGGTGTGGCTCTTAGTCCACTGGCGTATACAGCAAGAGCCGCTTTGTATCGCGCCGAAACAAACCTGGCGTCGCCTCGCTCTAACGCTGGGAGTCCTGCCTCTTTGACTTTTTCGTTCAAACGCCGGCGTGCCTGGTTGATTCGAGCGCGTAGGGCACTATCTGAACGGGCTTCTTTCTCCGCGACGGACAGAGTTTGTAGTGCCTTGTCGTAGGCTTCATAGCCTTCGAAGCTCAGGGCAAGGCCGTACAGGCCGTACCTATCATTCGCAGACAACTGCAGAAAGGTATGGAATGCGCGCGCGGCTTTTTTGAAGAGGCGCTGGAGACGGAGGGATTCCCCGAGATTTGCCCAGGCATGCGCAAGACTCGGTTCTGCTTTTGTTGCGATTAGAAATTCAGAGGTGGCTTGCCGTAGGTCCCCCGTTTGTAGGTAGGCGGCACCTAGCTCATTGTGCAAAAGCGCAACATGAGGCTGTAGTTGTATTTGCTCCTTCAACAGCGCAATGGCGTCTCCGGTCTTCTGTCTGGCCAGAAGCGAACGGGCCTTTTGGATAGCTGAGGGCTTCTCATTATTGTCTGCTGCAGCCACTGGCAGGTGCATGCAAGTGAACATAACTACGGTGAGATGCAACAAACGTATCTGTAACGGTTGTCTTGCCATGTGGGGATGGTTGCAGACTGAACGTAGAGAAAGCAAACCGCATTGTCGAAGGCTTGAGCTTGAGAGTCGGTGGCGCATTCATTATTTGGGAATGTGCCCTCGATTATGGCTACGATTGACCGATACGGGAGGCCGCTATTACACTCGCCAAGCCCACCATGAATACCAAACGCATATGCCCACATTGTGAATTGATGACGAATGAAACAGTGTGTCCATTAGACGGGTATCAGACCGTGTTGCAGGAACGGTATGTATCGGAGACGGAGCGGCTTGTTGGCCAAGTGTTCCATGACCGTTACCAGGTCGAGGAGTGTATTGGTTTGGGGGGTATGGGCGCGGTATATCGAGCCACCCAGCTATCCGTGAATCGTCAGGTAGCGTTAAAAGTGCTCCGCCCCGATTTTGCACCCAGTCTGGAGCAAGTAGGACGGTTTCAACGAGAAGCGAGAGCAGCAAGTGTGCTGGAGCACCCCAACACCATCCGTGTCTATGACTTTGGCCAATCGGACGATGGTGAGCTTTATTTGGCGTTGGAATTGCTTGAGGGTGAGCCGCTTTCCGAATTACTGCGACGCAATGGCGCGATAGCACCGGAGCGTGTGGTGAGGATTGGGGTGCAAATTGCGAAGTCTCTCAGCGAAGCACATACAAAGGGAATCGTTCATCGCGACCTGAAACCGGAAAATGTCTTCCTAAAAAAAATACATGGCGAAGAAGATTTCGTGAAAGTGGTCGATTTCGGTATCGCAAAAGTGGCGGAACGAGATGGTCGAACAAGGAGTCTCACATCGACGGGGACGGTGGTTGGCACGCCGCTGTATATGTCGCCTGAGCAAGCACGGGGGTTAGAGGTTGGCCCTTCGAGTGATCTATACAGTTTTGGCGCGGTTCTATTTGAGTTACTAACGGGCGAACCGCCGTTTGATGGCAATAGCGCGATGGAAGTGATGTTGGCTCACGTTCAGGAGGCTCCGCCAACCTTACCAATGCGTGTACGCAGCGATTACCCGGGCCTTGCGCTCTTGGTGCAGCGGCTTCTGGAGAAGCAACCAGATGACCGTCCTGCGTCTGCCGCGATAGTTCGCCAGATGCTTGAGCAGGTAGAATCAGGTGGTGTTGAAGATGCGCCGTGGAAGCCACCTCTGTACGAAGTAGACCCGGATTTGCTGGTGCCTTCTAGCGTGACGAAGGAAACATTACGGCTTATCGATAACACGGAGGGCCGTCGTAGCCTGCTCACGTGGGCTTTGGTGTTGATTACATTGGTATCTGTAGTGCTTTGGCATTCATTTGGAAGCGATGAGATGCTGGTACCTGTCGGTCCTCGCTCCATAGACGAAATATCCCAGATACATTCGTCGTCTGCCCCTGTTGATGCTCAACCCGAGGCACGCAGCTCAATGAGTCGCTCCGTTCAGGCTCGGGGGCGGCTCCGCAGTGCGGAGCGGCAACTACGACGGACGCTGGAACTTGCTGCCAGAAGCGGGACGCGCCATAGTTCCTCTGCGCGGACACCGGTGAAACGTAAGTCTGCGCGTAAAGCAGGAGCTGCATTACGCGTCAAAAAGCAGTAGCTCCAACCGCTTGACTACACGTTCGGTTTGGGGGCAAAGGCTGGAGTTGCATAATCGGCGCATACCAACGTTACGACTTCGGGCGGTCTGTGTTGTATCCATACTGTGGTGCACCGAAGGGGCTTTTGCGGCCCCGCCTGAGCAGGACAAGGTGGCACGTGCGCAATCTCATGTGGATACCGGTGATTCGCTGTTCGAAGGTGGGCGTTTCGATCAGGCAATTGCGGAGTATACGGCTGCTTTGGCTCTGTCTCCTCACCCAGACCTGCTGTGGAATATTGGGCGAGCACATGAGCAAAAAAAGCGATTTGCCCAGGCGATTTACTTTTTTGAGCAATACCTAACTCTCGAGATAACAGCAGACGACGCAGCGTTGGCACGACGTCGCATAAAGAGTCTTCGCCCGAAGGCGATTGCTAGTGAGCGCGGTACGGTTGTGGTGTTGAGTGGTCTGGCCAATTGCAACGTGAAAGTTGGCGGGATTAAGGTGGGTACTGGCCGTGAGGTATCTGCAGAAGTCAAGACAGGGAGATACCGAGTTCTCGTAGCTTGCAACGGGATGAAACCATTTCAGAAAGTGGTGCGTGTAACTGCCGGTCAGCTTACCAAGCTGAAAGTGACGCCGGAGCCATTGGTGCCTCCCTGCAAGCTTTTGGTACGAAATAAAGAGAAGATTCGCCTATTCATAGGCTCATCGGAGGCCCCGCTGTTATTTCCCTATACGGTGCAGGCTGGTAGACAGACTATTCGGGTTCTCTCACCCCGCAGGATGGGGACCGCTATCGAAGTGGAATGTAACGATGGTCAACAGCTCACTCTCGACATGGATCTCGGACCGGTACGGCATCCCGAGACGTATGGGAATTGGGCGGGTGAATACCGCGTGAGGCGAAGAGTGGATGGTTCTGAAGGTGCTGAAATTGACCATGGATTATTGACTCTTGGAAAAAATGGCCGTGGACGTTTAGTCCAGAATGGCGAGCGCACCTTGGAAACTTGGCGAGCGAATAATTGTGGTGGTTCGAAATCTCTACGTTGGTCCCGCGAGTGGAATGCGACGTATGACGGAACGACCCTCACGCTTGGTAACGGGCGAATCACGTCATGTTCGTGCGAGTCCTATTGTCGCGTCAGCCCCACCTTGGAGTTCGATGTGCGTTCCTTGCCACGGTTCGAGGGAATGCTCTCGAGCAACTTTTTCATCATTCGTACCGCCTTACCCGGTGCCGGAGCGGATCGTCATGAGTCCTCTGTGTTCGAACTCGTCGATGAATGGGTGGGTAAACAATGGTCATCTGATGTGTCTGCGGTGTCTTTTTCCGTGTCGGAGAATTTATCGGCGACGCTGAGGGTGACACGGACCGGTATGATTCCGAGCTATAAGCGGAGCAAATGTAATGGAGTGGCAGAGTTCCGGCAGCGTATTGAGTACATGGGCACTCTATCGCGGGAAAAAGCGAAGTTGGTTTGGTCTCCAACCGCACCCGTTGAGCTTGATTGTAGTTGTCCTGGGGCCTGTGGTTCCAAGCCGCTAGAACGTGAGCGTACATTGTATTTGTTCCCATTCACTCGATATCTTATCGGAGATGGAGTGCTTCTCTGGCGGCCATGGGAGAAGAAAGGTTCTCCGTCCCAGCTTTGATCTCGGTCGCTGTTGTGATCTCTCTAAACGCGTACACTGTAGGTGTATACAACTGCGGGTAGACTAATATGAGCGTTCGTACCTCTGTAGAAACCGTGAACAACACCGCCTTCCCGGACGAGCGGGGGCGCTTTGGGGAATATGGCGGCCAGTTTGTTTCCGAGTTGCTGATCCCCAATTTGCAGGAGCTCGACACCGCTTGGAGGGCCAGCCAGGACGATGCGGCATTTCAAAAGGAAGTGTCGAATGCTTTGGACACGTATGTCGGACGACCAACTCCTCTCACACATGCGAAGCGGTGGAGTGAATCGCTTGGTGGTGCAGATATTTTCTTCAAACGCGAAGACTTGTGCCACACCGGAGCCCACAAAATAAACAATTGCATTGGGCAGGCGCTTCTTGCCCGCGGTATGGGCAAGAAACGCATTATTGCCGAGACGGGTGCGGGGCAACACGGTGTGGCTAC
>PKDL01000172.1 GCA_002863065.1 Pseudomonadota bacterium
AATCCAACGACCATCTTTGGAATAGATAGGCAGGAAGTTGCTTTTCCCGTTGTGGCTAGCCCCTTTCAAGTCGGCTGCCTGACCGCCCGTGCCACCATTGTAATCGATCGTGGCAATGTCAATATGTCCAGCAGCTCCGTGCCACATTTCGCCCGGCTTCGTACGAATAAATGCCAGTGTCTTCCCATCTGGACTCCAGGCCGGAAAATTCTCTACGCGGTCGGGGAGGTCCGCGCCAGGTATGGCCCGATGTCTTCCCGTTTGTAGGTCCAGCACCCGCAGATCACTCTTGCGAACCATCTGCTGGTCCTTTACCCCAATGGTCTCATCGACCTCGCCATAGACTAGAAGGTCCGAATTGGCAGGGTTGAACATTGGCATAAAGGCGTGCGGAAGCTGAATAATCAACTCCCGCTCAGGCATCTTAAGCACCGTGAGGAACCCGTTGGGTGCATCAAAATCGATGGGTGCCTCTTCCGCCGCTTGGCTAAAGGTCGCCACGTATTTCCCGTCATCAGATATTGCATGACAGGAAACACATTGCGTGGACGTCTGATCAGCAGGTGCGTCTGGGTCATGAAACCGGCCTGGTCCTTGCGTTCCACCCTCGGTGTCCGAATCACCCGCTTCCTCGTACCCGCCGTCTCCTCCGGTAGGTGCCGTTCCTGTGGCGGGCCCACCTGCCGATGGTCCGCCATATGCACCGCCTCCATAGGGACCTCCACCCCGTTCCTCGTCCACCCGTGTGGGATGGATCCGTGTGGGCTCTGGGCCGTAGCTGGAACGAAACACCACCCGGTGATCTAACGCTTCGAGATCGAGTGCGTCGATCCGTAGATTCATCATCAAAAGTGGCACTGTGCCGACTTTGATATGGGGCGGGCGTAGTTTTGCCCCGAAGAGCAGCATTCCGTTCGGATCATCACCCTCTGTAGAAATTTGGAGTTCCGTCGTTTCGGAGGCGGCGATATCACCCGTGAGCCGACCATCGCCATCAATGACGCCACCCTCCACCTGAACCGTGAGCACTCCCGGTGTTGAGCGAACGCGGTCCCAGGCGTCCGGCGACGGCACCAATTCACGACGCCGGGTAATACCGCGGAATACCACTCCTTCATCGCGCCGTATCGTGACTCGATATACGCGACTTGCATACTCATCACTCCACATGAAACGAGGAGCAGGAAATGAATGAGGCCAGACCGCATTCGCCGGCGGGTGCACAACCACGGGTCCCTGTATCTCCATGGACTCGTTCTGCTCAAATGTTGACACTTGTGCAGCAGTTACCCCTACATCAAGCTGGGCATCATCCGAATTCGACCGAAGCGGCTCCCCACTATCCGCCACCTGCGCTAGCCATGCGTAGGTTGCGGATACCAGGCCCACGATAATCAATGAAATCGTTATGCTTCGTATCATCCGCGTTTCTCCTGCCTTGTTGTCCCCGGGGCTTCCGCTGTCTCGGGAACCGTTCCTCTTGCTTCTGGCGTCCTGGCATCGATTGCACACCGAAAGCCAATCTTTGCGCGCATGTTATCGGCATGACCCGCACGGCTAGAGCCCGTCGTACCTGGTCCGGCGTGACCTGCAGGCACCCCCCGCAGGGCGTAGCTTGGGTCTCCGAAAGATGTAATCCACTCATTGGCATTCGGGTGTAAATGCGTACGGTCGTACGCTCGATAATAATCTTGAACCCATTCCCAGGTACTTCCTACAAGGTCTTCTACCCCGTATGGACTCTTCCGCGTGGGGCACATGCCGACTCGACGAGGAATGTCTTGCGTATTTACCGCGTCGCATCGGCCTTCGTCCCAACTTTCACCCCATGGATAGCGTTGGCCTAATGGTCCTCGCGCCGCCTTCTCCCACTCAACCTCAAGCGGCAATCGTTTACCAACCCAGTTACAATATTGAGTCGCCTCTTCGTGAGTAATCAATACAGCCGCACGATCACCGGTACCGGCGGGGAAGTTCTGGCCATCCCAATTGTACGGTTCCGCCCACTCAAGCCGGTGAACGGGACCGCTCCGCTTCGTCGCTCTGATGAAGCGCTGATATTGCGAATTGGTCACTGGATATCGGTCGATATGGAAACCCTGAACGAATACGGTTCGCACCGGTGACTCGTCCGCATCACCTTCCTCTGAGCCGATAATAGCGGAGCCAGACGGAACGAAACGCATGCCCTCCGGAGAAGGCTCGCTAGGCCCCTCAGCCACTCGTGACTTTGGTGTGACACCAGCCCCACGAAGCTCCGCCAAGCTCACCGTCCGCACGCTCTCAAAGATATCGGTCACGTTGACGGTTGACCCGTCAAAATTGGTAAGCCAGTCATTCCAACGCTGGTTCGTCTTTCGCATCCGGAGACGCACCTTTAGCTCCGCAGTGTCCGGTGCAGACGCCGCGACGGGAATGTCGTAACGGGTCGTTTCCCGCTCGGAAGGAGCTAGATAATCGTCAATAACTGTCCGGTCAACGATTGCTAGGTTATGCAGGTCTACCGGCACATTCGAGGCATCTACAAAGACGGTTCGCCATTGTTTAGCCTCCGGATCAAGGTAATGTCGCTCATCTAGACCTCCACTCAGAAACCACGTAGTTCCGGCGCTCACGAGCGATACTTCAAGCCAGGTTTCACTCAAATCAGTCGTGCCGCTCGGAAAGCGGTGTCCGACTCCCACGTTCGCCAACGATACATCAACACCGAGGTGGCCTGCTTTCTCGGACGGGACCAATGCCACGGAAAACTCCAGTCCAGAACGGAGCATCTGAAGCTGCAGCTCTGCTTGTTTCTCGTAGCCGGATGCCACGGCATGCGAATGGTTTGCCCCCAGGAAACGGTGTGATCGGACTCGTCCTTGCTCATCGGCTGAGGGGTCATTGGCCGGGACAAGCGGCATATGACAGTCGTTACATGTCTGCCGATTGGCCCCATCCTCGGCGTAGGTGCTTTCACTCCACTCCACGTACTGGCTATGCGCAGCGGAAGGGCCTTTCCCTCCCAGGGACTTGGGCGTGTATTGCTGATGGCAGCTACCGCAAAACTGCGGCGTACGCTGGACCGGAGTCAGCATCTCTGCGCCATGGGCTTTCGGGTCAAGAAGAATGGCGGTCTGAGACAGCCAGTCTCCTTGTTTTACCGCAAGGTCCGGTACTGCGAGTTTGAAACTGCCATTCCCAAGTGGCTCATCATTTACGTGCACTGTCGCGTGACACACCAGGCAAGAAATCCCCTGTTCCTCGGGCGGAGTACCTATCTCCTCGTGTGTGACGGATGGATCGTACTGACCTGCCAGTAGGCCAATAGGGTTATGGCAGCCAGCGCAAAATCGTCCCGCCTCGACTCCGTTGTCTCGCTGGAACCATCGAATCCCCGTGTCTACATGAGGGTCGGTGGCGGAGTGGCGGTGCATCGACTGTGACCATTGTTCATAAATCTCAGCGTGACAATCACGGCATGCAAGAGAGTTCGTCAACGCAGCACTATCCACCAAACCATCACGTACCACTGCGGTATTAGACGGTAAAAACAGGTTTTCACCGAAGGGCTTTGAATAATTCGCCGTGACTGGCCCTACACTGGGTTGTGAGGCCAGCAACATAGACGCCGCGCCTGTGGCACCCGTGGCGGCCAATAGCGCCGCAGCCGATGGCAGCGCATACCGACTCGTCCACCGAGCTTTCGGCCGCTTTTTCAGAGCGACAGCGGTATGCCACACCACGGCAGCAAGAAATACTACAGATGCGCCGGCATGCAATGGCATCACCCAGTCGGGGCCTAAATACCCAGCGGATGCAGCGAAGACAACGATAGAACCACTCACGATGGTAAGTAAGAGCGCGATAGCCGACAAATGACCAACGAGGCTGCCACCACGTATCTTCCAATGCCGCCACAACGACATGACGCCGGGAATGACCAAGAGGAAACCGCAAACTACGTGTATCATCTGCGAGAGACGCAACGCCGCGGAGGTCGTATCGACAAAAAACAGGTGGATGCCCGTGCCTATCAGCACAAATCCTAAAACTGTCGCTAGCGATGTAAGTAACACTGCCACAGCCTCAAGTATTCAGATGAGACAGCAGTAGTCCAGAGACTCGCTCGACGACCCGACATCGAATTGACTGAACCCACAACATTTCCGTGGTGGAGGACATCTCGCAGCCCCCTTCACGAGTAACAAGTGGCGTTTTTGGTACTCGTAAGGATACATTCCTAAATAATGAGAACTTCAAATCGAGTGAAGCTGTCAGTGCCGCTTGTATATCGGAGCCTTTGCGCACTTTTCCTCGTCATTGCTGCCTGCGATGCGGAACCTGAGCCCATTCCGGAGGATGTGGTCTTTGGCTTTGATCTCGGTCCCATGTTGGACTTTGGGGACATAGGCGGCAGCTCAGTCGTTGACTTCGAAGCAGGACCAACCGGCGACCTGGACCCGAACGACCCTGGGGTGGAAGTAACCGGAACGGATTCACGCGTTCAGGATGTCTGTATTCCCAAATGTACTGGTAAACAATGTGGCGACGATAGCTGTGGCGGAGTCTGCGGCGAATGCAACCCTGGTACATCATGTAACGAAGCAGGACTCTGTGAAACCAATGGTGACCTTTGTAGTGCTCCGCTAGTTATTACCAACTTCCCAACCACACTCACTGCCGAAATGACCGGATTTAGCGATAACTTCGATTGCGGAGACGGACTCGGATATTCGGACCTCGTCCTCGAACTACGGCCCGGTGCTGGAGTCCCCGTGTACTCGACTGTATCGGGGCCAGGGCAGTTGGAACTGTCATCCTCGAATAGCTGCAAACTCAACGCGACCTGTGATGTATCCGGTGCAAGCGCACTCACCACTACCCCTAGCGGGAATACAGCGTTCGTGGTGGTCGAACAGCTCGATGCATCAGCAGAAGGCCCAATCACAGTCACAGTGCAACGATGTTCGTCATTTTGTGACAGTGTGACCTGTGGCCCTAACCCATGCGGCCTTCAATGCGGATGTGGTGTTGCGAAGTCATGCGTGGACGGACTCTGCATAGATACCCTGCCGGGTGACTCGTGTACGGAGTCGCCCTTGCCAATAAGCGAGCTCCCATTCAATACATCTGGTGCTATCAGTGGCTTCAGCGACTCCGAGTCTTGCTCAAACGTCGACCTGCAGCTACCAGACGTCGTGCGGGTATACTCTCCCCCTTTCGACAGCAACGTTACTCTCACTCTCATGGGTGATCCCGGTGTCGTGCTCTGGATTACGGAAAACGAATGCAATGGCACTTGCAGCAACCCAATCTTCGCCGGAGAGAGCACAGGCAAAGCGTTATCTGCGGCCAAGACATATTACTTCGTCATCGAAGGGCCTATGGACTCCGCCTACAGTCTGAATGTGGAATCCTGTGAAGGTAAACCTTGTAGTGCCAGCTGCCCGTGTTCACTGGGCTCGGCTTGCACGGCCGGCGCATGCATCACTCCCACAGGTGGAGATTCCTGTGCTGAACCAGTCAGCTTCGATTCTACCATTGCATGGAGTACCACGGCTCTCACGAACCAGATCCAGTGCGGCGACAGTAGCCCAGCAGCTGCCGAAGGAGTCTTTTCGTTCGTAGCACCTACATCCGGCACATATTCCTTCACTGCGGAAGGACCTACCGAATTTCGATTGCATCAACTCAATTCCTGCACAAACTCAGAGGTTAGCTGCACGCTATCTGCAGACAATCCGAGCCGAATATCAGTGGATCTAGACGCGCTAGCCACCATTTACCTGGCAGTCGAAGACTTGAACCCATCGGAATCCGGTGGTTTTAGTCTGACCGCAGAGAACTGCACTGCAAAATGTGAGGACGCCACTTGTGATACTCCAGCCTGCGGTTCTATCTGTGGGTGTCCGTTCGGCGAAACATGCGCTGCAGGAGCGTGTGTGACAGCCGCTCCACTCGACACGTGTACTACCGCAGAAGATCTTACCTCCTCACCCACCGTCATTACCGGTACGCTCGAGGGACTGACGGACGCCTTATTCTGCGAGTCTGGCGTAGGTGCGGGCACCCCCGAAGCCGTCTATCGCTTCATTGCTCCAGAAACAGGAGTCTATTCGGCTGCGGTCATAGGACCGGCCATGCCCCAACTGTTTTTCCCCTACGAATGCGGTGGAGCCTCTGGCTGTAGCCCACTATTCGCCAATACGATGAAGTTTCTAGCCAAGGGAGACACTCTTTGGCTCGCCATCGATGGCCCCGTGAACTCCGCCTATGAGCTTTCCGTATCTCGGGTACTAGGTATCCCTGGCAGCCTGGGCCATGGATGCGCCAACAACTCTGACTGTCCCCTCGCGGAGTACTGCATTGCGGGGGTGTGCACCGTAGAATGCGATGGCACTCCCGAAGAAACGGCGTGCATCGGCGCTGCTGCGGGGCCTCGTGGCATCAACTTCGGTTGTGCGGACGAGATGTGCTCACAAACGGATTCTGGATGTATTACGACATGCCTGCCACTAAGCGACGAAGTAGCGGCCTGCAATGGTCCAGCCGATTGTTCAAACGGCATCTGCGCAGGGATTTTCAGTCTCCAAAATACGAATGCCTACACCGGGGCTTGCCTTAATGCGGACCCGACGTCGCTCATACTCAATGGCCCATGTGACAAGGCAACCGATTGCGCGACGAACCTGTGCATAAGCGGCGTATGTGCGTCTCCATGCCTTTCCACCTCGGAATGCGAAGGCTCACAGCTGTGCCAATATTCCGCCGGTATCTCTACCGGTCCGAATAGTCTCGGCACCTGCTTTTCCTCTATCAATGCGATCTTTGGGTCCGCTTGCAACGCTGACGGTGATTGTGAGGTGGGTTACTGCGATGCACATGTGAGCCCAGATGGCATCGAGCAATATTGCGCTCTCACCGTAGGTGCCCAAGCGCTAGGTACGGCTTGTGTGAATAACACGGATTGCAAGTACGCATCCTGTATCTTCAATAACGATATTGGCTTTGAGCCACCCTACTGTAGTCGGTTCTGCAACAGCGACGCCGAATGCACACCGGGCCTGTCTTGCCGACCCCTCACTATAGACGACCTGGGTACCGTTGACCTGGGGGATGACATCACCATCAATCGGTGTGTAAAAGGGACGGCCAACCAGTCGTGTACCCTTATGGGTTATGACATCTGCGACACAGGTCTCACCTGCACCGACGTAGGATTGCAGCAAGGCGTTTGCCAGTAGCCAGCGAGAGCGACATTACCAGTAGCCATCATTGTCAAACGATCGATATGCGGTTTCTTCTCTACGCTCAGGAAGAATGTACCTCGGACGCTGCATAAACAAGTATCCCGCCCCCGCAACGAATCCACCAATGTGCGCCCAATACGCCACACCATCCGCAGCTGCCTGGCTCACGGGTAAAATGTTCTGATACACCAGCCAGATCACCAAGAAAACGAACGCCGGTAGTCGCACGACATGTAAAAAAATAAAAATTGGGATAACGGTTACGACACGGGCTTTCGGAAATAACACCAAGTAGGCCCCTAGTACCCCCGCTATCGCCCCTGAAGCCCCAATAATCGGTATTTGGGATGCAGTATCCGCCGCGACTTGAGTAAACGACGCCG
>PKDL01000171.1 GCA_002863065.1 Pseudomonadota bacterium
CGCGTGGTACATACGAGGAGAAGAGCTCACATGATACGTAGGCTTAGTGCACATGCAGCGAGATACCTTGCACGCCTCTTCCTGTTGTTCGTGCCAATCAGCCTCTCTCCGTCGGCCGGTTCGCGTGCTCCTGCGATGCTTGAGCCAGAGCCACCTCAGGTAGACACATCCGCATGTAGTGTGGGCTACGCCTATGGCGGGCGTCTTCAGAATGGGTTCGAGATGCCCCTTGAGGGCAAGCACCATCGGTTTACCTGGAACGTACGAAAAAAAGGCAGCAATTTCGGTACGCCCGAGATGGTGTCTTTGCTGGCACGCGCTGCCGGGGTTGTCGGAACCGCAGTGTCGGGACCACCACTCGTCCTGGGAAGTATTAGTAAGAAGAACGGTGGGAAAATGCGTCCGCATAAATCACATCAAGCAGGACGCGATGTAGATATTCTTTTCTATGCCATTGACCCCGAAGGACGACGCAAGCGTGCGGTCGGATTTTATGAGTTTGATGAAGCTGGCCGTTGTCTTCATAAGCGCTGTAAGGGGTGGAAGTTCGACGTACAGCGCAATTGGTGGCTTGTGCGCACTATGCTGTGGTCTAAACGACCGCAGGTGCAGTACATCTTTGTCTCCAAAGGCGTGAAAAGGTTGATGCTGAACTACGCTCGGAAGCGGCAAGAGCATCCCGAAATACTCCGGCGCGCCAAGCGAGTACTGGTGCAACCTGGTAACTCCAGTCCTCACGCAGACCACTGTCACGTGCGGATTTACTGCTCAGCGAAAGACAAGAGGGCCGGATGCAAAGACGCCGGCCCCCGTTGGGACTGGATTCGTAGAGGCGCCTAGTTCGGCCGTCGGAGTTCCTCCGACCATCGGCTACCTATTTCCGCTTATCTGCCTTGCAACAGCGGGCATAGCAGCAGAGACTATCGCGTGCTTCGCTTTTGTCTCGCTGCCCTGATCCTGCACATACTGCACGGAGCTAATCCCGCTCAAGCGAGTACGCCGCAAGTGCATCTTCGAGCCTTACTGGCCCACCCCGAAACACCAGTGGTTAGCCTAAGCTTCCGCAATACGCTGCGCGCGTCAGTCGGCTTGACGATCCCTGCCGTGCTGGAAGATGAGCATGATGGGTGGGGGTTTTATATCCCTATTTTAGTAGAACTTCACAACAGTCCTGGCTCTGACCAGGGGCTCCCCAATGAGAATTGGCGCGCGTTTCTTGCACTCGATGCGACCTACCGTTTGTGGGTTAATTCTCCGCAGCTAAGGCGCGTCGACTTCGGATTCGCGGTGCAGCATCAATCAGATCATCACACGGGCCGAGATAACGGTGGTCTTGGGCAATTGCAGCTCAATGACCTCCGCTTCCGGACGGAATTGCTTTTTCCCGTTGGAGAAAGTGCTGGGTTTCTGTTGGTCAGTGAATTACGGGCTTTCGGAGTCAGCTGCACTCGAGAATACCAATGCGGCACGTTCCGAGGCGACTTCAGCTTTGGGGGGGCAGTTGACGTACTATTCGATCTACATGCCGCCGATTCAGAGTTTCAGGGATGGTCCTGGTATCTGTCCCTTCACGCGAGTGGTATTGTTCCCAACAAGCTCGTTATTGAAGAACGACGGTTTGTAATGGTGACCGGTGCAAGGCATCTGGGACCGCTCGGACAATGGCAGCTCTTTGCCACCCTGTGGTACGGCAGTGCCGTGGGCATCAATCGATTTGAGACTGTATTGCAAGGCGGGGGCGGGTTCCGTTGGAACTACTGACCAAGTCGCTTATGTTGAGTTTGGCTGGAGACGCTGAATTCTTGGTATGATTCCCGTGGTAGCATGAATGAATGTCCGTCGGGGTGGTGTGTGGCATCGAAAATACAAAGTTCGGTCGGCCTAAAGGGTGCAAACCTCGCTGACGATGTCATGTTAGTGCAGGAGCGCTTGAATGCGGCGCGTGATATAGAACCGGTATTCGGTGAATTGGTCAAAGAGCTGATTGCCGACGGAAAATGTGGTCGGATGACTCTGACTGCCATCGTGAATTACCAGGCGAAGGTCGTGTTACTCGCCAAACCGGACGGACGCATCGATCCCGGAGGCCGAACTTGGAAGAAGCTCAATGAGTGCCATCGGACCGTTGAGGACATTCCCGTGATGGAGGCACCACGCTCGTCAGTGGACTGGTGGAGTGATTTTTTCTTTGATGCAACCGAGAGCTATCTGGGTAAACAGCTCGAATCTACTCTTGACTACTTTTCGCAGCTCTTTACCTGGGACGCGGACTCGCAATCCGACGAGATGGATGACGCGAGTGAGGCGTCGCCAGCTACGGTCGATGTGGTACGAACCTACAACCAAGTGGCGCAGCCCAAAGCATATGTCAGTTTCAACCAGAACGTTTATAAGGAGCGTATTGGTGAAAGTAAAACCAGCACTATCGCCAAAATTGGTTGCTTACTCACCTCGCTGACTATGGCGGCTACTGTGTTTGGAAAACGTTCCGCGCTATGGCCCCCTGGATTGAAGCCGGTCGACTTAACCCCTCCGGATTCGAATCAAATTCTGCTTGCGGCTGGAGCGTTCGACGGCGGTGCACTCTTCGTGGATAGAGCCGCTAGGGCTCTGGGAATGTCTTGTAAGCAGTACGGGTGGGACCTTGTGAACGGTGGTCACCTGCCGCTGTCAGACACTGACTACGGTAAGCTTGTAGAGCACGTGGATGATGGGCTACCGGTGATTGCCCATGTCGATTATTTCAAAGCTAACAAGGTAACCAAAGATGCATGTGGGGAGGATAAGTCCCACCCATCTGGTGACCATTGGGTCCTGATTACGCATAAAGAAAATGCGAACTTTAGCGCCATCGATCCAGCGGGTGGCACGCGAATCGTACTGGGTCGTAACGCCGAGATGTCGATTCGTGAGAGCCAGCTGGGCTCCCAAGTTGGGAATACACGCGCGGTGTTATGGAGCGAACATATTGGCGTGAGCACGGCGTCTAGTAAGCATTATCGAGTGGTTCGATTTGGCCTGCTGAGCCCAACCTAAACGTCGTACAGTCTCTCGAAACCTGACATTGGGTGGCGAGTTATCACGTTGTCCAACGGTTGAGGTATTTCGGTAACATCGCTCGCCAAGTCACCCAGTCATGGTGCCAATCATCATCCCAGACATCGACATAGTTAGGCACACCGTGGGCACCCAACGCATTGGCAATCGACCAACTCTCACCGACATTCTCATAGTTGCCTGAGCCGGTGGCGAGCGTGATATGCCGGGTTCGTAGGATGTCCAGATGCGGTCCACTCAAGTTAGAGAGGAAGTGCAAAGGGGAGCTAGCAACCAGATCGCCGGTAGGTGTGTCTCGCTCGATGAATCGCATGATGTCGTAGGTGCCGCTCATACCCAGGCAGCGATGGAAGACGTCCGGATATCTGCATGTGAGAGCAACCGCATGAAAGGCGCCAATTGACGAACCAGTAGTCCAGATCGGAATGTCATCGGACCGGCAGTCCATGTGGATAGCTGGCACGACTTCATGCCGGATATACTCCTGAAATTGGTTGTTCAGCCACATACGATATTCCGGGTCACCGGTTTGACGGACCCAGGCCTGTCCAGCCACGCTGTCTACAGAGTAGACCTTGATTTTACCGGTTTCGAGGAGCGGTAAGAGCGCTTGAATCATGAGAAAGCGCTCGATTTCCTCTGCGTCCCCTCCTGCAGTGGGGAGTATGAGTACCGGTTGTCCAATCACTCCCCACCGCGTCATCCACGCTGTGAGCTGGGTCCGTTCCGAGTACCAGTTTGATTTTATAAACATTACCTGCACCGTCCTACGTTGTTGGTTAGCTCGGTGGATTGTCCGCGCGCCATTGCTGGATGCGTCCCCAGAAAAGTTCAGTGAAGGGGTCTACCTCATGTTCCGGATACAACGCTGCCACCTTCATACGAATGGTGTCTCTTGCCTGCTGCCTTCCAAAGAAGTCGTGGAGGACTTCATCGAGATGCGGAAGATGCTTCTCACAAAAGGTATCGAAACGTTTTGACTCAAATCGTTTTTCAGCAATTGCCGCGTACTGATCCAACTTATCTTCGTAGCTGATGTTTTTATTCGCTACCTTGTAAAATGGCTCCCAGTCGAGTGTTTTTCGCATCTTACGTCCGGTGGCGGCGCAGAAGATGGACCATTTCAAATAGGCACCGACTAACCATGGGAAGTGGTAGTGCAAAGACGTGACTTGTGAGTCCGGACAGGCATTGGCAAAGTCGATAGGGTGCCAAACGCCATCCGCGAGAAGTGACTCGCAGGAGTTGAATTCCCACCCAAAAAACGCATTGATGGTAAGAGTGACCTTTCGAAGATGTTCCTGGTCTTCGGTACTGAGCGCGTCATTGGTAATGGTGTAGCGGTCATGCAATGGCGCGGTTGGATCGTAGTCCACAAACCGGACTTGGGGTCCAAATCCAATTGCACGGATAAACTTGTCATAGTCGCGTACGCCCGCTTGCAGATGCATCACGGTCTCTCCTGACGCTTCGTACGCTTCCATCAGCCGCTCATTGCTCGTCGCGCGAGAGATGGAGCGCCATCCACCACCGTCATACGGCTTCATAAACACGGGATAACCCATCTCATCTGCTATTTGGGGGAGGTTGAATAACTTCGCATACCGTTGGAGCGTGGGCGCGATATCTGGATTGCCTGCAGCGTATGTCTTTGGCGGTATCATCCAGGTATCGGGGATCGGCATACCGAGACGCATCATGGCGCAGTACGTGGAATGCTTTTCACTCGCTTGAATGCTCCATGGATTATTGAAGACGTAGAGGTCGTCCATCAATACCGCTTTTTTAATCCACTCTCTCGAGGTGTAGTACCAGTGGGTGACTCGGTCTATCACCAAGTCGTACGAGCAAGGCTGCATGAGGTTGTACGGCTCAATCGATAGTCGTTCGATATCGAATCGAACGGTATCCTTTCCCTTCTTTATGCGTAGATCGAGCTCCTTCATAATCGCTTCATAGCAGAGCGGCCAACAGAGGTCGGCACCGAGAGAGAGTCCGATCTTTTTTACGATTTCAGCCATGACGTATCTTCTCCAGGGGATGAAACGGTCCCCGCATTATTCGTAAATGAACATCAGTGGTCCTGGCATCAGCCAGCTCAGACCTTCACGTAATCGGTCGCGCCAATTTTCCCAGTTGTGGCCATCGCGAGATTCCACAAATCGCACTTGCATTCCAGTGCTGTTCAATAGGGGGACCATGGAGCGATTTTCGTAAATGAGTGATTCATACACGCCGCAACTGACGAAGACGCGTTCTGACACGGCTGTCGGATGATCCCGATACTCATTTACGAACTCGACTACCTGGTCGAACAACGGTCCTCGACGATTTCGCCGTCCAATGTCGGTGAATGCGAATGAACCTGATTGCAGAAGGAGTCGTCCCCAAAAACCTGGATACCGCCAGGCCGTAGAAAAGGATGCAACACCGCCGAAACTGGCGCCCATGAGACATCGTGCTGCGGGGTGCTCATGTAGGGGATACTGTTGTTGCGCCCAAGGGACTAGTTCTTCAGTCACGTATCGTGCATGCGCTGGATGGTTGGCGTACTCGGATAGGCGGTCTGGCGAATCGATAAAGAGTACGATGATCTCCGGTATTTCGAGGCGGTAGATCAAATTGTCTAACACGTGCTTCATACTGGCATACCGAAGAAAGTCGGAGCCGTCATGGACAACAAGAAGCGGATAGCGCCGGTCTTTTCGCATGCGCGGGGGAAGGTATATGCGTCCACCACGTTCGCTCTGAAACGCATGGCTATAGAAGGAGAACTCTTCTATCTGGCCGGGTCGCGCATCGTCATGATGTGCAATCCAATCAGGCACTTGGTACCCCTCTGCCTCTAATACGGAGTTGGCTCCGAACGGATCGCGCGCGAGGCGATCGTTCAGCGGATCACGTCTCCATGCTTTGCCATTGTGGTCATGTATCTCAAACTTATATTCCACGCGTGATTCCCGTGGAATTTCCAGAGTGAGGTGCCACAGGTCGGTATTTTCAATCCGTGTAAGCTCGTTGCTCGTCTCCAGTCCATATACCCAATGGCGGAGATAGACCTGATGTGCGAATCCATACCAGACGAATGTGGCATGTTCTCCCTCGATCACGGGAAATGAGTGGGCCCTCAGGAAGTCACGAATCTTGGTGTTGTCGATACCACCTTCAAGTAGTTTATGAATTGCGAGGCGGTCACTCATCGAATACCTCCGCGCCGTTCGAAAGCCTCGATCGTACCGTCGGCTCGTAAAGCCAGTACACCATTAGGTTGCTCGAGGTTACCGTTCCGATACGTGACAGTGGTTCTTGCCGGCAGGCCAATGCATTGAGAGGGGGCAAACCTCTGTGCCATGACTCGAATGCGCGATTGGTCCTCGGTATTCAGTCGGTACTCTGGTTGGGGTAGCGCCACAACGTTCGGGAGCGCGCCTAGGCCCCAGGCGAGTACTTCGGACGCGCCAAACCCTTGCGGCGGGAAGTCATGATAGAGCACTACTCGTTCCGTGATTGCCATGGCCCCTGCCGACCAGGCAATAAGCGTTTTGTTCGCTAGCAGCTCGCGCATTCCAAATAGCTCGAGTCGATTGAGTAATGCGGCGACGTGGCCGCCTGCTATGACCACTGCGGGGCATTTATCCAATACTGCGCTTAGCTTGCTGCGTTGCTCCGCAACGATATCGCGCGCCCATGGAGTCCATGTCGCTTCAAATTCTGCGATATCTCGCCGGCATTGCGACAGGTGCCAGGTATCCAGCTGTCGTACCGCGTCGATGGATGACGCCTGCTCCTCAGCATGCAATTCGTCGGAGGCGGTTCGATTGGCGATGACCTCCGCCGCACGTAACTGATGTTTGAGTCGGATGCGGTAAAAGTCTTGCCGGCGTTGTAAACGCACCTGCCGCTGTCGATGTGCTTCCCGCAGTTCTGTATCACGCGTGAGAATATCGTCGGCGCGGCGGTACAGGTCGAGATTATAGGTTTCACCGCCCAGATGGTCCCTGAGTTCGCCGTCATCCGGTTCGCGTTCACGCCATCCGGCGGTAATCATTGCGAACGGACCATCGATTTTAGCCGCTCGAAGGGCGGTCCCAATCGTGGGGTCAAATCGTTGCGCCCCCGCGATAATCACGAGTGGCGCAGGATGCATGGGTGGTTGAACAACTTCCATAACTCTTATCCAGCATGCACATGCACCAACGAACCGATGTGGTCCATGGTGTGCCGGAGACCGTCGTAGTCTTCGTGTAATAGACGCACCCATGCATTCGCCATGTAGCCGCCTTCCACGGGTCGCGCAGGGGAACCCGGGGGTGGGAAGTGCGAGTCCATAATGTATTGGCCATACCGATGGTGCATTTCGTCGATACCGCTGTACCCGAGAATACGGCCATCTCGTTCTGGCCGTAATGCAATGATTCCTCCCGCCCGTCGGCGTGAGGGTTGTTGGTCGACACGGCCATGTATGTGCGCCATGGCCCACTGGCGGTATAAGTCATAATCATTGGCGGCTGAGTACAGATCCCAGGTATTCACGCCAGGTGGTCGGCATCCAATTTC
>PKDL01000554.1 GCA_002863065.1 Pseudomonadota bacterium
GACGAGACGGCTCCCCGCGTCTCGTTGGCACAAACTTCAACACATGATCGGTCAGATTACGTCTGAGGTTGGTCTTGCGCGTGACGTACTTGGGGACTTTGATTCGAAACATGCTGACGGCATCGCGAGGGTGGATCATCTGGAGCGTGATATTAGCCGCCTCGAAAAAGCCGTTGTCGCCAAGAAGGCGGAACGCGTCACTCTGCTGCAGGAAAAAGAGGGTGTTGATGGGCGCTCACGAGAGGTACGCGTGCGTCTCAAACAATTACGGGCTCTGGAGAAAGCAGCCTCGGAGGCACCTGACGGAGATGTAGACACGCTGCAAAATACCGTCCGTTCAGCCATGTTAGCGGAGGCTGATGCCGAGCGGCGTATTGCAGAGTCGCGTTCTGAGCGGCAGAGCCTACTCGCCGAGCAATCCGGCCTCGGTAAAGGGAATCGGGTCCGTTTACCGGGTTTTGTTCGGGAGATGCAACAAGCACTTCGAGCTAGCGGTATAGAGCATTCATTGCTGTCCGAAGTGATCGATATCAAGAAGCCGAAGTGGCAGAAGGCTGTCGAATCTGTCCTTGGCCGTGACAGGTTCACCGTACTGGTTGAACGAACTAATGCTCTCGAGGCTCGAAAGTTGGCGGCAAAATGCCGCTATCCTGCCTATGTTGCATCGCTGGAGACTGCCGTTGAAGTGCAGCCAAGTAAACATTCTGCTTTGGCTGTCGTAGAACTTTCAGAGTCGCGTGTGCCGCTTTGGCTGAAGCGTCGTTTGGCAGACACCACCTTGGTCAAGACTGTGAAGGAAGGGTACGAGCTAGCGAAGGTGGGGCCGACCATAGATATAGACGGCTATCGGCAGGACGAGCGGGGTGGTGTCTATATTGGAGTGGACGAACTGTATTGCGGAGGCGGTGCAACGAAGGCTGCAGTCGGTAAGCTTTCCGAGCGAATCGAGGCGTTGAAAGTCGTCGAGAACGAGGCGGAAGATGCCCGCCGCGCGGCGGTTCGGCGGCGTAGTGCTGCTCAGGCTGATCTGAATGCAATGTCGGCGGTCACACAGTGGGAGGATGCGAGTAAGGAGCTCCCGCAGCTCATCATCGATGATGAAGAGGCGACGAGAGAAAAGACGGCTCGCTCCACGCAAATCATGGATGTCTTGGCCGAGAGCGAGGAACTGACAAGAGAGCTGGCCGAGCGACGGGCAGAGTTACGGCAGTTGCGGTTGGATGGCTCGACCGTAGACGAAGTGAGACGCAGCCACGTCGTAAAGTTACATGAGCTCAGCAACCGCCTCCGAAATTATGAAAATGAAGCGGCGGAATTATTACCCGACGTTCCCGAGGAGCTAAGAAGCGAGGCGGCAGGAACACTTATAGAGAGCTCTGGAGAGTTACGAGGTCGACTCGCTGTCCTGCGAGAGCAGGAGGTAGATTACGAAGGTATACGAGACGAGGGCATCTTGGACGTTCTTGAACGACAGCGTGGTCACTTAGATGAGCAGCTATCCCTCTTAAAACGACGCGAATCGGAATTGAAGAACGGTGAACAGGAGTTGACGCGGGCGCGGTCCAGCTATGTACGGGTCGCAGACGCCACCATCGGGCGATACAGTAAGGCGTTACGGGACCTCGCCTCCAAAGCTGGTATGGACGTCGATGTACGGCGTCCGAAGCTGAGTGCGGATGATGAAGTTATAAGGAAAGCTGGTCTAGATGTCCGACTGGGTTTCGATGGTAAACGTCCCATCATGATCAGTGACCCTAAGCTGTCTGGTGGACAGAAAGTCCTCGCTAGCATTCTTCTACTCGTCGCGTTGACGTATGAAGGCGAAAACGAAGGGAGCGGCTTTTTTATTCTGGATGAGCCGTTCGCCCACTTGTCCGTTGAACGTATTGAGGATGTGACAAGGTTCATCGGCCAAACACGGAGTCAGTTTCTCCTAACGACACCTACTACGCATAACTTTGCGGTGTTCAATGCGGCGCGTTTGCTCTTAACGCTGCGGAAGAAGAAACCAGATATGGATGCAGCACCAGCTCCGATGTATGTGCGGCGCTAATCCAGAATCTCACGGAGGAGAGACAGTATGATTACTCGCCGCGCGTTGGTCGAATTCTGCGATGGCTTGCTTGAGTCGCCTGGCGTTCATGACTACTGCCCAAATGGATTACAGGTAGAAGGCTGTCATGAGATCGAAACTGTGGTGCTGGGTGTCACTGCCTCTTTAGAGCTGATCGAAGCTGCAGTAGAGCGTGGAGCACATGCACTGTTAGTACACCACGGTATTCTATGGGGTAGGGAACCGACACGCATTACTCGGAGCTTCCGTAAACGGGTAAAAGCCTTACTAGACAGTGATGTCAACCTTATCGCCTATCACCTTCCTCTGGATCGCCATCTCGAGGTCGGGAATGGCGCGGCAGTCGCAGAGCGATTGGGTCTACTCGAATGGTCTCCGTTCGGGCTTCATAAGGGGATTACGGTTGGAGTAAAAGGTGAGTTTCAGGAAGCGACCACCATCGATGATTTGGTTGAACGTTGTGTGAGCCGACTGGGCTCGGAGCGGCCGGTCGTTTTTCCCTATGGTCCGGGCCGTATACGTCGTGTAGGTATCGTAACTGGGGCGGCGGATAAGGACCTGCCCCAGGCGTTGACTGCCGGGCTAGACTGTTTTGTCACAGGAGAAGTCAGCGAATACGTTATGCACTTTTGCAAGGAAGAGGGCATTAGTTTCATCGGCGCTGGTCATCACGCCACCGAGCGATGGGGCGTGCAGGCGCTTGGAAAGCGCCTTACAGAGCAGTTGGGTATCGAAGTTGAGTTTGTCGATGTACCCAATCCAGTGTAACAGCACCGTATTGATGCTTTTCGGATGGAAGGTGCTTAGTGCAAGAACCGTCTGACTCGAGCGATATCAAGAGAAATTCTTCTTCCTTCGAAGAATGCGTTACTTGATAGTGATCGCGTCAATCAGAATGACAGTGTCGTAGATCGAGTCGCCTTGGTCCGTAGCGAAGAATTTCAGTTGTACGGGCCCACCGCCGGCCAGAGCGGTCACGTCGGTCTCAGACTTTTGCCACTGCACGTTGTACACACCACCCTGATCGAATGACACATCTGACGCGATTAGTCCGACGTACTGACTGCCACATTGGCAGTTACCGATACCTGGGTCGGGGCACGAGTTGCAAGTCCCATCTTCGTAATGGCACAGGTCGTCGACTTTCGTGTTGACGAGGGTGATCTGACCAACGTTGTTGGCCACTGTTGCTTGCAAAGTGTCTTGGAATGATGAACCGCACCACTCTTTGAATTCTTCCGAGAAGAACTTCCAGTAAAAGGTCATCTGCGTCTTGTCGCCTGGAATGCAGAAGTCCTGGTAGATCTCACCGGTCTGTACGGTGAAACCAAGGCCGGTTGATATGACGCTCATAAACTTACCGTGTACCGGAATAGAGATACCGAGTTTAGAAATAACTCGCCCGTCGCCATCACGGTCCCAGCCAGTGAGGTCACCTGTTTCGAAGCTTTCATTGATGATATTGGCATCCATGATGTCCAGATTTGTCGCGCCGAATAGGCGGAATTGGCCGCCCTGAGCATTTGGGTCTTCGTTTGGTGCACTGAAGAAGGCGGCTCCGGATAGTTTGGACTCACTGACCATTGCCTGTCCAAAAGCGAGACCGGCGGTATATGCATATTCGTTGTAGACGTAGTCGCCGAAGCCGGCGAATGCCTTGGCTCCAGAGGCGATATATTCAGCTCCCAGCGAGCCATTGTATAGCGATCGACACGCTCCCGTGTATACGAGAGAGTTCGGAAACCGAAGTTTTGCATGCCGTGATATAAATGTGGGTGCCATCGCCCAATTTTCATCGGTGATGATGACTCGGCCTTTCCGTAAGTCCATTTGCGTGCGATCGACGCACTGTCCGGAAAGATTGGTTCCGGTTCCGCTAGTGATGACGCACTCTTGACCTGCGGGGCAGCTTCCGGGCCCGCTACAGGACGGGCTATTGGTGGACAAAGCGCTGCAATTTACGGGTTCACCGGACCACATAATCTCTTGGTTCCCTTGATGATCCCAGTCATATTTAGCTTTTGCATCGGCCGGTAGATCACCGAACAGTGCGTCGCCGTGAGTGGTTGCGATGACAACGCCATATAGATACTGGTTGCGGAACTTCTCAAGTGTTGCACTTGCATTACCGAGGGGGCCTTCGACTGCGAAGGTGGGACAACCACTATCGGTTAGACTTGTTCCCAAGTCTTGCGCTTCGTCGCCTCCGGCGGTTGCGAATTCCTGGTTGTAGGGTGCGAGTACGAGTGCCTTCTTAGAATCGATGACCTGGGTATTGAACAGCTGAGTCGAAGCGAGTTGCGAAATCTGTTGCGCTGCACCGATTGCTGCTGGTCCGCCACGCATGCCAGCGGGCGCCAGGTTTATTGCCCCGAGGTACCCATCAACAAATTCCACCCATACACCGTACCCATCACCGGCTGCGGGTCCGGCTGCGGAGACGCCTGCTTGATTTACTAACCATGCGATTGTCGCGTCTCGCGCTTGCTCTGGGGTGCTGGAGGTTGCTGCAGCATCATACTCTGTTCGAGCGTTTGTGAGTATTCCCTGTGAGGCGGTACAGGACGCCACCGTCACACGCTGACCACACTCAACACGAATTGGAGCCGAATATGCCGTGTAATTCCCGGTTTCAGTTTCAATATCGGCACTCACCACGAAATAGACGTCTGGTCCGGTGCAAGAATAGTTCTTGATGCATGCGCTAAACACGCCATCCTGATCGATCTCGTCGCACTGCGATAAGTTTCCATTGTCGACCAAGGTTCCTAATGAGTTACCGACCAAGCCGCCTTCCGCATCGGACTGATAGAGCTTCACGGAGTTCGATGAGAACGTTTTGTAAATCGTGATTGGTACCGTGACGATCATGTTCGTTGATTCATTTTGCCAGAGTTGGTCGGGAGATATGGTTGGGTCTCGGTCGAACAGAAAGCTTGGATTGTAGGTGATGTACACCGTGTCTGTTCTCGTTTCGTCGCCTTTTGTTGCGGTTACGGTTATTTCATTCACTCCCGTATTCAGCGCGATAGCTCCAGTCTGCCAGAAGGCGTCCTGAAGCGACGCCTCACCGGTATCACCACCTGCGTGCGTCCAAGTGATGGAATCTGGCTCGCCGAACGCGATGCCAGTGATCGGTGTGACTCCGCCTGGGACAGCAATGTGTGTCGCGCCGGTTGCCTGGAGAGGCGTACCCACGATTTTGACGAAAAGTTCGGCGTTCGGGAGGCTACTTGCGGTATCGTCGTCTGCGTCTACCCCGTCGGTGGTATCCGCAGCGTCTGTTACGTCGGAGGATGAGGTTTCACCGTCAGCGTTGTCTACTCCATCCGACGTATCGGTGCTATCAGATGATTCCGTGGCGGTCGCACCGTCACTCGATTCCGTTGCATCCTCGGCGTCCGTACCGTCGCTTTGATCCGTGCTGTCCGACGTGTCATCCGTACTTTCTGCCGCATCATCACTGGTACTCGCATCAGAAGTATCTTCCGAATCAGTAGCGTCGTTCCCATCGGTAGAATCGTCGATGCCAGCTGTATCCGTCCCACCAGCATCGAGTACGTCGGTGGTATCGGCACCATCGATATTGCCGGTCGTTCCAGTCGCCTCCGAGGTGTCGTCGCCACAGGCGGCGAAGAGGCTGAACAAAACACAAAGAATTAGGGCTTCATTTCGAAGACTCATGGTTGCTGAAAGCTCCCTGGAACGGAGCGTAGTCTTACGCGCCGTAGTTCATAAACCGTCCAATCACAGGATGATAGTCGTCACGTACATCGGTAGTCAACGGATGACGATTCTTAGGCGAGGCATTCGTCGGCGCCTCTGCCAGCTTTTACAGACTTTGCTGAGTACAATAGCAGTCCCGGTTTAGAACACTGGTGTTCAATGTGGAACGGGTACGCGGGAGAGTCTTAGTAAATTCAGCGGGTTGTGTTCGGCATAGATTTGGCTGGGATGCGGCATCAATTTCCAAAAATGCCAACGTAATTTTGGCTCAGAGTCGCGGGCAAATTGTTTGCGAAGCGATCTGGTCCGAAACACGTTGAATCGCTTCCGTGTCAGGAGTCCCCATATGAGTAAATCTCAAAAACCTCACTTGAAACAGACACCCGGTGAAAGATTACCGGTAACCCAACGGGCACAAGAGGCTGCTCTGCGAATAACGAAAGCCCTCGGCGAGCGTGTTGTCTCCGTACTCTCCGAACAGCCAACTGATGTGGTAGACACCATTCCTACCGGTTCACTCGGTTTAGACCGCGCACTGGGTGTTGGAGGGCTACCGAAAGGTCGTGTAATTGAAATCTATGGCCCAGAAAGCTCTGGAAAGACCACGCTGACACTCAGCGTGATTGCGCAGGCGCAACGCACTGGAGCACTCGCTGCATTCGTCGACGTTGAGCATTCTTTGGAGCCCGCGTATGCGGAGCAGCTGGGTGTAGACGTAGATTCGTTGCTAGTCGCTCAGCCTGACTCCGGAGAAGACGCACTCGAATTGTGTGAGCGATTGGTTCGTGACGCAGGCGTTGACCTCATCGTAGTTGACTCCGTTGCAGCGCTTGTTCCAAGGGCAGAAATTGAGGGCGAGATGGGAGACCATCACCTTGGCCTCCAGGCTCGTCTTATGTCGCAGGCGCTACGTAAACTTACCCCAGCGGTGCATAAGCATGGCGCAACTCTGGTGTTTATCAATCAGATCCGAACTAAAATTGGCGTGATGTTCGGCAGTCCAGAGACGACCACCGGTGGTCGTGCCCTTCGATTTTATTCATCAGTGCGTTTGGATATCCGGCGAATCGGTTCGGTCAAGGTAAAAGACCAGGTAGTTGGTAATCGCGTCCGTGTGAAGGTTGCCAAAAACAAGGTCGCACCACCGTTCCGCAAAACTGAATTCGACATTGTGTTCGGCCGCGGTATCGACCGTGGAGGCGAGTTACTCGATTTGGGGCTCGAGGAAGGAATTTGTCGGAAGAGCGGCGCGCATTACAGCTTCGGCGACACGAAGTTAGGGCATGGCAAGACCAAAGCATCTGAGTACCTCGTTGCTCATCCCGCCGTCATGTCAGCACTTGAGGATGCCGTGACACAACGCTGGTTGGATGTCCGGACTGATGTATCGCAAGCAGCGTAAGGAGGGACCATGAAAGGAAATAACCTGGTGGTACTCCGAGGTCACCTCGGTAGCGACCCAGAGGCCAAAGACTTACCCTCGGGTAAAAAAGTGGAACTGAATCTCGCAACGAATTCTCATTGGCGGGACGGCGAAGGGCATTGGAAAGAGCGTACAGACTGGCATCGAATTGATGTTCTTGGCCCGCGTGCAGAGTGGGCCCAAAGGGCTCTGCGTCGCGGAGATCATGTGCTGGTGTTTGGAGCGCTAAGACCTAGAACGTGGCAGCAGCCTGATGGGACACAACGCTCCATTGTTGTGGTGCGTGCATGGGAGGTGCAGTGCCTAACGCCGCGACAACCACAGGCTCGTTGCAGCGTAGCACGGCAAATGGACGTATCGAGGTAGGGTTAATGCCGGCATATTGCTAG
>PKDL01000556.1 GCA_002863065.1 Pseudomonadota bacterium
GCCCGATGGCAGTGGATACACGCTGTGGCAGGAGTGTACCTACGGTTGTATTAGCGACGGACAGGGCGATGCGTTATGTGCCAAGTGTCTCCCGGAGGGCATCATATGTGATGGTATGACGATCCAAGTCTGTGCTAATCCACTGGCGGGGTGGCAGGACTACCTCACATGCGATGCGCTTGATTCATGTGTTCAAGGGAATTGCACCCCAGTACTGAGCCTCACGGGGTTTCCCACCAGCGACGCGCTGCGGATACTACTAACCACCGCAATTGCTGACTGCTGGATCGACATGCAAATGGCGCCCAAAGGAGCGCCAGTCACCGTCTGCCGTGCTTTGGACACCAGTAATATGAGCGGAGATATCGGGAAAAACGAGCTTCAAGACTGGTTCTGCAATAACCAGGGTAAGGCTCTAACCGAAGAAGACTTCATGAGTGCAGACCACTTTGCAGCGGCAAAAACGGTCTACGGGTGTGGACTGCTCGATTTCCAGGATCTGACCGTCGACACCACAAACAGCGCGATACATGCCGGACTCTACCAAGCAGAATGTATTGCCTACGACTTAGGTAAAGAAGAGATCATCATCGCGCCATGCCTCGATCTGGACTAAGCCACTTCCACACGCAGCCATCCGTAATCGACCCCGTTCGACTCTAATCACTTTGGCGAGTACACTTCGGATAAACGAAGGTAGAGAGGCGAGTTTGGACAGGCTTACGCAGGTGCGCCAGCAGATACGTAATTACCGACTCAAGCATCAACGCACTACCCCAGTGGTACGCGGCAGCCGGTCGCCTTATTACCGCCGTGGTGTATTCGGTGTGCCCGCCTTAGTGACGGGACCTGATGGCCAATTCGACACTGCAGCCCGCTCATCGAGTCAAAAAGCGGTTAATGATGCGCTCGCGTTGCCCGTCGACTGCTTATTTTTCGATCTCGACACGTCCGTTCCTCAGGACGATGAGCTGAAGGAATTGGCACGGCGACAAGTAGTCGCCATATTTCGGGACGCCAACTTCGGTAATCGGGTCCGAGCCATTCGCTGTAATCCATTGCGCAGTCAGTGGTTTGAAAACGACCTTATCAATGTGGTTGGAGCCATAGGAGAGCAGCTAGATGCGCTTATTCTACCGGGCTGCGAAACCGCAGACGAAGTGAGAGACGTTCAAACTATCCTGCGAAACATTCAGCATGCAGCAGGAAGACGGAATCGAGTATTTATCGAAGCCCTCATCGATTCACCTCGTGCATTCGCGCAGGCTGGAGATATCGCCTCATTAGAAGACGTCGCATCACTCGTGTTCAGCGCCCGCTTCGCTCGTACCATAGGCGCAAGCGTGACCTCAGACACTTGGCGTACCGATCTCGCCGCCGTACGCGAACATTTGCCCGTTATTGCGGCCGCTCACGGAAAGGTAGCCGTCGATGGAGTGACGCGAGGCCTACCGCGGCAGCCAGAAGCGCGTGCGAACGTACTACAACAGCTACAAAAAGAAGCAGAGTTATCGAGTGCCCAAGGCTATGCAGCCAGTTGGATCGGTCACAAAGATGCCATCACTACAATTCAAAACGCATTCACCCCCACACGGGAACGTGCAGAACTCGCGCTACAATTTGCTGCCCGTTATGTGAAGACGAGCGGAGACAATCGTCGTCCATCCATCGATTATGCCATGGTCATAGCGGACTGGAGCCTCGTACGAGCCGCATACTCCGCTGGATTATTAACCGACCATGACTTTCAGCAGCACGGCCATACCCTTCCTGCACTGGAACATGCCATTCAGTCTCGCTAGTGCGACATCAGTTGCACACTCCAACATTCCATGACGCCGGCTCTAACACGGAAAGGTCACCTTCGCATCGGGTCGCACACCCCGATTCGCCGTCTTCTCCCACTAAACACAACTCGCGGCACCGCCCGTCTACGCAGGTATGGCCCGGTGTACAGTCGGTAGCAAACACGCACGCACCACCGACAGGAATGGATCCGTCTTTTTCACAAATCCAACCCACGCCGACGGCGTAGCAGGACGAACCGAGCGAGCAATCCGAGGACAACAACACACATTCCGCTGGCGGTGGACCATCGAGACACACACCCACCTCACGCTCCGCATCAACCACGGCGAACGAATCACAACGGGCATCACATCCAACAGTGTCGGATACATCATTGGACAACGAGCATATTGGCGTACAAACCACCACACAGTGTAGACCTGCCTGACATGCGTTCGCCCCATACTCTCGGCACGGAGCCCCCGCGGGCAGTTCACCCGGCACCCCACAGCGCAACCCGTCATTCGTAAGCTGGCAGGCATCTCCCTCCGGACAATCCATGCCTTCAAGCGCACATGCAGATGGGGGCGGTGCACAAAGGCTCACGTGAAGCCCCCCTTCCAATTGTACTCGCTGAGCGCAGATATCCGTTGTTCTACAGTGTTCGTCCAATGCACAGAAGCGATGGCACACGGGTTCTGCCCCATTCAATCCAAAGCATCCGAGCCCTGGGGCACACTGAGTCGTCTCTGAACACACGTCCCCGTCGAGTCTCACCCCCGAGGCTGCACACTTCAGTGCCTCGCCTACCACTGTACAGTGATCACCTACAGAACAGTCGTCGCAGTACGGGTTGCATGATGCTCCCGACGGGCCATCCACCTGGCATAGGCTGCTAGCGCCTGACGTATCACCCGGCGCGTCCGTAGTCTCCTTCGAGGTGCAACCTTGGCATGATAGGACACATGCGAATGCCACACATAACGTTGCATACCAATCGCACGCGCTTGGCTCAGACGTATCCACGTGCACTTCATGCTTGTTCTTATCCATTATCACCACCATCGAACCTACACAGCTTAGGGCGATAAGACCTTGGAGAACAGACTAGAAGGCTATTTCGCCTCATACAAAAAGCTGCAGATGGCTAACCCAAGGAGACAACGTTCCTATGCCACAACACTGACGGGGTCGCTTTTCGGAGGTTCTAACAGCATAGTAAGGCTCCGCTCGATCCGATGCAGCCGCTCCTGCAGAGTCTCATCGCTAGACATAGCTCCTCCCAGCTACAGGTCAAATGACCGACGACACATATCCTTAGACAGGCACAGGCCTCCACGATGGCTACGGAACATGGCTTCCATCTAATGAACTCAGAATATTTGGGTGATGAAGTTGGCGGTACGAAGGGACGGGTTGCTGAAAAGGAATCACGACATCTGAGGCCGAGGATACTCCCGTACAATGGAGCAGTCACGATACCCTACGTTGCGTATTGTCCTGATATGCTGAAGAGACGGTGTCTCTCCCCGACCAATGCTCCAACAAGTACATCGGATGGCAATGAATTCACTTAAACCGAACCACGGGTCATGGACGAAAGCCTATCCACGCGGCAGCTTCATCAATATTACGCACGAACTGTACCTGGTCGAAACGTGCTGCTCGCAGTACTGCACTCGCTAAGCGGCGAATCATGGGCTTCGCTCCAACGATTACTATCCGGTCAACCTGAGCACGGTTTTGGAGCATCCATTTGGCTAGTATCAGTTGGGACCGGAGCGGTGCACTATCTAGCTGGCTCGTATCAAGGATCGCCTTTGCCTTCACGCCTACTGGACTCACCGAGAGCATTTCATTCAACATCTGGATCAGAGCGTGCACTCCATCCATTGAACCCTTACCGAAGAATTGCACCACGGCCTGATATTCCAACCCAGACTCCACCAAGCTCACATTCATGCGGTGTCCGGGGCGGTCATAAACGTTCTCGTATAGTGTAGTCATCCATCGTTGGTCTCATGATGCGACAGGTGGGTCAATACCCTGTGTTCCGCGCGGCCATCTTGCTTTCGTCTTTTACGCGTTCCAACGGCATTGCCTGGCTGATGGATAACCACCGAAAAACACTGTCCCGCCTCAGGAACCTGGTGAGTGAGTGGGAAGGGTTCTTGCCGTATGCCAATGTAAATAAATACACTCCGTGAGTCATGACCTCGCATCGACACCATACCGGATTCCATTCACCGCCCACCATCCGCCCGCAGAGCACTGCACGAGCGTTGGTAATACAGGTGTGTGAATGAACCGTCGCCGCTTCTTAGAGCTGCTTTCCGCCTCTGCGGCGGCATCCAACTTGGTGGCTTGCCGGGAGAATATGGATGAACCAGGCCTTGCTCTCCCACCGTTCTACGACGGACCATGGGGCGGGACCATCCCTGCGCAGCAGTTTTCACTGCTGCCGACTGAGCGGCGCCCAGATGGAATCCTTGAAGTATTTCTTCTAGGTGGAATGACACCGTGGGAGACCTTCTACGCGGCACCGGAGCACGGTAACCCCGAAGCCGGGGGACCCAATGCGGGGCAACAGTGGTGGTCATTCCAGTCGCCCGACACCGGCCTCTCGGTACCTGAGTGGTACTCTTCATGTGTCGGGTCCTCGGATCCACTATTGAGTCGATGGGCCACCGATACGAACGGCATCGGTATTCATCTCGGACCGTTTGTGCACGCTCTCCGGCAACGACCTGACATACTTTCAAAGATGCGTGTGTGGGTGTTACGACACGACACCGAACCGCACGAACTTGGCATTCCCTTAGCCATGAGCGGGCTGCCTTTAGGTAACGCTCGGATGGCGTCTCTAGGAGCGCACGTCCAACGGTTCCACAACGAGAACCAAACCAACGGTCGGACGGCACCTTTTGCCTACTCGATTTACATGAATGCACTCCAGCTCGCAGCGGCCGGCAAGGCAGGGAGTGCGGTGGGCCTACACCGAGCATCGGCGCGTCCGATGGAAATCGGCTTGTCTAGAAATCCAAGCCTCCCAGGGCAACTACCACGGCCCAGCGTCACCGGATACAAAACAGAGCTCGACGCACTGATTCAATACTACGCGAATCGCACGTCTAGCCGCCTTGGACGCTCTCGGTTTTCCAATCTTCGTGCGCCTGGCTTCGACGACTACGCTTTTGCTCGACATGCCATGGAAAATCATGACGTTCTGAGCGAGCTGCTTTCTTCCGACCTCCTGCGGAGCGAGGACATCCAACTGTGCCTTCCCCAGCAAGTGCCTGATGGGCCTGGGGACGTAGCACTGGACGAAGTGGCAACCGGGCTACGTGCTGCAACGCACCTACTCACCCGCAAGATGAATAGTGCACGCTACGTCCAGTTTGTAGACTCCGGGATATACACAGATCCGGTGGGACAAGGCTACGACGCGCACGGCAATCATGTGGTCGAGTCCGCGCCCAATCTTCACCACCTCCTAACGAACCTCGTACAACAGATAAACGAGCCCGGTGAAGCCGACCCCAACAAACTCGACCTCGACAAACACTTTGTTCTGCTGAACACCGAATTCGGACGGTCCCCATACCCTGAGGTCTCTCCTCGGAATCCGCACGGTGGAGGTACGGATCACTGGCCATGGGGATATGTCGTGGTCGGGTTCGGCGGGTTTGTTGATGAAGAGCGGCGCGGTTTAGTTGGAGCCATCGGGCCCGATGGAATAGCAACGGATTATATCACGCCAACGGAGCACCGCGCCGCACTGCTTAGTGCGATGGGCATTTGGCCCTTCACGGAGCAGTCGTTCGCCGTAGGCGACATCCGCGACGTGGGAACCGAACTCGACGCGGCGGTGTTTCTCCGCGAACACATCCTGGGATACTCCGTATGAGGCGTGGATGCCTAAAAAGTCTGTGCACGGTCGCTATGCTGGTATCTGCAGCATGCTCAAGCGATGGCACTGCTGTATCTCCGACCGTGGAAGTTCGAGACCGCTCTGAAGCGACCAATACAGGAAGCCAGCAAAGCTCGCTAGTCGATTGTTCGAACACCGACGAAGGCTTTATCCGGCAATCTCTCATCGTGCTTTACGGAAGGCATGCGCACAGTCAGGCCGAAGTCCAGATGCTCGTAACAGCAGTAAAAGCATCTTCACGCGCTGATGTGTTGAGGCAACTCATGCGCTCACCTGAGTATTTGGAGCATTGGAGCCAGACGCTGCAGGACTTCATGTCATTCAACCGGTTTGGTGAGAGGGTCAATGATGCCTGCGCCACGTCCACCCTACCCTCCATCGACACGAGGTTGGCTGCCCACGTGCGAGACAACCAACCACTTGGACAAGCGTACGAGTCCCCTTGGACTACGGTAGACCTGTACGGCTCTGCGTTGTTACTAGATGACCTTTCGCCTCTGTACCTGACCACCCCCTTCGCCACCCTGGGGTCCCGGGTCATCGATGCAGATGACGATAATGATGAAAGAGCGTTCCGCCGTCTCTATGGCAGCTTATTCCAACAGAATTATCTCGGGCGAAGAATGGATTGTCTGCGATGTCACAACTCGGAGTTCTCCGTAACGCCAGACACTACATACCCGCTGCCGGGGCTTGTTGAAGCCGCTGTATTTGGAGAGAGCGCGGGACGTGCCAGCCTAGACCTCCAAGGAGTGTTCCGTGTGCATGGGGTCCTCGCGCTGGAATTTAGACCAGACAACCCAGGCCTGGATAAATGGGAGTATGCACCCGGTGTATCGCCCTGGGGAATGGCCCCCGATTGTGGTCAGTTCAAGGCTCCGGAACAAATCGAGCCAGATCCACTCGGCTATGAGGCGTTCCTCGTGGAATCCCTTGGCCCCACCGCCAGTATTTGGGACCTCGAAGAAATGCTCCGCACAGGATTTGAGACGCTACGGGGACACGATGTGCCAGTGGACGGGGACGGTCATGTGTCTGGTGACGTGGCATTAGCTTGGATGGCGAGTGCGGAGCTCGCCAACAAAGTATGGACACACGTATCAGGCCATCCATTAGTCGCGCCCCACAACTTCCCAAGAAACGTCGCGCAGCGGGATCTTCTGCTGGAACTCACACAAGCCTTCACGCGAAACGGCTTTTCGCTACAATCACTACTGATTGCTGTCCTCACTCAGGCCACTCTGAACACGCGGCCGATCGGAGAGTGTGATTCCGAAATGGCGTACACATTACCCGCACTCTTCAACCCTTGGACGGAAGACAAAGAGACAGTCGAGGAGCAGCCCAACGGGCTGGGTGACATCGTGATCCGACACCCACCCAGCGTCTTATTACGCGCCGCTGCTTCGGCAATGCAGTGGTCCAAGCCAAATATCCTATCGCTATATGAGAAACTTGAGGCCGAGGGTCTCGTCGATGAGGCAGGGGAAGAACCAGTACTCGTAGCCGAGTTGGCTCGACTCGAGACCGACCTGGGTATTTTCGTGTCCGACGCAGAAATCGGGTTTCGAGGCAGCAGCTTCCGCGAATCGTTAGCCTGGGAACACGCACTCGGGTCGTGTAGAGCCCCGTGGCAGGTACGCGCAGATGGCGACCATCCTGACGATTTTATCGACATGATCACCTCAGAACGCCCCGATGCGACCTTCTACGAACTCACGTTGGAACTGAAAGACCGTCTGCTTGCAAGCACCAACACCTCGACAGAGGAATTGCAGCTGATAGAGCGTTTGGCCGGTCTTCCACTGGATAGTGTGGTGCCCGAGAAGGATGCTAACCGTGCGCTTCGAAGGCTTTGCATCGCCTGGCTTTCCTCACCAGATTTCCAACT
>PKDL01000199.1 GCA_002863065.1 Pseudomonadota bacterium
ATGTACGCGCTAGCGGCAACACTCCCCGGTATCAAGGTGGTGGGCCTGGATTGTCATATTGGCTCGCAGCTCACGACTCTGGACCCATTCTTAGAAGCGGTAGATAGAATGCTGGGGCTTGTGGACCGTCTTCGGTCCCTCGGGCATGAAATCCGAACGCTCGACCTAGGTGGGGGCTTGGGAATCACATATGCAGATGAGACTCCTCCCCATCCGAGGGAGCTGGCTCGCGCAGTGACAGAGCGTACTGCAGATTATGACCTCACACTATTATTCGAACCTGGACGAGTCATTGTAGGTAATGCCGGTATTTTTCTTACCAAGGTGCTCTACACGAAGAGTAATGATGCCAAGCACTTCGTCATCGTAGATGGCGCGATGAACGATGCGATCCGTCCGGCGCTATATGGTGCCTACCATGAAGTAAAGAGCGTAAAGGAGCCCATCGCAGGTCATCCAAGCCTGCAGGTAGATGTGGTAGGACCAATTTGCGAGTCGGGAGACTTTTTCGCAAAAGATCGAACAATTCCAGAGGTGATTGCCGGCGACCTACTCGTGCTAATGAGTGCCGGCGGGTATGGGTTTTCTATGTCTTCGAACTACAACACGCGTCCCCGCGTGGCCGAGGTTCTTGTTCATGGTGACCAATACTCTGTCATACGTCGGCGTGAGCGAGTGGAAGAGTTGACTGTGCTTGAGTCCATTCCGGATTGGCTCGACTAAAACGCGCCCAAAAGTCTGGCCATAGTATGGTTCTAGCCATCTTAGTAGGTCGCATGAAGGTGACACAAGACGTCGGTCAACTACGAAAAAAGTAGTCACCTCGTATTGAGGCGGGAACCAGCAAACCTACCTAGCCAAATAATAACAATGACTTGCATGTATTCTATTTCGGTTGCCGATATGGCGCGTCACTTGCTACTTGTGCGGCCGGGAGTGGAGTGTCCAGTGGGCATATACACGAGATGTATGCCGGGCACACCATACACAGACGCTTTATGAGGATCCGTAAGCGGCGGTAGATTATGATAGCGAATGTGAGCACAACAACATCCGATGCAACTATCCGGCAGCAGTCGACGCGGTCTGGGTATACCTTGGTCGAATTTATGATGGGCATCGCCATATTATCGATCTTGGTCACGCTGGCGGTTCCAGCAGTGCAAAGCGGCAGTGATTCAAATGCCCGTGGCGCAGTGTACGAAGTTATGCATCTCATCGATTTCACTCGAATCCAGGCACAAAGTAGAAACCGGGCCTATCGCCTTGAGATTGCACTTCAAGGGGACATCACAACCTTTACCGTAGACGAAAGCGATGGCGGCCGGTGCGCAGCAGACAACTTTGCTGCGGGCATCTCGGACGTACGGACCTTTATTCTCGGTTCCGGTGACTACAATGACGTGCGCCTCATAGGGAAAAATATCACGACCGCTTTATGTTTCATGCCCGATGGTCGCGTTCTTGATTTTGATGACGCGCTTCCCGTGGATCCCGACCCGTCAGACGCAACGTACGGTGCCGGAGTAGCTACGTTAGATATCAAACAGTTGTCGTCGAAGCAGAAGCCAGTAGGGATAACATACCGAATTCTTGTCCCCTACAACGGGATTCCAAGTCTGGCAGCGGGGACGTAATGCTGGAGCGACTCCAAGCGGAAGGCGTGTCTGCACCGCGCCGTCGGGGCTTCACATTGGTAGAGCTGATCGTGGTCATTAGCATCACAACAGTAGGCTTTCTGGCGATGTTAGACCTACAGGTGAATACGATCCGGGGCACTGGCAGCTCGCGCGACCAGCAAGAAGCGATGATGTTGGCGGAACATACGATTCAATCGATGCGACAGGAAGCATACCGGTGGACGGCTGCGCAGCCGTTAGCCAACATTAGTAATGAGCTCATTTTTCTAAATAATGCGCCCACCGACACCTCAAATACCGACCCCACTGCGTGGTTTATTGCCTGGGACAACCCAGCCAGCGCTTCCAAGCTCGTGCCGCTGGTGGGAGGAAGCGATACCCGCGACGCAGGGATCCGGGGGCTCTACCGATTGGGGGCTGACTCCGGAGCAGAAGTACAGCAGAAAAGGTTTTGCGTACACTATCGGTTGGCGTGGATGGTGCCGAATCAGCTGCTGCGTGCTGAGGTACGAGTCATGTGGCCGCGGTATGGTCGCCTCATAAACCAATTTGAGAACTGCCAAACGAATCCCACGGCGAATGATTATTTTGGTGCCGACCCGCAAAATGTGCAGACGATCACCATTCCGATATCAATCATTCGAAATATTTTTGTAAGGCAGGTGTGATGCATCGTTCTCGTACCGGCTTTACGATTATGGAGCTATTGGTAGCGATGGCGGTGGCCTCCACGCTGCTCGGCATGGTCTACGCTGTTTATATCCGCGCGGCGAAGGTGTATCGCGCGCAGGGCATGCAGCTGGAGATGCAGCAACGTGCTCGATTCGCACTGGATCACCTACGACGCGATGTATCGAACGCTGGATTCAATGCGTCGGTGAACTACGCTATCGATCCGAACCGATGTCCTGGGCTCGGAGGGGTTAGCGAGGCGAGGGCATTGACCATTGCCGCAACACCCGTAGATCAGTCGGTCATACTTCCCTCCATCAATAAGAATCTGGCATCGACCACCTTCACTCTTTTTGGTGACTTTGCGGGTAAAGGTCGGATTTTTTACACCAAGGCGATTGTGGGTTCTTCAGTCATCGTATCTGACGACCCAATCCCGGATCCTGCAGACCCGCTGAAGACACTCACTTTTGAGCAGCAGGTGAGCGAAGCTGAGTGGAACCAGATGTTCGGGGCTGGGCAAAAGCGCCGAGTACTTCGAATACTGGATAAGAATCAGTATGAGATCCTCATGCCGGTAGCCGCCGCAGATTACGGCACGCGAACTATCACTGTAGACGGGTCACCGCCGCAAATGACGGGCACTCAGGGCTGTGGGATCCAGGGTTTTGGCGAAGGGTTACAGGTTAATTCGGCCATGTTTGTGCAATACCGCGTTGGTATTACGAACCCGGATATTGGAGCGACGGCACTTATACGCCAAGAGGTGGATATTGATGGCAATCTCGTTGACGGTACGCAGCTGATAGTGGCCGATAACGTGGTTGAGCTGTCTGCGTATGACTGGGCGTTTGATGAGTCTCTCGATTTGCGTTCGCCAAGTGCATTCACCTATCACCCAACAACGGATGCGCAATTATTACTGAAGCTTGGCACGTTAGGCTCGCAGGTGCACAACGCGCGATATGTGACCCTGGCAGTCTCTGTACGGGGGATGGAAGAAGAGCCCGATTTAGCGCAAATCGAGCGGATTCCAAACCGAATGATCCGGACGTATGAAATCAATAACAACCTTGCGGGTACGGCCCGAGTCATGACGGCGACGGCGAAAGTGGAATTGAGTAATTTAGCTTTGAGGGGAGTACGGCCATGACACCTTCCCAACCGAGGTACTTTCGCCGGATGAGTATCGCACACACCAGCGCGAGAAACGGCTCGATTATGTTGGTGGCGCTGCTGGTCGTATTGGCTCTCACTGGTCTGGGCGCTATCGCTGCTCGGAATGTGATGTTGGAGCTCAAGCAGGTGGGTAACTATCGTGCGGGTGAGGTGGCATTACGTGTGGCTGAGACGGGAATTGCCTCGACGATGATTCTGGCCGTGGAGAAAGGGGAGGCGTTTCCGCCCTACTTGACGGCAACGAACGGCCGGATTCAGCTAACGGATGTAGCGGACCCATTTTTTAAGTTCCCGGCTGTTGGTGCGGCTGCGGCGGAGAATTACGAGACATCATTTGGTGCGACGCCAGTTACGATAGACAAAGTGAGCTTTGTATCGACGTTTTCCCTTCCGTCGGACACGAATCGAGTGCCGGGCTACCCGATGAATGAGCAGTTCATTTGGAAACAGTACCGAGTCACAACTAGCGGATACTACGGACATGATGGAACAGGTAGTGCTACTGCCGCCAGCATTGTGCGTCAGAGCACTCGACAGTACGTGAGTGATATTTTTATTGGACCCTATACGCAGGGCGGAGGAGGCCAGTAGATGGGCCGACCGATACAAATCATACTATCTGCGCTCATGGCGCTCTGCGCAGTAACGGCATCGGCGCAGCTCAATTTAGCAGACCATCCTGCGCTACTCATGGTGATACTCGACACGTCGGGGTCCATGTCGTACGTCCAAACCGAACTGGAGACTCCTGTATGCAGTGACGACGCAGTAGTGATCGCTGCGGGCAACGATCCGGCCACGGCGAGAAACACAGCGACTGCGTATACCTTTTCTCGAGACATGATCGCTAAGGAAGTGCTCACCGGTACATTCAATGATTTCTGGTGCCGTGAGCGACAGAGGCCAGCAGACCGATTTGATGCCGGCTATCCCGTCCCCTGGTTCACTCCCGAATCCAGTTCACAAACGGTAGATGGCATTCTCGACGTTAACCGTGAACGGGTTAAGTTTGGTTTTATGGGATTTGACACCAATCTCTTGCCTGATGAGACGAATGTGGGCCATTGGTCGCTGGGACCTAGAGGGCAGGGTGTCTCCGGGGTGTCTTCGACAAGTAACCTGGGTGGCATGAACGGCCAAGCGCCCTTCGGAGGCTTGGTGGTTCCATCCCCAAACGATGACCCAGTATCCATTACAACCAATAACGCGTCGGTACAGGATCAGGTGCTTGCGGCAATACCGTACGGAGGCACGCCCATTGGCCCCGCATTATCCGATGTGGCTTGGCTGTTTAAGAACCATGAGTCTCTCATTGCCAAGACGGGCAGTAATAACGGGGACCCGTACGCAGCATGTCGTCCGAAAAACATCCTGCTCATCACTGACGGTCGCCCCAACATGGGGGAGGGTGAGCTTGGATATGACACGAGTGTCGAGGCCGCAGAAAAGCTCTACCAGGCGGGCTATAAGACGTATGTGATCGGGTTCAATCTAGATTCTGGTGTGACCACGCTAGTGGACGATATCGCGAATGCCGGCGGGACTTCGAATGCACATCTAGCGACCAGTGCCTCCGAATTGGCCACTGCCTTATCAGATGTCTTGGGACAGGCGAACCCGGGGATGCATAGCCGCACTGACACCGTGTTTACCAATCTGACGTATTCCAACACCGACCTGCAATATCAGGTCAATACGGCGTATTCGAACGCGTTACGGTCGGATATTGATTATGCTGGCCATATTGAAGTGACGTCGTATCAATGTTCAGAAGCCTGCCAAGATTCTGGTGGCGGGGCGGGTCCTTGCGAAGTGACCCGAGTACAAGACGTTCTGAAAACGAGGGCATTACCTCGGAATCTCAAGTTCGCTCTCGATGGCAAGTTGTATGATTTCTCAAAGACGACAAGCGAGCTGCTTGACGACGATACTAACGTCTTGGCGATACCGACGACTGGTACGTTGCCTAATTTAACGGCAGATGAGGATATCTATGGCGTACGACGTTCTCGACTCACGCCCGCATGGGATGCGACCGATTCTGCGCAGCGCCGTGCGTTCCGCGAGCAGTTGATCGACTTGGTCTCGGCCTCATCCACAAGCCGGCGTAAACATGAACCGCTGGGTGGTGTATGGCACTCAACACCCGTTATTCAAACGAATCTATCGTCCATTGATACCCGCATCGCATCATTTCAGGCGTATCAGTCGAAAATCCAGAATCGGCCAACAGTGATGTATACGCAGACGCACGAAGGGTTCATTCATGCTTTCCTACTGTCGCAACCATTTGACGGTACGGCGGCGAACCCAGGAACACCATCAGGAGCAAAGTGGCTTGAAGAAATTTGGGCCATAGCGCCGCAGTATTCGGTACGACGAATGCAGGAGTTAGCGACGAAGCGTCTCGAACTCACCGACGGGCGCATGGTGCTTAAGGATATTCGCCTGGTGCGAAACGCCGCGGCTACCAGTGCAGCACAAGTGACGGCGGAGACCGAGCAGTGGCGTTCCGTGTTGGTGGCACCATATCGACAGGGTGGACGAGGCATGATCGCAATCGACGTGACTGACCCGTATAACCCATTTGTACGTTGGGAAATCGACCATGAACGGCGTTGCTATCTCACCTCAGGCTCTACATACACCTGTAAGACGGCGACCGAGGGTGACGAGAACGACTATCGAAATCTTGGGTTTACCCACGGAAAGCCGGTGGTTGGAACCGTGTTCATCGACAACCCGGATGGGATTGGGAAAATCGAGGTTGCGGCGGCGTTTTATGGTTGTGGTAATGCAGAAGGGCTAACAGGAGCCGACGTCGGTAAGTGTTTTATGGTCACGCGGCTAGAGGATGGCCGGAAGATCAAGGAATTCAGCAACGCCAAGGCGAACATCGTTGATAACAATACAGCGGCAGACAACACGATGAATGCGCTCGATTATACGGTGGTGGGCGACCCAGCGGCGTATAATACGTTTATTGGTAATTTTGTGACGCGCCTATTTGTAGGAGATTCCGGTGGGCAGCTATGGCGTATTGACTGCTCTGCCGCCGACCCAAACGACTGGAGCATGCAGTTTTTCTTCGACGTGTATAAGGACCTCGCAGATGAAGGTGTGATCGACGACGGCTCTATCGATTGCAAATACCGGACACCTCTGAAAAGCGCACCGAGTATGTCACCGCTGCCACAGCGGGGTACCCTAGCGCTTTCCTTCGGCTCGGGCGACCTCGACTATGCCACCGATTTATCGCAGGTTGCGGTGATGTATTCCCTACGGGAGAACGTGGTGTTGAATGGCGCAGGCGGGGTGGGGGATGTGAGTGCGAGTGTGAATTGGCGGCGGGTACTAAACGCGGGAGAGACTCTGACCAGCAAACCGATGATTTTTGGAAATATTACCTATTTTACGAGCTACGAACCGGATGCCGTGAATGCGTGCAACGTCGGAGTAGGTCGGATTTGGGGATTGGATTTTCTCAACGGTGACGCAAGTAAAAATCCCATACCGAAGTATGAGCTTGTGGACGCACAGGGCGACAAGAAGACGGTGGAATATCAGGAGCTCACGAACTCGATACCGTACGGAGCAACTATCGTGAATCGACCATCGTGTGCTGGAACTAGCGGAGTAAGCAACGCCGCTGGTGCTGGAGCATTGGCTGGGGCGCCGGGTAGTGGCAGTAATTCTGCGTTGAATCAGGCGAAGCCGGGCAAGCTGGAGCTCGTTGTGCAAACAGGCTCTGTTGGCCAAACGAATGGTGCTGCCACTCCTAAAGGAAGTTCTACCGCCAATATTAATCGGTTTGCGAAAGAACTCACGAGGCCACCGCTACAGGTGCTCGGGGTCAGTTGGGGACAGGTCCAGTCTCTGTGATCGCCACACACCGTATAGAGATATGTTCGGTCGTCCTGTTGATGGTAACCGGTAGTGGATGCGGACGTGATACGGCGGCTGACCCAATACCATTGAGCCACCCCTCGATTGTGCGCCAGCAAGTTGAGACACCAGTGACTCAGACCACGACATCCACCCCGGGGCTGGATCGAGACGGTCGATTGCTCCCGGCTTCGGATCTTGTCGCCGGGTTCGAAGTGCCAATGCGCGCT
>PKDL01000354.1 GCA_002863065.1 Pseudomonadota bacterium
GGGCAGAAGTTTTCTAAACAGTTCAAGGCTGCATCTCGCTGCGGTGCTGAGGTAGTGGTCATCGCTGGCCCAGACGAAAGTGCGAAGGGATGCGTCTCATTGAAGCGGCTTTCAACTGGAGAGCAGCTCGACGGAGTAATGTTAGATTCCGCTTCGAATATTATTTCGGATTGGCTGCAGAGCTCGTAATTTGCTGTGACCGAACACCGACCTCGGGATGTAGCCTATAATAGAGTGAACGACAGGAGCCGGTAGACGTTGCGGCTAGTACGAGCTTATATACTGGTCATTCTCATGTGCATGGTTGTCATTGTGGGTTGTAAGACCACGTCGCCAAGCAATCCAGGGCCAGCGATACAACTTGAGCCCCTCATTTTGAAGAGTACACCAGACGGACGGGTTGAAGTGACCAACGCTCGGGAGCTCTTCAAGGCCGCTAGTCAGTACTTTACTCGTGCTAGGTACAAGCAGGCACTCGAGTTGTTTCAAGAGATTGTTGAGGCGTACCCTGGTTCGAAATATGCCGCACACTCCAGCTATAACGCTGGCCTGTGTCTAGTAAATCTCAAGCTATGGACCAAAGCATTGGCGATGTTCCGAGACGCACGACGCCGAATGGGTACGTCGGCTGACGCATGGGATGCACTGTTCGAAATAGGACATTGCCTTGAAGAGCTACATCGTTGGGATGAACTTTCGAAAGTTAGTCGGGAGCTCTTTCAGAGAGGTAAGAGAGCGCTGTCGGTTCGTCGTCGTATTGAGGCTCGTGTCCGGTGGGGCCGGGCCGAATACGAGCAGGGGCGATGGGCTCGAGCGGAGCGGCAGTTCAAAGCGGCTCTTGCGGATTACCGTAAGCACGTAGGGATGCCTTCGCTCAAGGATACGAGGTATATTTCGATGGCTCAGTATTTGGTCGGAGAGGTGTACCGAGCTTTGTTCAGTTCTGTGAGATTCCGATTACCAGTCGACACGATGAAACGCGATTTGATGGATAAGTCGGCATTTTTTTTGAAGAGTCACAGTGCATATCTCGCATGCGTGCGGTTCAATCATAAGCGTTGGGCTGTGGCCGCAGGATATCGTCTCGGACAACTATATGAGACCTTTTACGATGACATGATGTCGGCTGAAGTTCCGAGTGAGCTCGATGACAGTGAACGGCGAATTTATTTTGAAGAGTTGAAAGGCCACGTGAAGCACCTAGTAGTCCAGGCAATCGATGTATATGAGCGTAATTTATCCATGAGTGATCGATTGGGCGCTGCTGACGGGCAATGGACCGAAAAGACGAGAAAATCTTTAGAACGGATGAGGCAAATTCTACGAGAGGAATTCCGGCCGGTGGAATCTGACTAAAAAGGGATATCAGCCTAGAGCTCTGGACGGCGAGGACCCTTATCTCGGGACTCGGAGTCAGGGAAGCGTAGAATCCGTAGTTCCCCATCTCCATTGGCTCGGAACACTTCAATTTCTTTTACGTTTTGTAGGTTTACGTAGAGCGTAGGCTCGCTCTCATGGTCCATTCGTAGCGCAATGAATCCGTTTTCGATTCCTTCGACGATACCAATTACTGAGTTCTCGTCGTCATCGAACTGAATCACCCAAACCTTTTTGCCGGCCAGATTTTTCAACGATTTCCTCCCGGGTTGGGTGATATTACGCATCCCCAGTCCGGCCGCGCATGGTATATGATGCGTTCAGCGCCAGCAAGGTATATACCTACGGCGTTACTCGATGCGGACAGTATCCGCCCATGACAGGGTAGGTCGACATGATCATAAGAAAATCGCCAAAAGAAATAGTAAAGATGCGTGCCGCTGGACAGGTGGTTGCAGAGACCCTAACCAAGGTCCGAAAAATGGCGCGTCCCGGTGTCTCGCTGAAGGAACTAGATGCCATGGCCGAGGACAATATCCGCAGTCACGGTGCGACTCCTACCTTCAAGGGCTACCGTGGTTTCCCAGCCACGTTATGTACATCAGTAAACGAAGAGGTGGTTCATGGTATCCCCTCCGGACGTCGCCTGAAATCAGGAGACGTCATCAGTGTGGATTGCGGTGCGACACTGGAAGGTTATATCGGTGATTCAGCGATCACGATACCGGTTGGAGAAGTGCCTGAAGACATACTGCATCTTTTAGACGTGACTGAGAAGTCGCTCTATCAGGCAATTGATGCATGCGTGGTGGGTAATCGGCTTTTCGACATAAGCTACGCAGTACAGTCTTATGTGGAGCCTCATGGCTACGGGTTGGTCCGAGAGTATTGTGGTCATGGAGTTGGAACTAAGTTGCATGAGCAGCCGCAAGTGCCCAACCTTGGTCGTCCGCACACGGGACCTCGGCTCAAACCAGGCTGGTGTTTAGCGATCGAACCGATGGTAAACCTGGGGACCCACCAAGTAGAAACGCTCGAGGACGAATGGACCGTCGTAACTCGGGACAGAAAACCCAGCGCACATTTCGAGCATTCCATCGCAATTACTGAAGACGGTCCCATTATTCTCACGGACCGGTCTGCGTTCGAGGCCTGATGACTCGGTGGTGGCAGAACGAGGTCTTTTGGCGCGATGTAGGTCGCTTCCTTTTTTCGCCAGCAGTTTGGGCCTCCGCTGCCGAGGAACTTGATGAAATACTAGAGTTAGTTGAAGCGGGTACTGGAGACCGTATCCTGGACCTTGGCTGCGGCACTGGCCGCCACCTATTGCCACTTATTGCAAAGGGATACGATGTGGTGGGCGTGGAGCACTGTGCCGCATTCCGTCATCTTGTACGTCGCCGGATACAGCAATCAGAAGTACCTCTGGATTTACGGGCAATTGATATTCTCGCATGTATTGAAGACCACATAATTGCTGCTCAGACTAGCGGTCAGCGACCTAGTCCAAATGCGGTAGCCGATGCGTTGGAGCTCGGCGAATATGATGCTGTATTCGATATATTTGCTCTGATTGGGTACCACGAGGCGCCACTCGTCGACGTACTGCTCGTGCAGACTATTCTCCACCTCCTGCGGCCTGGTGGGTGGTTATTGGTACAGACAAGAGAGCCTCAGTTGACGACCGGCACTGTAAAGCACGTGGATGGCGATGGGGGGATATGCGTCGAGCGGCGTCGTTACGATAGGTCGTCTAGAGTGATGACTACCCAGTGGAACCTCCATATTGACGGACGCCAAAGGGCTCATCAGTCCTTTGTCCGGGTGTATCGACAGACAGATTTGAGAGAGCTGCTAGAATTCGCAGGTTTCCGAGACGTGTCCGCGTGGAGCTCGAAGGCGGATGAATGTGTAACGGTTATTGGCCGTCGGGCTAGTGGGTAGGGTATTCCTACGGTGCTAGAACCATGGGCTTTACGAAAACACCCGGTACTCCTATTCCATTCGCATTACCATGTTCGAATGCGACAACTACCCAGAATCGTTGATTACCAAGGTCTCTTGCCGGAGCGAGTGCTGGACGCAACTGGTCGCCTGTGACTGCATTGGGGCCGTTGACCAATCGTGCATTGCCTACGGGGGTTAGGTCATCTCTGAATTGCTGCAAGAACACGGCTCCTCCGTTCGCTTCCCCAGATGCGTCGTCCCAAGCGGCTACAATCGAGCCATCGTTGGTTACAACAACATCTGGATGCCGCTGGATTCCAGCCGCTCCACCTCCAAATTCATTCGCGGTAATACAAACTTCGGGATTGGTTCCCACTAGTGCTGAATTAAAGGTTCTAATGAAAATATCCCCGTCGCCTTGATGATCGGATTGCCAGATACCAACGATGCCACCATTCGAACGTCTTGCCACTGCTAGCTGCGCTTGGTTACCCGCAACCGTATCGTTCAGACGTGTCTCCAGGGTAGTGAAGCTGCCGGTATTTAGACTGTAAATGCGTCCATATAATCCGCTGGTTCCTACAAAGTCCTGGTCTTCGCTCGTCCATGCGATGAGTGCAGTGGTTGCGCCGACTCTGGTAATCTGGGGTTCCCGTTGCTCGTTAGCAATCGTTGTGTTCGCAATGGTTTCTACACCCGCAGTATTGAGCGTTGTGCCAAACTGAATTGTAAGTCGCCGAACCCGGATATCTAGACCTTCGCCGGAGATTCCATTCGATAAGGACTCCCAAGTTGCAAGTGCGTTATTCGACCCAAACATGGCGATTGCTGGGTAGCGCTGCACCAGCGGATCGGCAGTATTCACCGTTAGCGGCGAACCTACTCCGGACACCGTACTTCCGGTGTAATCAAAGATTCTCGCCTTGATTTCGCCCTCATCTTGGTTGTTCCCCTGGCTCCAGACTCCTAATGCGTACTGGCCATTGATTCGGCCGAGGGCTATGTCCCGCGCTGAGGTGGTGCTTATTTGCGTAAGGCTCTGGATCGGGCCTGCATTACCAAACAATGAGTTGTCGAGGCCTCCATCCAAGGAACGAAGCCAGCCGTCGGACTCTCCATCGACATCTTCTTGCTCGTATCCGAGCAGAGTGGCTGACACCCCGGTTGCGATAATGGCAGGGCGTCTCGCGAAGTAGGAATCAGAACTAGTATCCGCTTGCTGGTCCGCATGAGTCATACACACTCCAGGGTATCCAGGGGCGCAAGTGGTACCCCCGCTGCAGGCCTCGGTTCCTTGTATAGTTCCTTCGCCGTCGCAGGTGATAATCTGTAGTCCATCAGAGCACAAAGCTGAATTCGGGGCGCATTCGGCGCACTCGCCATCGACGCAAGCACCCGTTGAGCAGGTTACGGGGGTGTCGGACCACCCGGTCTGTAAGCACTCAACCACCTGAACGACTTCGACGTTCTCTTCGATTCCTGACGAACAGATACTGGTACCAGCGGATACTTGTCCTGTGCAGTCCGCAAGCGGGCAATACCCCGCTTCAACACAGCAACTTGGCGCATCGTCATCTGGTGTCTCTGAGCATTGAAGGCCCTCTTGGCAACTTGATGAGGCGATACACTGGGTTAGAAGCGGGCATGTACCAATGTCTGTGCTTCCGTCACAGTCGTTATCCAAGCCATCGCAGCTGACTTCCGGGTTTTCAAAGCCGATGACATTCGCAACATCGCAACGGTATTCCCCTTCCATGCATAAAGCGGCCCCGCCGGTGGCGCATACCCCTGCGTTGCAAACGTCGCTGTCGTTAGTGGTAATGTTTTCGTCAATGAAGCCGTCGCAGTCGTTGTCCTTCAGGTCACAACTGGTTTCATCACCCGATTCGTAGCCTACGACGAGGTTGTAGTCACATATCCAAGTGCCGGCATTGCAACTAGCTAGAACACCTTGGCTGCATACACCCGCTGTTTGGCAGGCGCCGATCGGAAAGTCTTCTAAGTTCTCAAGCCCCTCGTCAGTCACACCGTCACAGTCATTGTCGAGATTATCGCATAGCGTTTCTTCGTCTTGGTAGGCTGCAACGGAGCCGTAGTTACAGACCGGAGCACCGCCCACGCATGCTGCAGTGATCGGCTGCCCTACACAGACACCCTCTAGTTGGGTCGTTCCTGGCTTAGCACACTGCTCAACGTCCAAAACGATATTTTCATCGGTGAGTCCGTCGCAGTCATTATCGATATTATCGCATGACGTCTCCGATCCTGCCTCGTACTGGCTGTTGGCGTAGTTGCATTCCCAACCATTGGTACCGCACACGGCGGATAGGCCGGTTGAACACGCGCCGATGTTAGTACACTGACCAACTGGGGGCAGCACTGTATCGGACTCATCGGTTTGGCCATCGCAGTCGTTATCCACGCCATCGCAGATACTCTCGTCGGTCTCGAAGCCGATTACAGCATCAAAAATGCATGCGACCGTACCGTTTATACAAATTGGGATTACCCCAGTTGAACCGCAAACACCGACGCCCAGCTTGGGGTCTGAGCAGTCAGTCTGACTCAGCGATAGCTGGCCTTCGTCCGTAAGCCCGTCGCAGTCGTTATCCAGTCCGTCACACGAGGCCTCAATGTCTTGATAGGCTGCGCCTAGCGGACTGTAATCACAGGTCCACGAGCCGTCCGTACATGCAGCAAGGGGAGTCGTTGTGTTGCAAACACCGTCCGTCTTACATGCAGCTGGGTTCGCCGGCACAGCTTCATCGATGTCCCCGTTGCAATTATTATCTAGCCCGTCGCATTGCTCGATAATGGAAAACCCTATGGCTTCCCCCTTTTTTTCGTCTGAGCAGTTCCAGCTTGCTTGGCCCACGACATTGGAGTTGCATTCGACGAGCGGAGCGTTGGCGCAGACGCCCTGCCAACCGCATACACTCGGATCTGCCGGATCGGCGGTTATGCCCTCATCAATCTCTCCGTCACAATCATTGTCTTGGGCGTCACAGAGAGTTTCCTGTCCACCTTGCCAGTCTGCTGTCTGTGAGAAGTCGCATTGCCATGTACCAACGACACATCTTGCACGAGCACCAGCGCAGACCCCTTGACCACAATCGACTTCAGTCTGTCCTAGAGGTAAATCCGGGACGTTGTCAATTACCCCGTCACAGTCATTATCTTCACCGTCGCAGAGCTCATCACTCGGGATTTGTTCATCGGTATATTTACAGTCCCATACGAACCCTCCATCACCATCATCGATACATTCGGGTTCTGGAAGGTCAGCGCATATCCCTTGGCGTCTGCAGGTTGGCAAGCCACCACATGCAGTGATGGGATTGAAGACATCTACAGCGCTGGTGGAAGCACCATCCTCTTCAACGGATGAACCATCTCCCGATGTATCCGTGGGGACTTGTTCTCCAGGGGTATTGGGTAGGTCGTCAAGATTTAGTTCGCAACCACCGAAAGCTACTAGCAAGCAGCATGAGAGGATTATCCGAGCAATTCGCAACACGTTGCGCCTTCCTTCATTGTCCAACGTCATCGTTAGAACTCGACTGTTGTCTGCAGCATCATACCTCCATCCCGTAATGGGATAGCACCCAGCTGCATTGTATCGCCAAGCGATGATTCGCCGGGCTTAGACATCATGTCTAAAACTAATAGCGTAACTCCAGCAGCAACGAACGCACCGCCCATCGGGTACAATATGTTCGTGATCAGCTGAAGGTCTTTTGCTTCCGACCTGAGTGCGTCTCGTTGCGCATTGGTTGACGTCGGTTGGTCGTAAAGCGCACGGATGTCGTCGACTTTGCTTTGTGTGAGAACGCTCGTGGCGATAGCCCCTCCCAACACTCCTATGCCGATGCCCAGGGTGGTCCACCCCGTAATCGGCATCCAGCGTGGCCCGTCCGTCGTCGACAATATAGTGGAGCTATCGACTGGTCTGTCCGAAGTACTCGGCGATATTGCCGGCGCCTGAGCTACTGTGTCGTCAATAGGTATTTGCTCGGTCATTGGAGCTGATTCATCGAGAGGTTCCGCGTTCGGTTCCGGCTCTGCGACGGCGTCTCCTTCCACGACAGACTCCGAACGTGCGATGGGTTTTTGATCCGCGGTGGGTTCGGGCTCTAGGACGGGCTCTGCCTCTGCAATTGGCGTCGGTTCAGGCTCCGCGATGGGTTCAGGCTCCGCGATAGGTTCTGGTTCCGTGATGGGTTCAGGCTCCGCGATAGGTTCTGGTTCCGTGATGGGTTTAGGCTCCGCGATAGG
>PKDL01000425.1 GCA_002863065.1 Pseudomonadota bacterium
TACAAGAACCGCAACCCATGTGCGAAGGTTTACAGACCATGCGTATTCCGCTCCAGGCAGCAAGACCCAGGACTACGAACACTATGGCCTCTTGTATCCCAGCAGACTCCATATTAGCCCCAACCTAGTGCAGTACCAATTTGGTACGTAGCAAATGACGCAAGCCATGCGAGGGCATTGTAACCTAGCAGCATAGTAAGCGGCCAGGTCCAGCTATTGGTTTCTTTGCGCACTACTGCGAATGTGCTGAGGCATTGCATTGCGATTGCGAAGAATACCATCAGGCTTAGTCCCACTAGTGGTGTAAATCTTGGCTTGCCGGTAGCAGGGTCGACATCACTGAGCATGGCCTGTCTAAGCAATGGACTCTCTTCATCGCTGGAGGACCCTGTCCCATACACTTGCCCCAAGGTACTCACTAAGACTTCCCGCGCTGCGAAAGAGCCGATGAGCCCGATGCCGAGCTTCCAATCAAACCCAAGGGGCTCAATGATGGGCTCTATGAATAGACCAGCTTGGCCAGCAGCCGAATTGATGAGTCGGTGCTTTTCTTCTGCTCGCGCCAGTGCAATGTCGACATCTGTTCCTTTAGTCAACGCATGCTGTTCGATGCTGGCTTTCTCACTGCTGGATAACGGGCTGTTTGGCCATGTCATCGCTCCCCAAAGCAATATGGAAAGCACGATGATTACACGTCCGGTTTGAGTTATAAAAATCCAGCATCTGTCTGCAAGTACCCGGGCAACGTCTCTGACGCGTGGTCTTCGGTAACGAGGAAATTCGAGTAACAACGGCGGAGCAGAGCCTTGGAGCGTGAGTCCTTTGAGTACTTTGGCGACAAAAAATGCTGCGGCGATTCCCGTGAAGTACATCCCCGTAATAATGAGGCCGGGGACAGACAAAATTCCCAAAACGGGCTCCGATGTAGAAAAAACCGCGCCGATTACCAGCGTGTAAACTGGGAGTCTTGCGCTACAGCTCATGAGCGGAGCAATCGCGATGGTTACCATCCGATCGCGATGGGTTGGAATTGTCCGCGCAGCCATGACGCCAGGAATTGCGCAGGCAAATGATGACATCAGAGGTACGAACGACTGTCCTGACAACCCAACTGAACGCATTAAACGGTCTAAAATAAAGGCCACGCGGGCCATGTAGCCGCTGTCTTCGAGTAGGCTTATTGCAAGAAACAAAATGATGATCTGAGGTAGGAATACCAACACATTACCGATTCCTGGTATCAGCCCGTCGACGATCATCGACTGTACCAGTCCGGAGGGGAGCACTTTCGTTACGGAAACGGCAACTGCAGACACGCCTGCTTCGACCCAGCCAATTAATGGATCAGACCAGGTGAATACCGCCTGGAATAGGACCAGCATGGCTATGGCGAAGAACAAGAGTCCCCACACGGGGTGTGTGAGCACTGCGTCGATTTTTGACTCGTCGGGGCCTCTGCTAGACCCTTTCGAGGTGACTGCGTTCGCCAGGATACGGTCAATTTCTTTGTAGCGCGCGGCGATGATTCGGCGTTTCAAATCCGATGGCCGCATTGGGTCGGGATGTATGGCTGTGAGACGTTGAGCAGCGTCCAGTGCATCTCGGCAAAGTTCAGCCTCCTTCGCGACTGCGCTATCTACGCTTGTCATGAGCCACAATGCATCGCCAACCGAAGCCGGCTTTGCTGCTGCTCGCAGTGCCGTCTGTACGCCCGCGACGGCCTTGGCATCATTGGGTGCTAGCGCCAGTAGAGGATGGCCCGTGAGCGCTTGGTCTGCCGCGACGAGGAGTCTTTCGAGTCCTGAACCATCAACTGCAACCACCGGTATGACTCGTACTCCTAACGCCTGAGAAAGTGCATCAACATCAACTTCAACCCCGTCTTTTTCGGCAAGGTCCATCATGTTTAGCGCTACGATGAGTGGTCTTTGTAGTTCCAGTAGCTGGAGAGTGAGATATAGCTGCCGCGCAAGTTGAGTAGCGCTTACCACCGCTATGATGACGTCAGGGCGAGACGCAGTATGACCCGATAACTCATCATGCGTTATTTTTTCATCTAACGAGCGTGCGATCAGGCTGTAGCAGCCTGGTAAATCGACGATATCGTAGGTCCGACCTTTCCGTTGGATAGTTGCACTTCTGCGTTCCACCGTAATGCCGGGGTAGTTCGCAACTTTGCCTCTTGCTCCCGTGAGACTGTTGTATATCGAGGTTTTACCCGTATTCGGATTGCCGACGAATGCGACTCGAACCCTGTCTTTAGATTCAGCTGTCGTCATGGGTATTTAGCGCACCAATAGTCACCGTTTTCGCTTCATTTGCACCGATACAAAGAATTGCTCCACGTAAAGATACCTGTAGTGGACCATGCCAAGCTCCACGGCGAATTATCCGAACCTGCGTGCCGGGTATCAGTCCCATTTCCATGAGGCGGTCTCCATGGCCCCCCGGCCCGATACTTACCACCGCTGCAGACATGCCTACATCGAGTTGGTCCAGCGTCATGGGCCCACCCTATCCTTGCAAACGCTGGAAAGCGTATTTCCGTACAGGCGATGGGGCGTCTGTGATCTGCGTTAGTAAAGGTAAAACCATTCTGCTTCGCTCACGTTTGAGAGTTCACGGTGCTAGGATAACAGTGAATCTGCGACTTTTCGGACTAGCGCGGGATCTACGCTATCGCGATGTAGCTTCATTACGTGGCCCATGACCATACCGAGTTGTTTCTTACTCGTAGCGCCCGAAGCGGCAATCGCCGCTTGAACAAGCGGCCTGGTGCCTGCCTCGTCCAGTTTCTTGGGCAGGAATTCCGAAAGGTATTTTACCTCAAAACCTAATTTGGCTGCATTCTCCGCTCCAGCGGCGCCAAGTTTGAGGAATTCTTTCTGTGCTTTCGTCATAGCTTTCGAATAGGCAGCAATGATTCGCAAGTAGAGCGCATCGTCGATCTCACCTTCGAAACCCTCTTTCTTGGTTTCTTCCCCGACTTTTGCTCGGATCGCTCGGATAACATCCAATTCGTCTCTGTTTTTAGACTTCATGGCTGACTTCATTCGGTCTTTGAATGTCGCTTCCAAATTCTGCATTGGTTGAGCTCCAGGCTCCCTTAGTTGTAGGACATGCTCCGCGCGCTACGAGATACGAAAGTCTCAAGCGCAGTGGCATCTTCGATAGGTCGAACTATTGAGGACGTCAATGGTAATTCCGATCGTACCTGGTTGATGCCATGGCATGCAGGGTGCCGCAGTCCTACATTTTTGGCAAAGACTACAAGATAGGAATGTTGGTAAGCAGCCATTGGGCCGTTGGTTGCTTGCCAGACATACTCTGGGCTGGGTACAGTACGCCGGTGGTACGCACCATCAAGAGGTACGCCAACCGGAAGCTCTACGACACTCTTCAGAGCTGCTATGTAACGCTTGATGAGGTTGCTGAGCTCGTCCGGCAGGGCGAAGAAGTCCGCATCGTCGACAATACGACCCGCGAAGACCTAACAGCTATGACGTTGGCTCAGATCTTATTCGAAGCAGAGAAGCGAAAGAAGAAGTCCCTTCCACTCTCTACGCTGCGGCATTTGATTCAGTCTGGTGGCGAGCTGATAGAGAAAACCATTCGGCAGCCTGTGGAGAATATTCGAACGGGGACCGAAAAACGCGTCAATGCGGCGATAGCCGTCAAGGAAGATGCTCGGGACCGTCTGACATATTTTGTTGACAATACAACACGTGCCTATGACGACCTCCAACGCAAGGTAGACGAGAGCATGCGGACGATGGCTGGTACTCTAAGCCAGCTCAACTCACCAGGCGGTGACCTCGCCCAGATTCGCGAGCGACTAGCTGCTATTGAGTCTAGGCTAGCCTCAGTGGAGTCGAACCTAACATCAGAAGAATCATCGGAGCCACACGAGTGAAGCGACGTATTCGCATGCTAGCTAGCATCATGCTGCTCTGTTGCTGGTTGCCAGCGGCATCTTCAGCGGATGATATTTCTTTGACGAATATCGTGCGTAATGGGCTCACCTCTGAGTTTGAAACGCTTGCTGGCGACCTTGGTGAGGCCCTCGGGCCAAAGCGTGTCGGTCCCGCTGCGAGCTTAGGCGCTTTAGGTTTTGACCTGAGCCTTGAGGTATCGAATACCTTGGTGAGATCCGACTCATCCGCGTGGCGCAACGCGGATCCCGATATGAACGGTTCGCTTACATCTCTACAGTTGCAGGTGCGAAAGGGCCTCCCGTTCAGCTTCGAGCTCGGCGGCACCGTGACGTATATGCCAACAGGGGATATGTGGGGCATTGGCCTTGGACTAAAGTATGCCTTGATTGAAGGCTATCGCTACATTCCCGACATGGCGGTCCGCGTATCGGTGTTCACTGCGCTGGGCAACCGGGACCTCAATATGTTGATGGTTGGCTCAGACTTCGTCATTTCTAAATCCTTTGGTCTCGGTGGTGCCGTCGCTTTTGTCCCGTATGCTGGTTATAGCCTTTTGTATGTACGCGCCACGACAAATGTGGTGGGTTATTTCGACGATGGGGCGACTACCCCTAGCTTCAACGTACTTCCAATCTCTGACATCGTTCGCCATCGGGTGTCACTCGGCGTTGAGGTCAAGGTGACTTTGGTCTCGATAGGGATAGAGGCGTTACTCTCCGGCGGGATTCAGACGATTACCACTCGGGTCGGTGTCGATTTCTAATCTTGCTAAACACATTTGCATGCCCCCTCAGAGGAAGCCTCTCAAGAGGCGGTATCCATGTTGAAAAAAACCGTTTTTCCATCAGCCTTCGGCAGCCTAGCAGTGGAAAAGTTGTGGGCGAATCTCGCTAACTCTAGTGCACAAAGCATGTTCTGAAATCAATCAATTCGGTGGTTTACACCGCGCAGCCCGCTATCTATGATGCCGCGCGAGATGCGGGATATGAGATTGACAGTTGGTGACTTTGCGTCACCTGCATTAGAAGGGCGGACAAACCCATGTGTCATGGGTTGCGCACATCTGTACCTGGGCTCACTCTTCGTTTTCGGCGAAGGTATGGGCGGTAGTGAAGGTGGACGCGTTGAGGGTAGACTCGCGGTCAGTGCCGTGTTGGCTCATTTCCGTAACGCAGAGATCGATGAGCCACATGAGCGATTGGCGGCTGCTCTCGCACACTCGGCTGATGTACTCCGTACTCGCAGCCGTTCGGTGAGTGCATTCACTGATGCTTGGGCACAAGCCGTTGCCGTCCTGGTACGCAAAAATCGCCTATTTGCTGTACGTTGCGGCGACATTCGCCTGTTTTTGGTACGAAATGGTCAAGTCCGCGATTTGTTCGCAGATGCGAGCGTTGAGGCGCAGCCCATCTCGGATGAGAAGGACGAGACGTCTGCCTTATTGGGCCAGGGCGAAATGCCGCACATCGAGATACTACCGGGTGAAATTCCTCTCGAGCCTGGCGACCGATTTTTACTCGCGAACGCACCATTGTCGGCTTCTGTGCCGCTAGCAGACATTGCGCGGTATGTTGCATCCTTTGTCCCCGCGGTTGCGGCTCGTCGTCTTGTGGAAGCCGCAGACCAAGGGCCTCGGCATCGAGCCATTAGCGTGCAAATTGTGCAGTCTGGGGAAGCGCCCACCCGAGAATTTCGTGCTGAGGAGCCAATTCGGCCTGCCGTAGAGTCATCGAGCGGTGTGGCGGCATTACTTGCTCGTTCTGGTCGGAGTGTAAACGAGCACCGGCCGCCCAATCCGATTTGGCCATCGCCTTCCATGGATACTGACGGGTTGGCCTCGTCTAGTAGAACCCGTCAATTCCCCTCGTTGGAAAATCAACGGTGGTCCTGGCTAGCTGGCGTAGCAGCTGTTGGCCTCATCGCATTTGGGTTGAGTTCATGGTTGTCTGGTGGGGATTCGTCCGAGAAGGCTGTGCCGGTAGCGCCTGAAGCGATTGAAGTTTCCGATGCTTCCATATCTGAATTTGACGCCAGTTTCTGGGCACGCATGAGCGTAGAGTCAATACCTAATGCCTCGGAAATTCGCAGTTGGGCGGGTGCTGATGCCGCTCGTCGATTGGCTGAAGCTCGCGCAGTTGTTGCGGCTCTCGAAGGTGACGACCTGCCAATAGAGCCTGCTCGCACCGTATCGGCGCAATTGGCAGACGAAGAAGAATCCATCGAAACCGGCCTTCCTGACGACGCACCATTCGAGGATGTACAGCGGGGCATGCCCTCCGAGGCGGCTGCTCCTGGAAGCCATCCGCCGCCAAAAGAAAGTGCTGATTCTGAGCTGTTCGCTGAAGAGGAGGTGCTAGGCGATTTGAAGGGCGATAAAGCAGCAGCACCGCCCATTGAACGAAAGGCAGTGGAAAGACCTCGTTCGACGGCATGGTCACCAAAGTCATTGCCGCGGCGTATCCGTGGATTGGATCGGATATTCCGCCACAAAGATACATCCCGTGCTGGTGAGCGGCTTCGTAACTACATCCATCGACGACATTCTCGCGTTTCAAAGGTACTTGCCAGCTTGGATGCATACATTGCGCGCGCTCCAAAGGAGCGCTCTATTGCGGTTCTGAAGAGCGCTTTGCGCTATCGACCCGGTCCGAAGTCCCGTCGCTGGATGCGGCGAACCCTGAAAATGCTCCGCCAGTAATCTAAACTTTGCGGTAGGTGATAGCGTAGATCGCCACCTGGGTGAAACGAACGCATCCCTCCAAAATGGAGCGGGGTGCGGGCCTAAAAGAGCGATTTGAATTTTAGCTCTGTCCGACCAATACGTATTTTGTCGTTATCTATAAGCTCTGTCTTGGAGATCCGGCGGTCATTGACGAATGAGCCATTCGTAGAGTCGAGGTCGATCAGGAGAAATTCACCGTTTTCATGTCGGATCGCCATGTGCTTGGAAGAAAGGTACGGGTCGGTCAACACTACGTCGCAGTCTGCAGCCGTTCCAATCACGTTTCGCCCCGTCACTAATCGGAAATCTCGACCTCGCAGCGCCCCATTTAGACAGACAATCCAACCGACAACATCTTGTGAGCGATCATCAACGAGGCTTGAGACATCGATGGCAACAGTTTTGTCCGCTGGAGTCATCTCTACCTCTTGATACGCGCCGGCTTGTGAGGATTCACCGTTGTCCTTCTTACGTGAGAACCATCCCATTGAATCTCCTCCGCCTTTATTCTGTTTTGCCCTGGTAGCAGGTTTATTAGCTGCGGCGCGTTTTCGCGGCTTGCCATCCTGTGCTCGCTGTTTAGCTCCACCCGCGGCTTTTTGAGCTTTCGCTTTCGCTTTATTTAAGGGCGCATCAATCGCTTGATTAAATTTGGCAGCAGCTTTGCTCTGTGCGCGCGCTTTCACGCCATACACCTTGGCTTGTGCTTTCGCTCGAGCGCCCTCAACGCGATATCGAACAAGATTTTTGAAGAAGTCAACGACCATTGGTCTCCCCATCCAGTATCGTCAGCGTACAACATTTTGGATGCATTCTGCGAGGATGACTAGTTCTGATCAGTGGTCTATACAGAAGATACGGTAGAAATGGGGCTTGGCAACTTTGCGTAACTACGCTGTCCGCGTCAC
>PKDL01000160.1 GCA_002863065.1 Pseudomonadota bacterium
GACACTACGGATGGACAAGACGGTGCAGACACTACGGATGGACAAGACGGCACAGACGGGGCGGGGACGCTCTGCGAGTCTGACAAGGACTGCACTAGCAAAGATAAAGTGTGTGATCCCCTCACGAAAGAATGCGTCGTTTGCCTCACAGACGACGAGTGCGCCCCGTCAGAACACTGCGTGACGTATATATGCCAGGCTTACACCCAGTGCAGCAACTCACTAGATTGCACCGAAGCTGTCGGTCCGCACAATGAAGACCAGCCCATTTGCGACGCGTCGATTGGTGAGTGTGCTGCGTGTGTGACCAACGCCGACTGTGAAGACAGTCAAGACTGTATCGGAAAAGCATGTATTGACTATTCAAGCTGTCAGAACTCTACAGACTGTGGACCCGATGAGGTCTGCGACAAATCAACTAATCGGTGTGTGAACTGCCTCGGCGACAACGACTGCGACAGCGACCAGCTTTGCGAAGCGGGCCAGTGCCGTACCTACATTCCGTGCAGTAGCGATAAGGACTGCACGAGCCTTGGGCTCCTATGTGATAGCGCCAAAGGCAAGTGCGCTCAGTGTCTTGTCAATGAGGATTGCCCAGATATCTACCATTGTAGGGCCACGGGCGTTGACACGACCGGGATGTGTACTCTGGATATCTGTGCGCAAGGACAGGGGGCATGTAGTGATAATTCGAAGGTCACATGCAATAGCGTGGGGGATGCGTTTGCGACTCCAGTCGCGTGCCCATCAGAGACAACGTGCCTCGTTCCTGGTGGTGCACCCACATGCGAACCCTGGGTCTGCACGCCTGGCCTGAGCTGTGATGGCGATGTGGCCACGAACTGTACGGAAGACGGCCTTCAGGTGATAGAAACCACAGACTGCACAGCGAGCGGGCTGAAATGCTTCGATGGAAGCTGCCAAGACCAACTCTGTGCGCCGAGCACGACCTTCTGCGACGGCAATGTGGTCAAAACCTGTGCTGGCGATGGTCTCAGCGCCACGGATGTAGAGAGCTGCAGTGACAGCCAATATTGTGCCGAAGGCGCATGTTTAGCGCAGGTCTGTGCACCATCCGAGCCCGCATGTAACGGATCAATTGCTACCATCTGTAATGCCGACGGCTCGGGCTTCGTAGAAGGCGGCATAGATTGCACCGCTGCGAGTAAGACCTGCGTGAATGGCGAGTGCAAGGATGTCCCGGACGGATTTGTACTGATTCCAGCGGGGACCTTCACAATGGGGTGCACTGCGGGTCAAAGCTCGTGTGGATCGGATGAGTCGCCGGCGCACGTGGTGACGCTAACGCGCGCGTTCTGGCTATCTGAGACCGAGGTGACGCAGTCGGAATACTTGGAGCTGATGGGCACAAACCCATCGCATTTCAGTGGTTGCGCAGATTGCCCGGTAGAGAAGGTAAATTGGTTTGAGGCGCTGGCCTACGCCAATGCATTATCTGTCTCTGAAGGCCTTGAACCATGCTTCGAGCTCTCCGGCGTAGAGAGCGGAAGCACGGTATCGGTGCTCTTTCCGAGTGGCAACCCGTACGATTGCGAGGGCTACCGGCTGCCGACCGAAGCGGAGTGGGAGTATGCCGCTCGCGCGGGCACAGACCTGCTCTACGCTGGGAGCAATGATGCCGGCTCGGTGGGTTGGTACAGCGGTAACTCGAATAGTCAAACGCATCCAATCGCGGAAAAAGCGCCGAATGCCTGGGGGTTCTACGACATGAGCGGAAATATCTTAGAGTGGTGCTGGGACGTTTATGGCTCAAGTTATTATAATCAAAGCCCAGGCACCGATCCTCTTGGACTTAGTGGAGTCATTAGCCGAGTAGCCCGTGGCGGTAGCTGGAGTGGTTCTCTGACGCACCTGCGTGCGGCGGATCGCTTTGAGTATGATGCGAGCTACCGCGATAAAAGCTTTGGTTTTCGTTTGGCGAGGTCTGTCCCTTGACCCAGACAGGGGGCTATCGTTAGGCGGGGCGATGCTTCGGGAGACAGGCGAGCCCAAGTAACTAAAACTATATAGGTAATTATACTCACACCACCAATGACGAACGTCTCTTATGCGGGAACAGAATGGATAAAAAACGACAGTATTACAGTGAGTGAACCAAGCCTATACCCCAAAAATGGTGGCCAAAAGCGAATTATTAGTCTCCACTATTAGGCAATACCATGAAGCTCGTGTCCTCCCAAAACGAGTCTTCCCAGCGAATTACTGCGTCACTCTCAAGCCCCATAGAACGCATCGATAAGCAGCGATGAGATGTCACCGCTTGGTACCTATGTGGTACCTGAAACAAAAACGGCGGCACGATGGCCGCCGTAGTTGATTGATATTAATGGTGGAGATGAACGGGATTGAACCGTCGACCTCAGCAATGCGAATGCTGCGCTCTCCCAACTGAGCTACATCCCCAGGTACCTGTGGGCACGTAACAGAACGCTCCACGAGGCCGTTTGGATGTAACAGAAGCGGTTTAGACTGGCAACCAGCTTTAGCACATATCACTGACACCAGTAATGAGTCGGCCGCTCACGTGACGAGACTCAGTCAGGCGCTTGACGATACGACCTAAACGTTCTGTCATTACTTTGACACTTCAAGCCTTATAGTAAGTGATTATGGTCACTTATAATCCGGCACGATCTTCGCAGTACTCCTTCATGACTTTCCAATTGGGAGGTATGGGGATGAACGGAGTCGTAAAAAAACAGCAGCAGCGGATTCATGAAGCGCACAATGCCAAGCCGCTTCAGGACGATATTGAGCTCATTCGTGAGCTGCAGCGTGAAAACAAGCAGCTCCGTCGCGAGCTGCAGCGGATGAGTGTCTACCGTACTATGGCATACCGTGATGGCCTCACAGGGCTGTACAATCGGCGCTACTTCGATGAACGGATACGCGAAGAGAGTGCGCGTGCGGCTAGATATCAAGGCTACCCTTTTGGGATCATCATCCTGGACCTTGATCGATTTAAGGACGTAAACGATGAGTACGGCCATCCGGTAGGAGACGTCGTTCTTTGCACCGTTGCCGACCGTCTCGCTGATCAAGTCCGTGAAATCGATATCTGTTGCCGATTGGGAGGAGACGAGTTCGCTGTTCTATTACCAGCCACCGACCAAGCCGGTTGCGAACAAGTAGCGACCCGTCTTCGACGTCTCTCATTCATAATTGAGCCCGTATCGCACGCCATTGGCTTCTCCCTCGGTACCGCAACATATCCACCCGGGCCGCCCAATGCTGATGCTATCTTGGCCAGAGCGGACCAACAGATGTACCAGAACAAACGATATCGACGTCTCCACGACGTATAGTCAACAACACGCATCGACTCTGAAGGCGACCATTCCACCAAACTGCAGAGCGCTTACGTTTGACCTACGAACGCTACTACGTACACTCGGTAGGGCACACCGGCTGCGCACACGGCCGCTTCGACGCATTGGAGCTGTATTTATGTCGAAAATATTCATCGCATGCTGCTGTATTACACTGTGCATAGGGTTTGTTAGCTCATGCGATACTGACGAGGACGCCACAATCTCCACGCCGGACACGTTCGTGGAGGATACGGGACAACAGCAATCGGTCCTGGGATTCGATGACGTCGAAGACGAGAACCCATGCGAGGGCATGCAGTCCCAACCCGGAGCGCAAACGGAACCGTACCACGAAGAGTGCGCTGGTATCGTCGAGTGCACACAGATGCCACCACAAACCGATGGCTCATGCTTCTGCGCGGTATGCGGTAAAAAAGCGGGGCAGTCCAAGTGTCTGCAAGTTCAATGCCCGCAAGGGTAACTTCCCTATGACAACAGACAACGACAGTACGCTAACACATACCGACTCTGACGGCTCGGCGCGTATGGTCGACGTGACCTCTAAGGCTACAACCGACCGAGTTGCTGTTGCCTCGGGCTTTGTCGAGATGACGAGACACACGCTCGACTTATGTCGAACCAACGCCCTAGCAAAAGGTGACGTCATACCAGTGGCTCGATTGGCTGGTATACAAGGGGCAAAATACACCCCCCTACTCATCCCACTGTGCCACGGCCTTAGCATCGACCACGTGGATATTGACTGCCAACTATCGCAAGACCCACCGGGCATTAGAATCCGCAGCACTGCACGGTGCCAAGGAAAAACGGGCGTAGAAATGGAAGCGATGACGGCCGTAAGCGTCGCCGCCCTGGCTATCTATGACATGGTAAAGGGGGTTGATAGAGAGGCCAGAATCCGCTCGATTGAACTTCTCGAGAAACGTGGAGGTAAGACCGGCCAGTGGCGCCGTAGAGTAGTATCCACGGATGGAAAGGATTAGGTAATTGAGTCGCTCGATCGCGACTCAACCCCTGGATGCTTTTAGCTACAGCCGCTCGTTGCTCCACAGCTCATGCACTTCAAACACGTGCCGTTCCGCACCATGGTGAAGCTGCCGCACTCACCGCATGCATCACCTTCGTAGCCTTGTGCTCGTGCTACCGATATTTTGCTTTGGAGCTGGTCAGCCATAGACCGAGTAAGCGTTCTTGGACGACCAGAACCAGCTGATGCAGCCATGACAGCGGTGGTACCAGTCGCTACCGGCTCCTTCACCTGCAGCACTACCTCGCTTGGACTGCTGGGGTCTGTTTCGCCCACCGTATCTCCGCGAAGGTCATCTGGTATGACTTGCGCGAGGTCAGTACGTCCGAGATAGGTGATCGCCAACTCACGGAAGACATAATCGATAATCGAGGTAGACATACGGATGTATGGGTTCCCCTCGACCATCCCATTGGGCTCAAAGCGTGTGAAGACAAATGCGTCCACGTACTCTTCGAGAGGCACACCGTACTGCAACCCAAGAGACACCGCGATAGCGAATGAATTCATCAGGCTACGGAAAGCTGCTCCCTCTTTATGCATATCTAGGAAGATTTCACCTAGTTTGCCGTCTTCGTATTCGCCAGTGCGTAGATAGACTTTGTGCCCACCAACAACCGCCTTCTGGGTGTAGCCACTGCGACGGTACGGCATACGCTGCCGACGAGCGAGATACTTGATAACCACCTTCTCAGCGAGTTTGAGTTGCTCGGGTGCGTCCTCAGGCAATTTCGCATTCGCTTCTTGCAATGCCATTTCTACATCGGTGAAAAGGTCAGTAGCGGTTGCAGCAGCAAGCGGCTGCGACAGCTTAGACCCATCCCGATAGATGGCATTCGCCTTGACCATATTTTTCCAGGACATCATGTACAGATCTTTTATCTGATCCACATTGGAGTCATTCGGCATGTTGATCGTCTTACTGATGGCCCCAGAGAGGAATGGCTGTGCTGCAGCCATCATCAGGATATGCCCTTCAGGACGAATATACCGAGTCCCGTACCGACCGCATCGATTAGCACAATCAAACACTGGTAAGTGCTCAGGCTTGAGATCTGCCGCACCTTCGACGGTCATCAAACCGCAGACGTAATTATTCGTCTCTTGGATTTGCTCATCAGTAAACCCAAGCTCGTGCAGCATGGAGAAAGCAAAGTCGTTGAGTTGCTCGCTCGTGAACCCAAGCGTGTCTTGGCAAAACGCATCCCCGAGGGTGAAGCGATTGAACACGAAACCAATCTCAAATGCGCTAGGTAATGCCGCCTCAAGCGCATTAATTTGCGTTTGTGTGAAGCCTTTTGCTGTCAGGGTTTCCCAGTTGATGTGAGGAGCACCCTTCAGCGATCCAGTACCTCGTGCATGGTTCACAATACGGTCAATCGCCGCGTCGTCGTATCCCAACACCCGCAGCGCTCGCGGAACCGATTGGTTGATAATCTTGAAGTACCCACCACCAGCGAGCTTCTTGAACTTCACAAGGGCAAAGTCCGGCTCGATGCCAGTCGTGTCGCAATCCATTACCAGACCGATAGTACCAGTCGGTGCAAGTACCGTGGTTTGCGCGTTACGGTAGCCGTGCTTTTCACCCAACTCGAGTGCACGATCCCATTCTGCGCGTGCAGCCGCCAGCAATGGCTGTGGGCAATGCATCGGATCGATTGGGGTCGGAGTAATCGTAAGCCCTTCATACTCTGAATCATCGGCATGGTGTGCTGCTCGACGGTGGTTGCGAATGACGCGCAGCATAGATTCCGAATCTTTTTCGTAACCCGCAAATGGTCCGAGCTCTGCCGCAATTTCCGCAGATGTCGCGTAGGCAGTTGCCGTCATGAGAGCCGAAATTGCCCCAGCAATCGCGGTACCTTTGGGTGAGTCGTATGGGATACCCAAGACCATGAGCAAAGTACCGAGGTTGGCGTATCCAAGCCCCGTAGTACGGTACCGATAGCTCAAACGTGCGATTTCCCGGCTGGGAAATTGCGCCATCAGAACAGAAATCTCCAGCGCGAGTGTCATCAAGCGGTTGACGTGCGTAAACGTTTCGATATCGAACTGGTTATCTTGGCTCAAATACTTGAGGAGATTGGTCGACGCTAGGTTGCATGCAGTGTCGTCAAGGAACATGTACTCACTACATGGGTTTGACGCATTAATACGACCGGCTGAAGGGCAGGTATGCCATTCGTTGATAGTGGTATCGAATTGCAGCCCTGGATCGGCACATGCCCACGCTGCGTAGGCAATTTGTCCCCAAAGCTCCTTGGCATCCAACGTGCGTGCCGCAGCACCATTCGTTCGGTTCACCAAGTCCCAACTTGAGCCCGCTTCGACAGCCTGCATGAACTCGTTGGTGACACGTACAGAATTGTTTGAATTTTGACCGCTAACTGTGGCGTATGCTTCGCTATTCCAGTCCGTATCGAACGTAGCGAACTTAATTCCTTTGTAGCCCTGTTCCGCCAGCTGCAACGCCCGATGGATATAGTTATCCGGTACCAGAGCGGTGCGAGCAGCGTCGATAGCGATAGCAAGCGTTTTGTTCTTCTTCACGTCCGCGCGGTCTGCATCTGCGACGGTATCGGCCCAGTACGCTTCGAAAATGGCCGCCATCGACCGTTCTATTTGCTTACTACCGGTGACTAGCGAGGCAACTTTTTGTTCCTCCACGAGCTTCCAGTTGATGTAGTTTTCGATGTCTGGGTGGTCTACATTAAGAACGACCATTTTTGCCGCACGACGAGTGGTCCCGCCACTCTTGATGGCGCCTGCAGACCGATCCCCAATTTTTAGAAAACTCATCAGTCCAGAGGAGCGACCGCCACCTGATAGCGGCTCACCTTCACCACGAACGTTTGAAAAGTTAGACCCCGTGCCGGATCCATACTTGAACAAGCGAGCCTCACGAACCCACAGGTCCATAATGCCGCCTTCATTGACGAGGTCGTCACTCACACTTTGGATGAAACACGCGTGAGGCTGTGGGCGCTCGTAGGCACTCGTAGACTTCTTAACTCGCCCAGTATCCGGTTCTGCGTAGTAGTGTCCCTGCGACGGACCATTGATACCATAGGCCCAGTTCAGGCCAGTATTGAACCACTGCGGTGAGTTCGGTGCCACGCGTTGCGTGGCGAGTGCAAAGCATACCTCATCGAAGAAGGCTCTAGCGTCCTC
>PKDL01000212.1 GCA_002863065.1 Pseudomonadota bacterium
TGGTTGCAAGTTTAATCTGATTGTTTGCTAATCCATTTGCAGTAGTAGCAGCGACAGCATAATAAGTTGTACCCTCAACAAATGGAGGAGGTAATATTCCAGATACTTGAACTAAATTTACTTTAGTTCCAGTTGGTATCTTTGCATTGTATGGGAAATTAAGTGTGCTGTTAGAGTTGAGAGCAACAAAACTATGAGCTACTCTTGCCTTTACTGTAGGTGCAGATGTAAATCCTCTGCCAGGATTATTAACAATAACCGACTGTATGACCTCATTAAGAATTAAAGGTTCTAGTTCAAATAAAGAACCTTGTCCACCCTCAAGAATTATTTCTGGTTGTGATACAAAATTAGCACCACCGTTGATTACATCAAAGTAGACGCGTCTGATGGCAAGAAGTCACCGCGGCTGCGTCATGCTCCGATGGTGAAAGAGAGAACCCGGCGTCCTCTAGAACTACGATGGGTGGATGGCTCGGCTTTGGGAGGTGAATCCGAGCCGATTACAAACAAACCGATGGCTCAGCGCTTGGTTGCTGACCTCGCGGCGCAAGAGGCCGTACGACTATTGCGCCAGAGTAGTCACACTGGAGCTAGTTGGACTGGTGCAGGAACTGAGATTGTTACGAAGGGGGGAGATCCAGAGACGCCCGCTGACTGGAGGCCCTTGCAGCCCGGTGATATTGCGGTTCTGGTACGCAGTAATCACGAAGGCGTGTTGATGCATGAAGCGCTGGCAAGCTATGGAATCCCTGCAGTGACTGGGGGGCGGGGTAGTCTATTTGCTACCGACGCAGCGGGCTGGTTGTTGCGTTGGCTGGAAGCGATTGGAAACCCAGACTCCACAAAGCACGCGCGGCGCCTTGTGACGACACCTCTATTCGGATGGACTGCCAACGACTTGGCCGGCGCGTTGGCCGAAGCAGATGCCGCGGGAACGGCTCCATCATCGGATGTAGCGACTAGACGCTGGGATGCGTGGCTGGAGTCTGTACGCGGATGGAGCATTCTGTGGCGTAAACGTGGGTTTATCGGTGCTTTTTACGCTGCGCTGGATACATACGGAGTGTTGGAGCGGCTCTTGACCTCAACCTTTGGGGAGAGAGCGGCGACTGATCTTAGGCACTTAGGAGAGCTATGCCATGCGGAAGAGCGACGTTCACGCACCGGGCCTTTGGGGGTGGCGGAGTGGTTACGGCAAAAGTGTCTAGGTGCAGATGAAAAGGACGATACGGAGTCCATTCGCCTCGAGAGTGACGCGCAAGCGGTACAGATCTTCACGGTCCATAAAAGCAAGGGACTCGAATGGCCGGTGGTTTTGCTGCCGTTCATGTGGCAAGAACGCACTTCGGTAAAGAATGATGATTTTACCGTGATGTGGCACGAGAAGCTGGAGTCCGGTGGTCAGCGTTTATGGCTTAATGTGGAGGCAAAGGGCGGTGCGACGCGGTTAAGCGCTATCAAAGCTGCGACAGCGGAGAAGCTGCAAGAAAACCGGCGACTTCTATATGTTACGTTGACCCGTGCGGCATATCACTGCGTGGCGTGGATGGGGCCATTGGGGAGTGCGAACTCCAACTCACACGATTATGCGCTCGGCGCCGTTGCCTTGCGGGATGAAGAAGGTAAGCCGGCGGCCGAAGAACCGTTGGTTACTCTCGAGGCATTAGCCGAGTCATCCAATGAGACGATTGGTGTGTCGATCGAGCAACCGATCGAAGCAATTGAAGCGCTGGCTCCGGATACTTCATTCGAAGACCTCACTGCCCGCACTTGGAATCCTGATCGCGCGCTTACGACCGCATGGCAGGTCGCGAGTTATTCGTCGATGGTCAAGGGCCGGACCTCCGATGACGAGGAACCGCAGCGGCCGGAGCTGGTACAAGAGCTACTCACCGCGGGCAGCGCGCCGGAGACGGATGGTGCCAAGGTCGAGGTTGAGGTACCTGGCGCGTTGGAACAGCAGAATGAACTCATCCCGTCGGCTAAGCTCTTCGGTGGCGCGGAGGTGGGGACGTGGGTCCATGCCGTCTACGAGAATCTCGACTTCCAAACGGGGCAGAGCCTCAAAGGTGATCCTCTGGAGACACTTACTGAGACCTTGGGTTTACAGCATGGCGTCACGGATGGATCGCAGCACGAAGAGGTGAATGGACTAATACGGCGCTCGCTCGAGACACCGATGGGTGGCGGAGCGTCTGGTTTGGATGACGCATTCACGCTCGCTGACATCGGGATTGCAGACCGTGTTGATGAGATGGCATTTGACCTCAAGGTCGGTGGTGGCAATCGCTGGAGCCGAGGAGGGCCATTAGATATCCGGTTGGACGCTGAGGCCTCCACGCGGGCACTTAGGCTGCGCCTTGGAGATACGAGCTGGGGCGGTGATACCTGGTTGCGGTCGGTGATTGAGCGCGCCCAAGAGAAAGATGCAGGGAAGGGCGTCTTACCTCGGATCGCCGGCATGCTTACCGGCTTTATCGACCTCACTTTCCGTGTGGGTGACCGCTATTTTGTGGCCGACTACAAGACCAACCGTATCGCGCCTATCGGCGAGAAGCGTAACTCATGTATCGGGCACTACAACCAGGCCTGGATGGCGTGGGAGATGGCACACCATGGCTATCACCTGCAGTCCTTGCTCTACACCGTGGCGCTCCACCGGCTTCTGCAGCTTCGGCTCGGGGTGGGCTATGACTACGACACGCACATTGGTGGGCACTTCTACCTCTTTGTGCGGGGGATGACCGGGCCTGATGCGCCTCGAGATAAGGGGCTTTGCCGGGGTGTGTATTATGACCGGTGGCCGAAAGAGGTTGTCGAAGGGATCGATCGCGCGCTTTACGGAGTCGAGTCAGCCACACCCCTGATGTCGGCGGGAGGTGCATTATGAGCCAGCACCAACCGCAGCCGCTCTATCTCAGCTATCCGAAGCTTGAATGCCGCGTCCACGGATTACGAATCCTGGGTGTTCTATCTGAGACCGATGTCTTGGTAGTCGACGCGGTTGCGCCGCGATTCGGTGAGACCGATGTGGATGTCCTGATGGGCCTTGCCTTGGCCGTGAGAGCGCCACGGGCGGGGCATATCGGCGTGAACCTCCGAACCATCGAGGCACAAGCCATCGACGAACGACTTGAACCAGAAGAGCTTCCGGCGAACTTTGAGAGAGCCACCGCATGGCCCGACGACCCGGAGGTGTGGGAGCGAGCCGTGTTGGCGTCACCCATGGTGGGGGGACCGGATGACGTACATCGACCCTTTGTGCAGCAGCCGACACGAGATGGCACCCTCATTCTGACCCGTCGGATGTGGCGGGAGCAGGAGCGCTTGGCGAACGCATTGAGTTCTCTGGCTGAGAGCGCGCCACACTTGGTGTTGGACGATGACGTGATTGAGCGTGGAATTCAGCGCTTGTTTCCAGATCCTTCGGAGTCTATTGCGGCCGTCCGAACCGCAGCCAAGCGGCGTCTTACAGTGGTCACCGGCGGACCTGGTACTGGGAAGACGTTTAGCGTGAAGCGCATCCTAGCGCTATTGATGGAGGCCGCATCAGAGGACCAGCCATTGCGAATCGAACTCGCGGCTCCGACAGGAAAAGCTGCAGTTCGCATGGCGGAGGCGATCGCAGAAGACTTGCAGAAGCTGCCTACCGAGCCAGCTATCCGGGAACAGCTATCATCGCTCAATCCTCGTACTTTGCATAAGCTGCTTGGCTTACGCCCGGATGGCTATTGCCACTTCGGCACGGAGCGCCGCCTACCCGCGGACCTGGTTATCGTCGACGAGGCATCGATGGTGGATATCACGCTGTTCCGACAGCTGTGCGAAGCCATCCCTGACGGCGCGCGCCTAATCCTTCTGGGAGACCGCGATCAACTCGCAAGCGTCGAAGCTGGCACGGTGCTCGCCGATATTGTCTCTGAGGTACTCGACGGTGGACCTGGGCAGAGCCGAACACTGAGCCAGGCGATTGTACCGTTTAGAACGAATCATCGCTCGGCCAAGGCGCCGACGGTAGCGGCGATCGCCAAATCGATTCAGGATAAGGCGCCAGGTATGCCGACCGAGGTGTCGGCATGGATGACAGGTGCGGTGTCCGTCGCAGAAGAGAAAGAGTCGAAACGGGTCCAGTCCTTCGGTGCCCCGGATGACCGCGGCCGTCCGACAAAAGGCCAGGTCGAGAGGCTCGCCGAGCCGTACCTCGAAGCGGATGACTATCTTGGCCTGCTGTGCGCGCAGTTACGCCAACACAGTGAAAAAAGTTCGGAGCTGAAGGACGCGGACCTGCACCGTAAGCTACTTAAAGCTTTCGAGCGCTACCGTGTGTTGGCTGTGCACCGAAAAGGGCCGCTCGGAGTCCGAGGGTTGAACCGTGAGTTTACGTCGCTCGCACAGGAACAGCTCAAAGACGCGATTCGGATGCGGCGGAAGGCATCGGCTGGAGCTCCCGTCGAGTTGCCGCGGCGACTCGGCTACTGGATTGGCCAGCCCATCATCATCATGCGTAACGCCTACGAGGTGGGGCTCATGAACGGTGATATTGGGCTCATCCTCCCGGGGCAGGGCGGGCTCGTCGCTGTTTTCCCGACATCTGATAAGGGTATCAAAGATAGCCGCCAAGTGGGCCTCGGGCGCCTGCCCGACAACGATACGGCGTTCTGCATGACCATCCACAAGAGCCAAGGGTCGCAGTTCAAACGGGTCGCGATGGTCTTGGCCGGGCGCGAGTCGCCCATTCAGACGCGGGAGCTTATCTACACGGGAATTACCCGTACCTCCGACAAACTTGACTGGCTCGGCTCGAAAGAAGAGCTAGCGCGCGACCTCGACCGCCCCGTCTCCCGGGCCTCCGGGCTCGCAGCGCTGTTGTGGGGTGAGTGAAGGGCAAGATGGTTACGTGTGTTGAAGGAGCCGCCTATTAGTCGTCGTCGTCTTCAGGCGGAAAATCAATAGCCGGTAATTCAACATCTTCAAAGCCATGACGAAATACTTGCTGAGCATCGCCATCGAACTCTAAGCAGGCGTCGAACCCAGGCCCAAGGAATGTTCGATTTTGGTGGTTTTGGATGTCCGAGGCTGGACACCAAACATTCGGGTCGCACCTAGTTCGGTTGGTCGCACCTAGTTCGGTTGGATTTTGTTCCGGAGACCGCCCCCCAGTGCGTACGACGAGCTTCTTGCATCCTCATTCACCCGAAGGCCGCCAATCGTTCGAGTGCTTTTAGTCGGGTTTCTAGAACGGGATCGGACAATAGTTGAACGAGTTTCGTAGCCTCCGATTCATCGGTCACCAACTCCTCCACGAAACGAGCCATCACGTTCTGAAACACCCCATTCCCATCGATTTCTTTTGGGTGAGTGGATGACTGAACGAGGTAGCTGCCGTCCTTGAAAGCGATGCCAAAACCGGAAACTCCACTGACGGGCTCTTGGCCATACCGCGTGCCCGTGAAGCTGTAATGGTCCCAGAGCTCGTTAGGGTCATATGGGTCGAGTCCAGCGTCTTCTGCCGCAGCCTTTGCGCCCTCAGACAAAAGTTCAAAATAATTGATGCCCGAACGTCCATAAGAATCGGATCTATCAGTCTCATCGGCATTCAAGTCATCCACAAGTACATGATACTCGCTGTCCTCAAAATCAATTTCTGCCCAATCTTCAGTCACATCACCCGGTTTGTCGGACCAAAGGGACAGCTCGGGGTATTTCCGGTTATTTGGAGATTCCTTTTCAGGATCGATCCAATGGCAGAGGCGGTCTTCGAAAACTCTACGCAGGGCATCTACGCCTCGCTCGACCACTCCCCCGTCTCTGGCGACACGGTAATGGACATCACGCCGCTGCCATTGCCAGTACTCTTGTGCGTAGGCATCAATATTGTCGGCACCGGATTCCAGAACGTATTCGTAGTGTTCTCTAGTGGAAAAATGGACCACCACCAATACCTCAGCGATGTTTGACACCCGAAAGGAATCTTTGGCCGCCTTCTCAACCTTGACGACCCCTCCATGGCTTCCATCATCGTAACAGTAGTCAATCAGATCGAAATCAGGCATCACGCTTCTCCTAGCCCAAAAGCGAGGCAGTACGGTAATATTCTCAGCAGAATTAGAAAGGTTATTAAGAACCCGGTTTTATTTTGGTACCCTAGGCAACCAATTGGGCGTCGTCAAACAGCGCGCAGCGCTGTTGTGGGGTGAGTGAAGGGCCAGATGGTTACGTGTGTTGAAGGAGCCGCCTATTAGTCGTCGTCGTCTTCAGGCGGAAAATCAATAGCCGGTAATTCAACGTCTTCAAAACCATGACGAAATACTTGCTGAGCATCGCCATCAAACTCTAAGCAGGCGTCGAACCCAGGCCATAAAACAAAATCCTCATTCCATGGTGCGCTGGCTGGGCGTTGTCGACACCCGTAGCTCATCGCGACTGTTTTTGAGGTTTCGTTGACAGCGTAGAATAACTCCATGAGGTTAAAATCAAGTTCAAAAATAAGTGCTTGGAGATAACCGAAAGCATGGTCAGAGAGTGAGTCATCACTAACAGGTATTGCCACATCTACGATGTACGTGCAGCTTCTAAGGGCTTCCTCATTTTCGGGAAGCCAGCTCGACCAAGTCGCTGAAGAACTCTGGTAACGCGCCTTTATCGTTGTATCCGAGGATATGAATGAGACCTCTGCGCTGTATTCACTAAATAAGGTGAGCACCCAATCGACTAAGGAGTAGTCGGTTTTTAGGGCCGATTCATCACGTTCATCAGGGATGAATAGTGGAGAGAGCGTGAAACGTAACCATTCGTTCATGTGGTTCCCTTGTATTCCGAATATGTAGACGTTATGGACAGCATCCGGACAATCTCTATCACAGCCTAACATGTCATGTCTCGACGGCTTATGCTACCACCCCAGGTTCCGTAAGCGGCAGTGTTCTCTACCTTGTGGTAGTAATACATCATCTTTGCGGAGCTAAGCGTTGACCTTACTGACCTGCACTCAATCAAAGAGAGGTAAATTCAATGACTTAGGCTTTGCCCGCTGGATTCCAAGGCGAGGTCTGCAAATCCAAAACTTGGAGTTATTGGAGCCCGACAGCCCTGGTGTATATGTCATGCATGATCAGGGAGTGATTTATAAAATTGGAAAGTCGAGTGTTTCTCTCAGCCGACGGCTAAAGCGCTACAAGGGATTTGATTCCGATAGAATGACGCACGAGATAACGGGGGATGCATCATCGAGGAAGCAACGTAAGGCGATAAAAACATACAAGTTGACGGGCCTGCATGTGCATGCTGTCGTCGCGGAGAAGCAAAACGTATCACTGGGCGATGGTCTTGGTTTGATGAACCTTGATATTAATCTTCAGCGTTGGAGTTTTGACGCACACGACCTCGAACGAAAACTTCTGGAGATTGCGAAGGCGGAAGGTCATCAATTCGAATTCGGGTCCTGACTGCGATTTGGCTCATCTGTAAAGTCAGGCCGCTTCAGTTCAATACAGCGAAATAGAGAATAAATGGGTAGGAGAG
>PKDL01000046.1 GCA_002863065.1 Pseudomonadota bacterium
AAGATTCCCTCAGACCGGCACACTCCGGGCTGGGAAAAACAACGGTTTTGGGCATAATGCGCCCGCAGTCTCGGTTGCGTGGTGCAAGCGTTCTTGTGTCTCAAAGCTGGTTTGTGCGATGTCGTCGTCACAACAGATGGGGGCAAACGGCGTACCCATGGTCTCATCCGATGATGGAATGATGAGTTGTGGTGCCAACCATTGAGGATATAGATGGCGAATATGGACTAGCCTGTCTACGTTCGCTGCCATCGGATCAATAAGTTACGGAGATTCTTGTGAGCGTAGATGTATCCACAGCGTCTTTGCCAATATGGCGTCGCTATCGATTTCCACGATCGATGATCAGCCTCGACCCGCGCTCTGTGGCCGTTTATCGGATTGGGCTAGCTTTCTTGCTGCTTTGTGACCTGCTGTACACCCGCATGTGGGACATTACAGCGCATTACACCGACCTCGGAGTCCTTCCGCGCGATATCTATATCGAAAAGTTCGACCGGGATCAGACCATTTCATTTCACTTGATGTCCGGCGCTGCATGGTTCCAAGGTATTCTGCTTTCGGTTCAGGTAGCCATCGCTTCCTTGATGCTCATTGGCTGGCGCTCGCGCATCATGACCGCACTGAGTTGGGTGATGCTCATCTCACTACACAGCAGAAACCCCTACGTATTGCAGGGTGGGGACGTTCTATTTCGCCTATTGTTTTTTTGGGGGATGTTCTTGCCGATGGGGGCTGTTTGGTCTGTTGACGCGTATCTTCAAAACCGGGAACAAGACACACCATCCTACCCGAAGGATATTGTGTCAGGCGGTACATTTGCTCTGATGCTGCAGACCTTCATCGTCTATTGGTCGACGATGGCACTAAAGACCGGCGTGGAGTGGTGGGAAGCCGGCACTGCAGTGCACTATGCATTACATATAGACCATTTTGCGACTCCGCTTGGCGTCTGGCTGCGCGAACAACAAGGCCTGACCGCATTCCTTACGCAAGCTACCGCCGTGATAGAAATTGCCGGGCCTGCGCTCGCGTTATTAGCAGGAAATACGCTCCTGCGTGCACTCCCGATTCTGCTGATGCTCGGCATGCATGTGTCATTCGGTGTGACGATGAAGCTGGGACTTTTCCCGTGGATTTCGATTATGACGTGGCTGGTCCTAATTCCAGCTTCTGCTTGGGACCGAGTCGGCCTGACCTTGGAGAAGGCCGCGCTATCCAAGCGGTTCGAAATGGCTGTCAATGGATTGGACCGATTAGTATCCGCGTTCGGTTTTCTCCTGAACAAGCTGAAGTTACTGCCCAAAAACACCTGGGGTTTTAGACCTCGAGTCCGTCCCATAGCGTTTCGTTCTCATCCACTCGCCAACCTAATTGCAGTATCCCTCCTGTTATACGTGTTCTTTTGGAACCTCGATGGTATCCGGGGGCACTACAAAACGAAGGTAAAGAAGGTGTATGCCCAGTTTGAGTGGTTCTGGAGCGAGGTACCTAGCCTGCGAAAGGTCGACCTGCCTGGGTATGGCGAAGCGGATATACGGAAATTAGGGTATGTGCTTCGTTTGGATCAAAAGTGGTCAATGTTTGCGCCTCGACCGATGCGTGGAGACGGCTGGTTCATTGTTCCGGGCGTATTTGCAGATGGCACCACAGTTGACCTGCAAACAGGTGAGACGCTTGAGTGGGATAAACCTGAATACGTACCTGGTACCTACAAAAATCAGCGGTGGCGCAAGTATCTTGTCAATATTTGGATGGCAACATTCAAGCGGCATAGACGTCACTACGGGAAGTATTTGTGCAATAAATACAATAAGGTAAACAAGGGCGGGAAGCGGCTTGATCGTCTGTGGATTTACTACATGATCGAGCGGACGAATGATACGAACGATCCCGATCCGGTCGAGTGTCGTAGCCTCTGGTCGACGTGGTGTAATGCGCGCGGAAAAGAAATGTCTGACCCACCATTTGTTGCGAAATGTAAGGATATTGCCAAGAAGGGAAAGGCAGAGAGAAAGCGGTTGCAGGAGCTTGCAGCAAGCAAAGGTGCGCAGGCTAAAGCGAACTGACCAGATTGCATGCGCAGTGGCTGGTGAAATTCCTTCTTGACCAAACTGCCGCGCTGTCTAGAATGCGCCGTCGCTGCTACCCATGTTGAATGGATGCGGCACTTGGCTGGCAGGATAGCTCAGCCGGTTAGAGCGGAGGATTCATAACCCTCAGGTCGGCGGTTCAAGTCCGCCTCCTGCTACCACAACGCCCGTTTATCGGGCGTTTTTTTTTAGCTAGTTCTTCCGAGGGGGACGATCCTTCATGCGCCCTCGCTCACCCACTCTACACCATCGGGTCCAGTCTCCTTCTTCCAAATAGGGACGATTTCCTTTAGTCGGTCGATGATGTATTGCGCCGCCTCAAATGCCTCTTTGCGGTGCTTTGAGGCCACTGTTACCGACACTGCAATTTCACCCAAGGTGAGATGACCCAGTCGGTGAACAATAGCGGCATCTAGGATGTTAGATTGCGCACATGCTTCATTGACGCACTGCTCAAGTTTTTTTAGTGCCATTGATTCGTAGGCCTCATAGTCGAGTGTATCGACCTGTCGCCCCTGCTTGCTGGTAGGGCGTACCACCCCGTTGAAGGTAATAACTGCTCCGGCCCCCTGTATACTCAACATCTCCTGTGCCGCTGCACTTGTGATGGGATGGTGTGTCAATGCAGCACGGCACCCAATGCCACCGCTCACCGGCGGAATGAATGCGATTTCGCAACCATCAGTGAGGTGTGCATCATCGGATACGAACTCTTCATCCATCGCGATTCGCATGGTCGTGAGGAGTGTATCGAGCGATGGATAGCGGCCTCGTAGCCACTGTTTTACTGCCTTTACCGATGCACCTTCATCTTGTTCAATCGTCTCTGATGCACATCCTGTCGCTTCTCGTACGCTGGCAAAGTAAAGTAGAGTTACTTTCATCTGCGTTGACACCTCCACTAGCTGGCACCTAACCTCGCAGGCCGTCGTCAGCAACCGAGGATAGCTTTGCATCATCCAGAACGATACACCTTCCAAACGATCGCAACGCCCGGCAAAGTAATTCCTGTGTGGCGCGAGGTGATCACTGACCTTATCACGCCATTGGAGGCATTTTTACGCCTCGACCGCGACCCGAGCGAGGCAGCCTATTTACTGGAATCTGTCGAGGGCGGAGAAAAGTGGGGCCGATACTCCTTTATTGGGCTATCCCCGCGGCGTTTAATGCGAACAAAGGGTACTACTGTCGAAGAGAGTACTGGTGGCCCATTCGAGTCACGTCTCGTATCGAATCCGTTGACTGAAATATGTGAGGAGGCGCGTCGAAGCAAGCCAGATGCAGCTGAAAACATGCCCCGCTTTTGGGGAGGACTCGTAGGGTATCTTGGTTATGACATGGTGCGCTTCATCGAGACGTTACCGAATGATGCCCAAGCGGACCTGCCGATTTGGGATAGCTATCTCATGGAAGCGGGAATCGTAGTCATTTTGGATTCTCTGCGCCAACGTGCGACGGTTGTGTGCCCTGTGCATATTCTGGATGATACCGACGTCGATGCCGCATGGACGCAGGCTCGTGCCGCAATTGATGCGACGGTGTCGCGGTTACGGATGCCAGCGTCTCCTCCCGTTCCGTCTATCGAGCTGGATCCTTTACCGGATGATCCGCCGAGTACCCTGGAAAAAGAGGAGTTTTGTGCTGCAGTAGATAAGGCGCAGCAGTACATTAGAGCAGGCGATATCATACAAGTCGTGTTGTCTCGTCGGTTTGAAATACCGACATCTCGAACGAGTCCATTCGCAATATATCGTGCGCTTCGTCTTACGAATCCTTCTCCGTATATGTTCTTTCTTAGATTTCCGGAGTATGCGGTTGTGGGCGCGAGTCCCGAGATTCTTGTACGCCGGGAAGATACGACCGTTGAGGTGCGCCCGATTGCAGGGACTCGGCGTCGAGGGTCCAGCGCGGAGGAGGACCGGCGAATCGCAGATGAGTTACTTCACGATCCTAAAGAGGTTGCCGAGCATGTGATGTTGTTGGATCTCGGACGAAACGATCTCGGGCGAATCGCAACCACTGGGTCTGTCACTATTGCTGAGCAGATGATTATCGAGCGGTACAGTCATGTCATGCACATTGTTAGCTCTGTCTTGGGACACGTCGACGCAAGTATTACGGCCGAAGAGGTAATACGCGCGACATTTCCCGCTGGTACCTTGAGCGGCGCGCCCAAAGTACGGGCGATGGAAATTATCGAAGAGCTGGAGCCCACCCAGCGTGGTCTTTACGGCGGTGCAGTGGGGTACCTTGGTTACGATCAGAATCTGGACTTGGCGATAGCGATTCGCTCAGTGTTAGCGATGCCCGACCGCTTGTACGTGCAGGCCGGCGCGGGAATTGTCTATGATTCGAAACCGGAGCGGGAATTCGAAGAAACTCGGGAGAAAGCTCGTGGGGTGTTGCGAGCGATACGCATGGCGCGGGAGGCACTCGGCCCATGATTTTGATGCTCGATAACTACGATTCGTTCACCTTCAATCTCGTGCAGTATCTTCGGATGTTAGGCTCTGAAGTCCAGGTGGTACGTAATGATGAAATTACGGTGGAGAGCGCCCTCGCGCAGAAACCAAAAGCCATTGTCATCAGTCCCGGGCCATGCACTCCAGATGAGGCTGGGATCTCTGTCCCTCTAATACAGGCTGCATCAGGGACGGTTCCCATCTTAGGGGTATGCTTGGGGCATCAGAGTATCACGAAGGCGTTCGGCGGTAAGGTGGTCCGTGCTGGGCGGATCATGCATGGGAAAACCTCGCCCGTACGACATGAGGATACCGATGTATTCCACGGCCTGGAAAACCCTTTCCTGGCGACTCGCTACCACTCGTTGGTAGCGGAACGAGCGTCTTTACCGTCCGTATTGGAAGTGACTGCCGAAGCGGCAGATGACAATGAAATTATGGGCATCCGGCATCGAGAGCATGCGACCTGGGGGATTCAATTCCATCCCGAGTCCGTACTCACGACTGAAGGGATGGCGCTCATGCGCAATTTTGTTCGTTTGGCGGGGGCTGCATAATGCACACAACTCTCCGTGACATGTTGCGTGAACTGGTCTCGGGGCGGGATTTGTCACGCGATCAGATGATGACTGCCATGCACCTAATTATGTCGGGCCAAGCATCGGCAGCTCAGATCGGCGCCTTTCTCGTTGCGCTCCGCATGAAGGGTGAAACGGCAGAAGAGATTGCCGCAGCAGCTACTGTGATGCGTGAGCATGTCTTGCGGGTGAATCATGGTTTCGAACGGGTCCTCGATACGTGTGGTACGGGTGGAGATGGCGCATCCACGTTCAATATATCCACTACGGTTGCATTTGTATGTGCAGGCGCTGGCGTGCCGATAGCGAAGCATGGCAATCGCGCCGTAAGCAGCCGTTCGGGAAGCGCTGATGTCTTGGAACAACTTGGAGTCAACATCATGTTGTCGCCAGACCAAGGACATGAATGTCTAGCTGACATTGGATTTGCCTTTTTATTTGCTCCTTCACATCATCCAGCAATGAAGCATGTTGCCGGTCCACGTCGAGACATCGGTGTGCGGTCGGTCATGAATCTGCTGGGGCCACTTACCAATCCAGCCATGGCCACCAATCAACTGGTGGGTGTCTATGACTCGCGACGTGTAGCATCAGTTGCTCGGGTCCTCGTGACGCTTGGCGTGCGTCGAGCAGTGGTTGTGCACGGCGCGGGGGGATTGGATGAGGTGAGCCCGGCGGGTGCGACCGCAATCGCAGTAGGCGACCCATCCGGAGTCACCGAGTATTCTACTCATCCGTCCGACTTTGGCTTTGAACCAATCAGCTTGGAGTCAATTGCCGGTGGTGATGCGACATGTAATGCCGATATCATTCGATCTGTACTGAATGGATCATCGGGCGCATATCGCACGACAACGTTACTGAACGCCGCTTGGGCACTGTACGCAGCGGAAGCGGTGCCGACCGCCCAGGAGGGGCTTATTATGGCACAACGGTCCATTGACTCTGGATGCGCTTTGCAGGCCTTGGATCGGTTGGTGGAGTGGACGCAATCGAGGGCGCAGTAGGAGGAGGCAGACTTGTGAGCTACCTGGTGGATATCATCGAGAGAAAGCGCATGGAGGTTCGCCGGCGGACATTGGATCTCGATCTGGCTCTTCTTCGCTCCAGTACCTTGCCATGCACTACCAAAGTACTGCCAACGCTTCGCCGTGCTGATGATGAGGGCCTTCGTGTAATTGCGGAGTTTAAGCGCCGCTCACCGAGTAAAGGAGTTATTCGTGATGGAGCAGAGCCCGCACTGATCGCAACAGAATATGCGGGTGCTGGGGCCAGCGCGATCAGTGTGCTGACGGATGGAGAAGGATTTGGGGGAAGTTCTGATGACCTGTCCGCGGTGGTACAGGCTGTAAACATCCCCGTCCTATGCAAAGATTTCATAGTGTCCCCCATGCAGGTATTCGAAGCCAGGTCCTGGGGTGCAGATATCGTTCTGCTCATCGCCGCCGCCCTGAGTTCAAAAGAGTTGGCTAGCTTACATCGACAAGTACTCGGCCTCGGGATGACAGCGCTGGTAGAGGTGCACGACGCACATGAGGTGAAGGTGGCAGTGGATGCTGGTGCTCAATTAATTGGAGTGAATAACCGCGACCTACATACATTTCAGACGGATATACGGACAAGTCTAGAACTCGTACAGCACATTCCTGATGGCGTCATAAAGGTCGCTGAGAGTGGCATCCGGTCGCGGTATGATATGAATCGACTACGTAAGGCTGGCTTTGACGCCGTTCTCGTTGGAGAAACACTCATGTCTGCTGAACGCCCTGGAGATGAACTTCTACGTCTCCGGGGACACCGATAAATGCCGGACCGTAAAACACGCATTAAGGTGTGTGGGATCCGGACTCGCGGTTCGGTGAATGCGGTGTCTGACGGTGTTGATTATGTCGGGTTTAATTTTTGGTCTAAGTCGCGACGATTTATCGCCCCATCAGATGCGGGTCGGCTCGCAGGTGGTTTGCCTCGTCACGTTCGGGTCGTGGGATTATTTGTCAATCCACGGCGTTCCGAGGTTGACCGCGTCTTGGAAGAGCTTGCAGTGGATATCCTGCAATTCCACGGCGATGAGAGCCCCACCTTCTGTCAATCCTTCGGAGTCCCGTACATGAAAGCGATTCGTCTCCGCGATCACTCCAGCGTTGATGCAATCGCTGATTTTCTTCCTGCGCCGGATGGCTATATCCTGGTCGATACCTACGTGGCTGGCATGGTCGGTGGCACGGGCAGCCCGGTGCGTCTTGACCTTGCTGCTGCGGCGCGAGCCCAGTACCCCGACGCACGCCTATTTCTGGCTGGTGGTCTAGACACGGCACGAGTTGGTCGGGCGATCCGCGAAATTCAACCGTATGCGGTGGATGTGGCAAGTAGCGTAGAGCGA
>PKDL01000576.1 GCA_002863065.1 Pseudomonadota bacterium
GCCCATCTACTGCGCTGCATAAACAGCATAACACCTAGTCATTATTTAGCTAAAACGTGTTACGGACGCTTGAGAGGGGCGTCGTTTTCAGACTACGGTCCGCATGGGTGAAAGTTAGCGTGTTATCAGGAGTCTAAATTGATTTCTTAGGCCGAGTATTGCTCGCTACAACGTTCGCCAGAGTGGTACGAGAGCAAAATATGTCCATTACGAGGGCCTGTCGGATGAAACGCATCACACAACTAACTACAGCCTTAATCTGTGTCTACGGGATGACAGCAACGGTCGGGTGCAGACATTCAAATTTCATGAAACGCCCTACGTACAAACGCAAACAACGCAAACAACGCAAACAACGCAAACGAATACCTCGGGCACCAGCACCTCCCACCTTCGTGGTGAAATGCTCAGAGAAGATGGATGGATGCGATAAGGTCAAAGAGTTACTTGCCCAAGAACAGCGGCTAGCCCAGCGTGATTTTGAATTCAAAGCCGCAATGGAAAGACTGTTCGCTGCGCTAGAGGTCGATGAAATACCTCCACTCTTCTCCGTAGATGCTGAGTTCTATCCCGAATCACAACGGTGGGCATCCAGCGATCAACCGATCCAAGCACGAGGCTCACTTCAAGTACAATATGCCAACTTACGACAGCGCCTCGGCAACGTGAACTATTTGAGGCTTGCAACCGCTCTGCAAGCATTAGAGCTGCTGGACAATAAATGGCAATCACTGACTCGTTACAATACGCAGTCGCTGTCGCTCCCAATGTCGACAAAGAACGGCGAAATACTGAGTAATCGACAAAGCAATATCCAGGTTCCCAAACTAGTGCTCTCCAAATTGAAGGTACCGGAAGCACAGGTGAATGTGTCGGCAGTAGTCGGGCTTGTTAACAGAAACCATGGATTGAGTAACCACATCGTCGGCGAGCGGACAGTAAAACTGCAAAGGTACTATCATTTTACCGCCGGGATGCGGGCACTGAAAGTCGCTGCGCAAAGCCAATTGCAAACGCTGCCGATCACCTTCGATATGCGCGTCACGGATGTCTGTGAAGATCTTCGAATGGAAGTTCGGGTGGAAAGAGACCTACCGGTATTGAAATTCCGAGTGGCTAAAAACCGCACCACCAAGGACGATGACGATGAGCCCATAATGAACAATGTAATCCGTACCATTTCGGCTGTGAATGGTAGGCAGCCTGCGGTCCTACGCGGCGGCGAATGGGTCCTTCCTCCATTAGCCCAATCACGAAAGAGTGCTCGATTACGTACACTCTTTGCTCCGTTGGACTCAAAGAATCCCAAAGACCCACAAATTTGCATTCGTTCGGGTGGCACAACGCTCCATCAATTTCGGTCTGAACGGTTGTCCCTGGCGTCCACCTTGAAGCGCCTCGGGTTACCTATTGATGTGCTCTTCCCCGACGAAATCATACGATATCGATACACCTATCTTGGCGCTGAGCGGCCTGGATTCGCGGAGCCAAGTGATCTCGGAGACGACTTATTCAAGTCCTTAGCAAAACGAAAGCGAGCAGTATTACGGCTAAACACACGGATAAACGAAATCCCGTACAAGTTGAGGCTGAACACTGACACAGGGAAAGAGATCGTGTTGCCCGTTGAAGTCGATGGCTTACCAAGCCGTCGGGAGATCCCTGCGAAGGCGCGTTGGCGTCTCGTCGGAACCGGCGATAAATTCCCGATACTAAACCAGCCTGCACACCACATCTTTTTACAAGAGGTTGCACAGTCCGGGATGGTTCAACTGACAGATATCGAATATGAATTGACGCATCCTGAAATGGAGACCACTTGGCCTAGTCTGATTACGCATGAGATTGGTTTCACTGGAAGCAGAGGAGAATGGTTAGGGCAATCGACTGTAACCGCATCGGCGGTCGTGGGTATATCGAGAGATATGCCATGTGACGTCGCCATCGATGTGTCGATCGAGAAAACAGCGACGACACTCTTTCGGGGACGAAACTATAGCGAGATCAGGAAAGCAACCTATCACCCTCCGAATCAACCATATGCCTATGGCTATGTAGATCCTCCACATTGCAAAAACGGGAATGCACCCTCGCGAGCTGTTAGCACACGGTCCACAACGAGGAGACCCGCCAAGAAAAACGGTCGGTGTAGTCATTGCCGGCCCCCAGCCAATAGCCACGAGAGGGTAATGGCTAAAACAGCGAAAACGCTCGCCGGTCGTAAGGTCGTGCTTTTATACACGGATGGACGACGAGCCACGGGAATAATCAGCCAAGTCTGGGACGACGGATTTCAGTTTACTTTGAGTGACTCGAGGCGAACTGTACCGATCACTTGGAACGCTCTCGACGCAATTTCTCAACCAGGAAAACGGATGAATGGCCGGTCCTGCTACAAAGACGACCAATGCGAGTCAGCAAACTGTGACAGCGGTCAGTGCCGGAGACAGGCGACAGGTGGAGGTAGCCAAGAAAAGAAGCCGAACGGGGCAGCGTGTTTGAAGGATTCTCAATGTGCTTCCGGTAGCTGCTACGCAAAGCGCTGCATTCAAGGACGGCCGTAGTAACAGACCCGCGTTTCGGGTGTATCATACCGTATCGGTCGCGAGCCATCAGACGTACTAGCTCTCACGAATTGAGCTACTCAGAACGACGGCAACTCAGGAGTAATAAAGTATACAAGATGGCCTAGGACATTGGCGGTACTACCCATTGCGCGGAGCGCGTCGGAGACAACGCACTACACCGACATCAGGATACCCTGGAGTTCACTGTGCCTAGGATACCGTCTGACCCTTCGTGAAGTGAGACCATGCAGTTCAGAACGGAGAACACCCGTGAACCGAATCCAAAAACACAAGCTCCTGATGTCGAAATGGACGGCCGTTGCACCAAAGAATCGCGAAAAGCACTTTTTGGTGACTCGGATAATCGACGAGGACCCAACTGAGCTCTCAGTGATTTTGGAAGCGGTCCATTCGAAACAGGAATATGCGCTTCAATGGACTGAACTAAAAGATGACACCCGGTGGCGTCAAGGCTGGCGATAAGGCAGGCCGACGCTTTACATCGTTCAGCCAGGCCGAGAGCAGATGTATCGATACCTTCACACGGATGGGGTGAAGCGCAGCCGTGTCTCTACCCCTCAAGCCAACCGAGGACACTGCGCGAGCCAACCTAGGACACTGCTCGAGCCAACCTAGGACACGAAGGGCGATCCACATCACACGTTTCATAAACTACGATGCGGGCGAAATAACCGATAGCGAACACACATCGATTAGCTACATCCCGAACCACGGCATAGCTAGACATTACCAAGTAACATGCGGCTCGCACCTTGTTTAGGGCGGCGTTTAGACGCGGAGCCCTGTGCTATCGCCGACGACTATGGGAACGAAGTTTTACTCCCATTCAAGCGACAAGCGCGCAGATGCCGTGAGGCGTATGAATGCGGACGCGCTATGGAATCAGTCCATGGCTGCGTGCCAGTGCGCCACCCGCCTCAGCGGCCATGAGCTGGCTGTTGACGGTATCCATGAGCTCCCACCCACTCCAAGTACGGCGATAGAGCCGAATTTGAGTCTTCGCGGCCAGATGCTCGATCGCCCCCACCTTGAGGCCGTCGTCGGTGGGTACATCGATGGGCACAATCTCATCTGCTGGAGCCTCAACCGAGAGCACCATACGGTGCTGGAGGTTTTCGGCGGTCATGCTCCACCGCGCGGTTCCAGTGCCCTCATTGATGCTAAAATCGACATCGGAGAAACGGTGTCCGTCTTGGGTACGCCACGTGAAGAACTGATCTTTCCAACGCAGACCGGCCATATATCCATCAGGAGACCAACTCACCGGGAAGATCGCTCCCCCAGCAGCCGCGAACGCGACATCTGGTCGATTGTCGAACACATTGCTCTGAAACCACACCCATGATGATGGGAATGACCGCCCCCAATTCTTTTCCTGGTGTAGCGCCGATCCATCGATTCTGAAGGTATCACCGCCGAACGAGACCGTTCCCATCATAGTTCCTTTCAGCTGGTCCACATGCCACCGGAGGGGAACGCCCGGTGCTTCCGTTGCCCAGCCCATCGTCCAGCGATTATTCCACTCTGAGGGGCCACCCCAGTACGCGCATGAGTCGATATCCCAATCTAATTCCACTGGCCCGAATTCATCACTGTCTATCGTCCCATGAACCCCACCTTCGAAGAGATGTAACCCACCGATACGGACATCAAGCACGCCTGCATGCTGCTGGATGCGCTGTAAGTCGAGTCCGGTAACCACTTGTTTCCAGATGGTCCCAGACGGGCTATGAATGAGCTCATTAAATCCAAACGTCTCGCGCTTTTGGTTCTGCCAGTATGCGCTGATGAGCACCCAGCTCTCTCCGGTAGCAGGGTTCGTCGCGCGGTAGTACCAGCCTTCAAAGTGCGGGCCGTCGCCGAGGACGTGCACCCCATTAGGATTGAAGCCGGCCGGGGGTTCAGAGCATGTCAGTGGATACTCGGCTTGATTGACCTTATCGACGGTAGAGTCGGCCTTCCCGTGGGCTCCAGGTATCATCGCGCTCGGGTACATGGTGGCAGGTGCATCTAGTTCAACGCAGCCCACAACTATTAGGATACCTGACATGGCTGTGAGGTATTTTCGTAACGAAAGCTGCTCTAGCATCTCGGTAGTCCTCGCTTCGGTGGTGCCATTTGTCCACAAGGGTGGTTCCGTGAACACAACGTTGCATAAAACGGGCCATAATGGACTCACCGGTTGGTTACCTTCGCACTTGTTGTAAGGAACGCTATTGGTCACGGTGCTTTAGGCGTATCGCTGGTTGTTTCGATATAGATATTCTGTGAGCGGTGGGGACCCGATACCCCGGTGAATGTTCAGCCCGTGGCGTTGCAGACGACATGCTCGCCGGCCCCTCAGATCTCAATCGAGCGAGGCGCCGCGCATCATCTTGAAGAAGGATGAGATGGTCTCCGAGCTGCGGTCTCGGTTGTTCCAGCGCTCAATATGCTGGTCCGGCGTCTTCGGGTCGGTCTTGATACCCCAGAGGGCTACGCCAGAGTCCGGTCGCATGGAGTAGCGGAAGTCACCAATCGACAGCGGGTCGTCTGGGTCGACGAACATCCAATGGCCCGTAAACCACTCGAACGTATAGATATCCTCGTACTGCGGGTCGCCACGGCGCATACCCGCGGTTGCGTCCGACGCAGTGACCGGGATCACCGATGTACCCTCGTAGATCACTGGCTCACCGACGATGGGAACGTGAATACCATCCGCATAGTAGCGGCCGTCGTACTCGTAGATGCCCCGCCATAGCAGCAAGGAAAGCGGCGCCGGCATGACCCGGAAGCGCTCTACCTGATGGTCACGACTGTCCGCCAGTGCGGATTGAGCGTCGACGGCGCGATGGTGCTGCCAGGCACCGAGCAGGAGGTATCCGGTAGTCAGCGCCAAGGCGATCCAAGCTGGCCGCGGTCTACGGCGCCTAGCCGCCAGCACCCAGCCCACGAGTAGCGGCACGCTATAGAAGAGGTCGATGATGCCAACCCAGTCGACCGCCAGCCGGACATTCGAGAACGGCCATAAATACTGGGTCCCGTATGAGGTACAGATGTCGAGCGGCGCGTGGGTCGCATAGCCCACCGCGGCGATAAGCCACGCCACTTTGAAGCTAAAGTGTTTGCGCCACAGCGGTAACAGAAACGCGGCAACGATGAGGCCGCCTATCGGAACAAATGCGGCCGCGTGGGTGAAATGCCGATGAAACTCCAGGGCGAGCATCGGGTCCGTGGACGAGCGAATCAGTACATCCAAGTCGGGCGCCATAGCGCCAAGCGCCGCCACCCAGCCGGCGCGGTTGCCGTATCGATGCCCAAACAACGCCTGGCCCACGGCACCGCCCAGTAGCCCTTGTGTAATGGAGTCCAATCCGCCCTCCGGGGTACGAGACCGCTTCATTGCGCGCAGCCCTTAAACTACCTACCAGCCCCACTGGAGTTCCGATAGGCGCCAAGAACAAAATAACGTATCAATCGAATACGGCTTGGCTGAACAAGGCAGCACCTGAATGTCGCAATCCCCTGTTCGTCTTCCAGCAAGCTAAATCGCGAGATATGCTGGTGGCACCTAGTTGGACACTGTGAGATAGCACCTAGGTAGGCAGCAGGTGATGCACAAACCTTACGCTAAGGAATTCCGAAGGTAACGTGCGAATTCACGCATCCCATCGATCCCAATTTTTTCACCGAAAACACCGCTGTAATTGGTGGTACCGTTAATATCGTAGGTATACCGATTGCCATATGCATCTTCGATAAACTCAATGCCAGCAATCTCGATCCCCTCGGCGGCACACATAGCGAGATAACGTTGAACAAGTGGGTCATCCGCCGCAATCGGTGACGCGGAGAATTTCGAAGAGGAGCCGTCTGCAGGACACACCTCAGGCGCCTTCGACTGTTCGAGTTGACACGCGTCCGACGGGCAGAGTTCAAAACCACTACTCGTGTCCGAGCGCATCGCGAACAGGAATCGGTCGCCTACGATTTCTACCCGAGTAATGTAGGGCTCGGGCGATTGGATGTACTGCTGAAGAATAACTTTGCCGCCCGGACCTGCATCGAAGTCGGGATCATTCACCCAGTGTGCGAGCTCGGGTGCCGAATTAAACAACCGAATGCCAAGTCCTTTGCCCCCCTGATTGTGCTTTGTGATAAACGGTCCCTCGAACGAAGCTGCAGCTTGAACGATGGCCTGCGCGCCTACAGCGAGCACCGTCTTCGGCGTACGAATCCCCCAACGGTTTAACACCATATCTTGGCGGAGCTTACTAACTTCGAGTTCGAAGGCGTTTAACCCATTGACGACTCGACGCCCGTGGCTTTCGAGCCAATATAGGGTCTCGCGGCCCAATTCAATCGTCCCCGAATGTCCTCGCGTGTGAGACGAGGGACTAATTCGGTTGATCCACACACCTTCCGCGGGAGGCGTGAGGGGGTCTACAAGACCCTCAACGAGTTCTACAGGTCGAATATCCTCGAAACCCGCATGGTCGAGCCCATCGAGGAGCGGAGGCATCCAATCTTCGTTTTCATACAAAATATGAATGGCAGGTAAAGATGGCATGTTGTTTTCCGTTGTCTGTACATATTCGGGTGGCACCTAGTTAGCAGAAATAGCCGTTTTCTGTACATATTCGGATGGCACCTAGTTAGCAGCGGCCTTGGTGGTAGATGTCTTGCTGGAAGACGAGGCGGAAATCCGAGCTGGGCTCGACGGTCGTGCGGACCTCGATGACATCTGTTGAAATCTACGGTAGTGGAAACACCGCGCCCTCTTTGAAGGTCATCTCAGCCTTATAAACCACAAAGCCCACGCCCCCTTCGTTGTGAAGGCAGACAAGTACATCGGGGCTGCCAAATATACGAGTGCATCTTTGTAGGGGGGGCCTAAATAGGCATCTGCACCTAGGGCATCAGGCATTCATA
>PKDL01000153.1 GCA_002863065.1 Pseudomonadota bacterium
CAAGGCTCCACTCTGCCCGGTGTACATACTGGAAACGGGCAAGTGACGATTAGCTGGTAAGCCATCAGACACGGACGGACCGCCTCGCTGAATCCTGCATATCAAATCGCGCTACGCGGTCGATAACCAGGTATGGGGAGAGCCACACTGCACTCAAGACACGCTGGTATATCCCATGACGCACCGACATTCTGAGCCCATACGCCGTGCTGACGCCCTGATTTGTTTTGGCGTATTCTTGGCCTCGTTTTGCATGATGGCGCTACTCTCTCCTGGCCGTATCGATATCATCGACGGACAGCTCCGCAATGAGGCGGCGAGAGGGCTCCTGGATACCGGTATGCCCATTATTCGGGACCGACTACTATTCCCTCTGACTGTTCAAGGTAATGGGGGGCTCTACAGTATCTACTCCATCGGGAGCATTGCGGCGGGCCTCCCAATGGTATGGCTCTCCACCGCATTTTACGACCCGACCTTTGAAATGGGTCGCTTCCTGTTCGCATTTACTGGGCCGCTTTTCGGGGCACTCAGCACTACTATTCTGTTTCTTCTCCTGAGACTCCGTGGGCATAACGTGCGTCAATCGATACTTTGGTCGGTCCTGGCATGTATGGCGAGTTACCTGCTACCACTTTTCACGTCCTCGTTTGAACAACCCATACACTTGCCGCTCATAGGCCTCACACTCCTTTGCTCTCTTCGTGCACGATCTGATAGACGATGGATGCTAGCTGCAGGCCTGAGCGCCGGGCTACTACTCACATGCCAGCAAAGCTATGTGCTCGTAACCCCATGGCTCTGCATGCTGGGATGGCACGGGTGGAATCTGAGGCGGAATTGGCACGCAACCTGCCGGTTTGCTCTCGGCGCATCGGTAGGAGTCGGAATAGTCATCGCCTCAAATGTGGCGCGATTCAGCGCACTTATTGAGGTCCCGATGCATGCCAGCCATCCACCAATATTCGCCGCATCACCAATACCAGGTCTTCTCAGCCTACTCTTCTCGCCAGGGAAAAGCATCGCACTGTATTCACCTATCGTCTTGTTATCCCTTCCAGGCCTCTGGGCAGGACTACGGGCACGTAGCCAAACCGCGATTGCTATTAGCGGGTTATGCGCCACACATCTTATCTTCGTCTCATGGCTCACATTTTTTGGCTCCGACTGGGCTTGGGGCCCACGATATAGCGCCCCGCTCCTATTTACCCTTTCCATCTTCCTACCGGAGTCCACTCGACTCGTATCCCGATATGCTCGCCAGTCGATCATTGGTCTGTCCATCGTAATTCAGTGTTTGGGAGCCTCTGTCGACCATCAACGCTTCTTTTTGGAACGGGATCTTTCTCCGTACTTCTGGTACGAGGAACCTTGGTATTACTTCGAGCACTCTGCGCTTTTCACCCGCCTTAGCGAGGTGTCTGGCATGATGACAGGCGGGGTGCCTGAGACGGCCAAACGCTTCAACATGTCGCCGTATGATTCCCGTACCTACTGTATTTTCCGCGCTAAGCGGAGCAGCGCCATCATGAACCAATTCGAAGTGTTCTACTTACCCAGACCGTGGCCACTTTGGATGACGATGACGAAAGATACCGTACCCATATCTCCCCTGCCCTGGATACTCGGGCTGTTGTTGGGACTGTTTGCTGGCGGTGCGTTAGTCAGGCGGAGTATCATGTATCTCGATCAAAAGAGTGCAGACGTCGCAATAAATGCGGAGCAGTTCGGGCAGTGACTCCATGTGCGACGCGGTCTAAGGAGTCAGGTTGAATACTTCACAGACGACGATGGTGACCGGCGGAGCCGGATACATCGGCAGTCACATCACGCACGAACTCTTGAAGAATGGACACCAAGTGGTTGTGTTCGACAATCTGTCTTCCGGACAACGCAGGCTCATTCCAGATGGCGCTTACTTCACCAAAGGGGATGTGCGTGACCAGACGCACCTAGAAAACGTATTGAAAATCAATCGATGTACTGCAGTCATCCATTGCGCCGGACTCATCAGTGTCAGTGAGTCGGTAAACGCACCACAGAAGTATTACGAACATAATGTCGTTGGGACCGCTGCACTGCTCCGCGCTATGCAGCGACACGATATCGACAGATTCATCTTCAGTTCATCTGCCGCAGTATACGGAAACACCGAGATGGAGCTGATATCTGAGAATGCGCCACTCAAGCCCTCCTCGCCATATGCTGAGAATAAACGGGATGCCGAACGGCTCATTAGACACGCATCGAGATGGGGATTGGCATCTATCAGCTTGCGATACTTTAACGCTGCTGGAGCAGATCCTGCCGGCCGTACCGGCGAGTGCCATCAACCAGAAACGCACCTTATACCGCTACTTATACGCAAGGCCTGTGCGCCAGACACAGAACCATTCTCCGTATTTGGTGATGACTATCCGACAGATGATGGTACCTGCGTACGAGACTATGTTCATGTGAGCGACTTGGCCAGGGCCCATGTCTTAGCGCTGGAATCGCTAATACGGACCCCCCGCTCGGATGTCTACAACCTTGGAACAGGCAGAGGGTGGAGTGTACGCGAGGTAATAGACACGGTTATTGCGCTGACAGGAAGGCAACTCGACACCGTGGTACGTCCACGTCGGCCAGGTGACCCAGCCTCATTGGTGGCGGACCCCACCAGGGCCGAGATAGAACTACAATGGACCGCTCGGGCATCCATCGAAGACATCATCCGCTCCGCTTGGCGATGGGAGCAAAAACAGCATCGTTATCCAGCGAAAAGGCAGATCCACTAAATGGAACTTAGTATCGTCATGCCATGTCTTAATGAAGAGCTCACGCTAGGAACATGCATTGAGAAAGCCCTGGCGTCATTACAGGCCTTGGGAATCGAAGGTGAGATCGTCATCGGTGATAACGGTTCAACCGACCGGTCGATTGCGATCGCAGAATCACTTGGAGCACGCGTGGTACACGTGCCGATACGTGGATACGGTGCTGCGCTGTACCATGCGACTCAGGCAGCAGTGGGCCGATTCATCATTATGGGTGACTCCGACGACAGCTATGACTTTTCCAATCTCGGTCCGTTCGTAGAACGCCTTCGAGCAGGCGACGACTTAGTCATGGGGAACCGCTTTCAGGGAGGTATCGCGCCGGGAGCGATGCCTTGGAAGAATCGATATATCGGTAATCCAGTCCTTTCAGCGATCGGCAAGGTACTGTTTGGGTGCCCAGTAGGTGATTTCCACTGCGGCCTGCGGGGATTTTCACGAGAGGCATTCGACCGGATGGATCTCAGAACGACCGGAATGGAGTACGCATCAGAAATGGTCATCAAGGCGACTCTTACGGAGATGGTGGTATCAGAGGTCCCCACCACGCTCAGCCCAGATGGCCGTGACAGACCCCCGCATCTGCGCCCGTGGCGTGATGGGTGGAGACATTTACGGTTTATGCTGCTGTACAGTCCACGCTGGTTATTCTTCTATCCAGGTATTGCACTCACCGTACTCGGACTATTACTGGTACTGCTCACCTCTCGGGATGCGTTCACAGTAGGTGAACTGAGCTTAGACATCACAACGATGCTCTACGGGTGCGCCTTCGTACTCCTCGGTCATCAATTAAGTGCAATATCGGTGCTTACCTCAGAGTATGCTGCCAGAGAGGGTCTACGACCGCGGTCCAAATGGGGCGCAAAGCTTTCACGAGCTATTTCATTGGAATTTTTGGTGTTAACGGGGCTGGCCCTTTTCACGGTTGGGATCGTCGGGAGTATGTACGCGGTAAGTGAGTGGGGCGAGATGGGATTCGGCACACTGGACCCGAGAACCATCCTACGCATCGCGATACCGAGTGTGCTGGCAACCATTTTGGGAGTTCAGGGCATTATCTTCGGACTTCTACTCGGAGTCCTCCGCCTTGCGGTACGGAAACTGGAGTTAACCGATGCATGACCCACGGCTGATATCTGCGCCACGTGACGGATTATCGTCGGAAAATGAGCTAGGTTGCCGGCCACCTTGGAAACAATCGATGAGCGTATAACCATACGAATGAAGCCAACCTCTGACTATATCGCCCCACGCCTCGCAGGTGTGGCGGAGGCACTTGCTTGGCATGTCCGCCGACAAATCTTTGAACGCACAATGCGTATGCTCAAACCAAAGCCTGATTGGCGAGTCATAGATGTGGGCGTGACCCATGATCAAAGCCACGACTCCAACTTTTTTGAAAAGCTGTACCCCTATCCAGAAAAGATCACCGCAGTAGGACGAGAGAATGCCGAATTTCTCGAGCAGCAATACCCCGGTCTATCTTTTGTACGAGCCGACGCAACAGCTCTCCCCTTCCCCGATAACGCGTTTGACCTGGCCTTTTGTTCGGCCGTCATTGAACACGTCGGTGCACGGCCAAACCAACGTAAGGTCATTTCAGAACTGGTACGCGTCAGCCGGGTTGCCGTTCTGACGACCCCCAATCGCTATTATCCGCTCGAATTTCACACGCTGACGCCACTGCTACACTGGCTACCGCCACGGCTTTTCCGGCGGTTTTTGCGTCTCACTGGACGCAACTTTTTTGCAAAAGAGTCCAGCCTGAATCTGTTATCCCACAGAGACATGCGGCGGATATTTCGGGACTGCGAAGTCAATGCGGAAGCATGCCATCATCGGCTAGGCGGCGCTTTCAGCAATCTCGTATACATTCTCACCAAAGCGCAGAAATGATACTTTCAGCACGGTATTCTCGATGTATGCCCTGAAGTCGTACCCGAAGATTGCGGCCGCATCATCGCTAACGGAGTTCCAGTAGCGGATTATCCGCTAACTAGTTACTATAACCGCTGCTGTACTTCGGCACGATAGGACTCAATTGCATTCAAAAACCAAGGTAGCCACGCATCGCTCAGACAGTCTAACGGCCTCAGTGCAATGCCGGCAATCATCATCCACCCAAACAACTCGCCTACGCTGAGTTTCACAGCCTGACCGCGACTAATGCTTTGTACTATTACCCCAGTTTCCCATTCTCGAAATCAAAACCTGACTGAATGACCATTGGAACATATGCAATTGAGTTGCATTTAGATAGAACTTCACCTTATAAGCCCACGCGCGAGACGAAAGCATGGAAACGAGGCGTAATGCATCGGCAGAAAACGAAAAAACAACCTGAAGAACATGCAGGTCACTTATGGCATGCACCGCCTTCGGCCGCCGACCACAGCCAACCGGCCGCATCCCGAAATGCGAAGGGGGCACATACCAAGTGCGTCACGATCGCCCAGGACGAGGCTACCACCATGGGCATGCGCCGGGCTTCAAACTCAGTAGCTGAACGTATCGTTCAGATGTGGGTACCCCGGATGGCGGCGGTCTCACGGTCGACAGGTGCTATTGCCGTCTCGACCATCATTTGTCTCTGCATACCAACGGCGGCCACGGCACAAACGGAGCCCAAAGCCGAACCGACACCCGCAGCCACATCCGAATCACAGAAAGAGACTCCAGTAACAGTCGTCGCACCGAAGGTAAAAACATCCGTTGCGCCCACGTACCCCGAGGCTGCACGTTCAGACGGTCAAATGAGCCGCGTCGTTCTAACAGTCCGAGTATCTGAAACCGGTCTAGTCACCCATGTGGAGGTGGTATCGACCGGCGGAAAAGCCTTCGATATAGCGGCGACCGATGCAGTAAAACAATGGACTTTCACTCCAGCGCTACGGGATGGCGTTGCTACTGCGAGTACCCTTACCCTCCCCTTTCGCTTCGAGCCACCAGCTGAAGCTCCTACGCCCGAACCACCTCCAACCGGCGGCACCCAACAGAGTAATCCACCGCCCGTAGCCGACGACGATGACCTGCTGGAGATTCCAGCGATAGAAGTCATGGGTAAAAATCAAGCCACACTCCGTGATGAAACGCGGAGTGCCAGCGACTTCCAGCTCGAGCGAGATGTACTAATCGCCGCTCCCCGGCGCGAAGGCGCTGACATGCTGCGCTCTGCACCTGGCGTGTTTATCGGGCGTGGTGAGGGTCCTGCCGTAGCGCACCGCTATATGCTGCGCGGATTCGATGCCGACCATGGGCAAGACATCGACTTCCGAGTGGGTGGCCTGCCTATCAACATCCCATCACACATCCATGGTCAGGGCTACTCTGACCTTAGTTTCCTAGTTGGAGACGTGGTTCAAGAGCTGCGAGTCAAGGAAGGAGTCTATGATCCCCGGCAAGGAGACTTTGCAGTGGCCGGCTCCATACAACTCGACCTCGGAGTCGGGGACGACGAACGTGGTACTCGGCTACGGACCGGCTATGGCGCATTCAATGCGGTCCGTGCGCTCACATTGTGGGCCCCTGAGGATTCGCCAGACGAAACATTCGGCGTCGTTAGATACACCCGCACCGATGGCTTCGGCGAAAATCGCGCTGGGCAGAGCGGTAGTGCAATAGTGCAACATCGCTTCGGTGAAGACGACGACATCAGCTTCCGACTTATCGGGATCCTGCATGCAGCGCGTTCCAATCTCGCGGGGGTCCTCCGCAAGGATGATATCGACTCAGGCCGGGTCTGCTTCACCTGCGTGTACTCACTCCCAACCGCCCAAGCGCAAAATGCCCTCGCCATCCGCTTTCTCACTGGTTTTTTCGCTGATTTTACCGGCGAAGAGTCAAATGGTCAGATCGGTCTTTGGCTCGGCTACGATAGCTTTCGGCTCCAGAGAAACTTCACGGGCTTCATCGAGCGGTCACAAGTCCTAGAGAGTGTCGCCGGACGTGGCGACCTCATCGAACAGAATAATCGGACGTTTTCCCTTGGCTTGACCGGCCGATATCGGTCGGCGCCATTCCGGCCCGCATCGTGGACAAACGGCACTGTCGAAGTGGGAATGGACGGACGCATTGATATCATCGAGCAAAGCCAAAACCTGATAGATGCAACTGTACGTAGCCAAACGTGGGATAACCGGGTAGATGCGAATATTCTCGGAGTAGATGTAGGGCTATGGGGCGACCTGAGCTGGGAATTTACCGAGTATTTACGGATACGCGCCGGAATGCGAGCGGACGTCCTCTCCTACAATATCGACGACGCTCTCGGAAACTTCGTGGCGGCCACCCGCCCTGACGATTCATTCATCCCCGGATTCCGCCGCAGCGCTCTAGGTCTAGCGTGGGGCCCGAGAACCAGTCTTGAGGTCGTACCAGCCGATTGGGTCACACTCCATCTAGCCTATGGTGAGGGCTACCGATCCCCGCAAGCTCGTCTACTGGAAGACGGAGAGCAAGCGCCTTACACGAAAGTCCGCTCTGCTGATGTCGGCGTACGCTTCGATTGGGGTGATCCGCTGCAGCTGACGGTATCGGCCTACTACACCCTCTTATCGGATGACGTGGCATTTGATGCCGGTGAAGGTCGCCTTGAGCGCACCGGTGAAACGCAGCGTATCGGAGTGGCGTTACACGCAGTATCCCGACCACTCGACTGG
>PKDL01000270.1 GCA_002863065.1 Pseudomonadota bacterium
CAGCAACTACGATTTCGGAAATAAGACCTTCGTGATGACTCAGCCAGACAAGCACTTCCCACTAGCAGGCGTCAAACTGAACGGAAGCTCGAATGTCACTCTCAAGGCTCAGGACTGCCAAGGATTCAGCGCCAGTCAGCTCGACGCGGAAGATTCGGATAACATCCGTATTATTTCTATCAATAGCAGTTCAGTAGTCGACTTCAGCGATTCAAAATTTAATGCAGCTGAAAATCTCACCTTGGACTTCGCCGCCGCCACTGCTGGAAAGGCGCCCAACGTGAACCTTACCGGAGCAGACTTTACCAACGTCACAGGTCTCACATTAGAAACACACGGGGGGCCAGGCGACTGGACCAATGCTGATTTCACCGGGGCTGACATCCACAAACTAGCGATAGAACAAGAGTATACGGACACAAATGAACAGACGATCATCGAAAACGTGTCCTTCAATAATGCCACATTCAACACCAGCCCCAACGCCGACGAATATTCTGGCAACTTCTTCTTTGAGGGGGCACAGCTGAAAGATGTGACCTTCATCAATGCCACCATGAATTGTGAGGTGGTCGTTCAAGGAACACAAAACAGCGGAAAATTCGGCCCAAACACCACACTGGATACGGTGAATTTCACCGGCGCCAGCCTAAATTTTGCGGTTTTCAAAGGGATGGATTTGACGTTGGCAACGTTCACTAATGCCAACCTAACGAATGCGATCCTCAAAGAATCCAACCTGAACGGGCTATCCTTTAGCGGCACGAACCTCACGGACGTGGTCTGGAGCGACGCAATCTGCCCTGACGGTGTTCTAGAAAATCAAAACTCGTGCTGCGATCAGCTCATCGACTCAAGCATCGTCCAAGCATGCCCACTAGGCGGCCAATAGCGCAAAGACCAGCCCTGCGGCCGAACCGTAGCCTAGCTGTTAGGCGCCCTTCTCCAGCGCATGCAGCGCTGGTAAGGCATGCTCTAGTTCATGTTCGGTAGCCAGCCTAAGTGCACTACTCAAAGCGGTGGCTGCATCCTCGCTATGGCCAAGCGCATTCGACGCCATCACCCGGCAGCGTAACAGCTCAACTAAGCTTCCATAGGAACGTACCGCCCGCAGTGTCGCCTCAGGCTCCACGAGGAGCTCAAGTGCCTCTTGATACTTCTGTAGTCCCAGCTTCGTCTCAGCGAGATTGACTTGCGCTTGAGCCGCGCCGACTCGATATCCTAGCTCGTGAAGCTCACGGGCCGCCTCCGCGAAAGCTGCTTCTGCCTCCGACAGTTGCCCAGCAAAGTAGAATGTCGTCGCCTCCCCCATTTTTGCCATCCACATACCAACAGGGTCGTTCGCGCCGCGACGAAACTCCATTGCTCTGAGATAATACGACCGAGCGTCATCATATTGCTTATCGAAAACGGCAACACGTGCGAGATAACCAGTGGCACTTCCTGCGCCAAGATTCCACAGCGGATCCTTGGAGAGCTCCGGCGCACTACCTGCCAGCAGCGCGTTCGCAAGCTTAGACGCCTCTTCCCGAGCTCCACTCTCTGCCAGCGCAAAGATAAGCCGTCCTTGCAGCTGGGTAGAAGTACCGGTCAAATCACTCGATTGGGCGAACGCCGCAGCGTTTTGAAGACGGTTTACCGCATCGCCATAACGCCCTTCCACGTAGGCTACTTCACCATAAAAAAACTGCTGGCGGCACCACGACAGTGGTCGTTGAACCCGGTCTAGGCAGCTTCCTAATGCATCCAGCGCGTGTACCGCTGCTTCCAGCTTACCAAGCACCCACGCATGATGCGCACGCCCCAAACCGGCTTCCACATACCAATCGATATCCACCACCGAGGTGGGATTCGCCCCCCTCGACGTAAGCAAGTCGATGACTTCGCCGTAGGCACTGAAGGCTTCGGGTCCGGCAAAGCCAGCATCAAATTCGCGCGCTTTCTGTAAGGTATAGCGTGCGGCTTCTCGATGATTTCCTGTAGCCGAATAGTGCTTGGCCAATCGTCCCGTCCGCGCAGACGGCTGAATCGCTGACTCACCGCGGCTCAGCCAATTCACTGCGCGCTCATGTAACTGTTGGGATGCTTCCTCGCTCAGCATACCCAGTATCGCGTCCCGGATACTGTCCTGACGAAAGCTCACTTCACGCGAACGAGGGAAATCCCCGATGTCACTTTCGAGCAGCCAGCCGTCCGAGACCAGTGCATCCAACTCCCGGTCATCTAGCTGCCGATCCACCATCGCGGAAAGCAGGCCAATAGACACGGATGGCCCGGCAAGAGCCGCTGCCCGCAAAATACGCTGCTCTTCTGACCCCAGGCGTACGAGCCGTTGCTGTATTAGCTCACGTAGACTCTGGGGCAGTGTGCTGTTTTCCGGTTCGGCCTGACGCGTATATACCCACCCACTCTCTGTCTTCTGAATAATCTGCCCTTCCACCAGCGCGTCGAGGTGCCCCTCTAACTCCTGTGGAGATCCATTGCTCAGATTGTGCAGTGTATCCAACAGCGTATCGTCGAGAACCCCATCCCCAAACACCTGCGACGCTAATGTACCCACGTCACGACGAGATAATGGACCCAGTTCAACCGAACTCACGGATGCAACGCTTAGGTTGAGGTTTCCTAGCCATTGTGAGGCATCTTTCTGGCGCACCGTCAGCACAATAAGAATCGGACGGTCTTCACAATGGGCCGAGAGATAACTAAGCAGCTTGGCTGTCGACGGCCGTATCCACTGGAGGTCATCCAGGGCTAATACGTACGGCGCATCAGCAGCCATGGCCCGAATGTATTCACAGTATGCTTCAAAGGCGAGTTCCTGCGTGGGATCGGACGGAGACGTCCATCGCTCTTTCTGAACCCCATTTGGCACTGTGTTATCAAATCCCAGCAAGGTCATGAGGTGATGGACCCGTTGAGCCCCTACTCGGTCAGGGAGCTTCCGCATACCAGGTAGGTGTCTGAGCAGCGACGAAATGGTCTGAACATCCTCTTGACCATCCAGCCGATAGCGATTTCTGAAACTATTCCGGAAGGGCGCAAACGGAACACCCTCGCCCGAAGGAATACAACGACTAACATCCACCTCGCACCGCTCACTACGACCATTCAACAAATTGAGAAACTCGGATAGCAGCCGGCTCTTACCAATACCGGGTGGCCCAATGACAGGTACCACCACCAGCCGCCCGTGAGTCACCACACGTCGAAATGCCCGTTCGAGATGCTCCGTTTCATATGCGCGCCCGACCAATGGGACAGGAATACCCGCGATCATCGATGGCTCACGTAAAATCGCGACCCGACGGCGACTCGTCACTCGCCGTGCATCGCTAGATACCACTGACTCATACAGAGAACGAATTTCTCGCCACACGTTGGGGCCTACATAGACCCCACTGTCGAGAGGCTGACGTACCATTCGGCGTACTGCCTGCACACAAGGACCAGTAGCGCGCGCTGTCCCCCAGGACATCCCGGTGCCTTCCGCATCGACCCCTCCCAGTTCGACTGCGATCCGCACCTGAACATTGTTGGCATTTGGCTGTCCTTCCAGCCGTCGTTTCACGAGGTCCATCACATATAAAGCGGAGTCGACAGCTCGTTCCACTTCGCGCTCTCTTAGCCCCCCCATACCGAAATAGGCGAGTGCCTCGGTACCTAGTATCGCGACTGTATGCCCGTGCTCTCGCTCTACGCTGGTGCGGAACTGCTCCACCATCCAATTCCAGTCAGCTACGACCGAAGAATCCGAGACAACCTCCATGCATGCCATTACACCGTATGTCGTGATTTGCTCGCGTTCGGGAAGTTCTATGCTATCGAGATCGAATGCCGCCACCCGCCGATAGCCTGGTCTAGCCAACAGCGATGCTGAACATTGAATACAGTGAGACCGCTTGCCAATGCGTTCCGCGCCACAGACCATGCAGGATTTCATTGGCACGGGTGTGCCGCAGCCACGGCAGAAACTATGGCCGCTATGAATTCGGGCTCCGCACACATCACACGCCGTGCTTTCACCACTGCTGGCGCTGCCCTCACCCAATAGCTCTTTTAGTGCAGACATGAATTCCGACACGCTACGGTATCGGTCATCGCTCTTCTTCGACATCGCTCGCATGATAATGGTCTGTAGAGCCTGAGCATCCGTGGTTCCAGCCGGGAGCCCAAGCGCGGGAACCGGCGCCTCCAGGTGGCGGTCAAAGATGGCTTTGAGACTGTCACCCACGAATGGGGGCCTACCTGTCAACATCTCATACAGAACAATTGCCAGAGAATACTGATCGGATGCACCCGTCAGTTCTTCACCACGAATTTGTTCAGGCGACATGTACAAGGGCGACCCTGCAATATCATGGGCCCGCTTCCCGCCCTGGAGTCCCAAAGCGGTTTCACTACTGTCGAGAGCCACGGCGAGTCCAAAGTCCACCACCTTGGCCAAAAGCCCGCCCGAACGCAGACGATGTAAAAGAATATTGCCCGGTTTCACATCGCGATGGACGATTCCCAGGGCGTGCGCTTCCTCTAGACCGGCGCCGATTTGAGTAGTAAGCCGAAGCGCATCCGCCACCTCAAGTTTGCCCTGCGTCCGGATGTGAGTACCAAGAGTTGGCCCGTCCACGTACTCCATCACGAGAAAAGGACTGCCTTGATGAAACCCTACCTCGTAGGTGGCGACCACATTGGGATGCACCACACGCGATAACGACCGGGCTTCTCTTTGGAAGCGGTTCAGCCCATCCGTTTCATTAAATTGTCCGTGTAAGACCTTTACCGCAACTGCGCGCTCTAAGCGTAGGTCACGTGCTTGAAAGACTTGCCCCATACCGCCCGACGCCAGAAATCGCTCTATCTTGAAGACATCTTGGATAACTTCCCCGGTCGCAAGGGCCAGAACGCGGTCATCAGTAGCCGCCAAAGGACTGGCGCTAAGCGACCCGGTCCCCAGGAACGTGACGGTGTTCGCTCCGCTGATATTATTCGCAAACGAGTCTGGTTTGGTCATGGAGGAAAATTACACCATCTCGACCCATTCGTCACATTGCTCCTAGCCCCCGCATCGACAGACTGACACCACAGTATCTGTCTTCTGGCAGGGGCCGCCACTCCCCTGCCTAACGCCAGTCTTATGACGCATGCACATTCATATCCGGCTTGTATCGGTATGCGGCAGCATTTAGCCTCGTGAGACCAAAAGAAAGGTGCATATGCGATGCCAATAACCATGCGAATTGGAGGGCTTGCCCTTATCCTCTTCATCGGTTGTAGCGAGGGGCCACCACCGATTACGAATGGCTCCGACGTGACCGATAATCCGTCGGCAGACACGTCTATCGCGAGGCAACCACTACCATTGACGAAAGACCTCTGCAGCCAGCCGGAGGCGATCGAGCAGGTACGAACACGAGTCCGCCCTGGGGACGGGACGCCATCCTTCGGTAACATTGATCAAGAGCAGCTACAGCGAATGCTCGCAGATCCCACTGAAGGGCCCTTTTACATGGTGAACCTCATCCACTATCGCGACAATGCCCTCTATCCAGACGGACGAGAAACAGACCTGACGGGCCGTGAGGCCAATGCGCTGTACTCGCCGATAGAATTCTTGGCAGCCATTGGCGCCCGCATCATCTATCACGCTGAAGTCAGCCAACAAATCGATGGCGATGAGACCATCTGGGATGACGTGGCCATCGTTGAATACCCCTGCCCGTTGGCTTTCTTTGCGATGATTTCAGACCCCGACTTCATCGCCCGGTCGGTCCACAAGGATGCTGGAGTCGAATCGACCTACGTGCTCGTAAGCCATCGCATGCCCGCATCGCCCTTAGAGCAACCCACCGATTCTCCATTCGCGGCTACCGATGAAGACCCGGCATTCGACCTAGTGCATGTGATGGATTTGCGGGATGAGGCGCAATACGCAGCCGAACTCCTTGAGCCCGATCGTAGCGGTCAGGAGGCATGGGACCTGTATTGGAGCCTAAGCTTCGAGGCCGCCAATGCACTGGGTGTGAGTGTGACCGCACGGTTTGCAGTACAAGGCGATTTTATCGGCGATGAGCGATCTTGGGACGAAGTCGTTATCCTGAACATGCCGAGCCAATCCGGATACCAAGCGTGGCTTGAGAATGAGACTCGCCAAGCTGCTGATTTCCATCGGAGAGCAGCACTCGAATACCGGTACTCAATGGCCACCAGCCCGATGCTTGTGGACTTTCCGGGCGGAAATCCCGACTCAAGCCTAGAAATAACTGAAGACGGAGTGGGGACACCTTGCCAATATGACACGGACTGCCCAGGTCATGGGGTCACGAAATGCATCATTGATGGAGGGATGAGCGGTTTCTGCACGCGAGAAAATTGCAGCGCCGGTGAGTGTCAGGGCACCTACCAATGCTGCTATGACTGCGCTGAGTTTGCGATGAGTCTATTGCCCTTTACGGGCTCAGCATGTCTACCCGCCTTGGCGATATCGCCGCTGACCAGCCCACCGGTATCGTGCACCTGCGAGTAAAGGTTTTAGCTCTCCTGCGACTGCGCCTTAGACGCCGTTATAAAGCCAAGAATCGCCAATATGCTCATAATAACGAGAAGCGGAACCGGCGGTTTCGTTTCCGTGGCAGCTAGATTGTAAAATCCATGTACGAGAATAAATACGAGACCAACGCTAGCGCCAAACAGCACCTTTGCACCGGCAGCGGGAGCCAAGCTCCTGGAAGATAATAGTATGAGCGCAACAGTCAGTGACGTGACTCCTGCAACCTGATGCATGATCGTTCCAATGCGTATACCGGTTTCGGTGGGATTAAGGGCGGCAAATGCTTCCGTAGAAATCGCCTCCGCGCCAAAAAACAAGCCAATCGCCTGCAGTCCCATTATCGCCCCAAACACTGTAAGCACATTCTTCGTAGTCATAATCCCCTCCTGTTATCGGGGTACTATCGCACTATTTCGGGAGATACCTAATAAGTGTACTACTTGCGCAAATCCCGGAGCCTCCATCCCTCGGCAGATAACGAACGAGTGCGGCACGAGGACCTACCTTAACGGTGTTCGCAAATACGTTTACCAGTACCTCGCTAACAATACCTCCGCCTGATATCCCGAGGCAGCATGCGATGGCACCATAAAGGCACAGCATGCTACGTTCGACAGGAACCGTGCGATCGAAGGCTTTGTGAGCTCGAACCAACACCTAAGATGTGAGGGCCATCTGAGACAACTATGATTCCTGTAACCGTCATCACGGGCTTCTTAGGCGCGGGGAAATCGACCCTCCTCCAGCATTGGCTCAGCGAATTTCCCAAATCCGACACTGCAGTCATTGTCAACGAGCGCGGCGATATCGGAATTGACGGCGAACTGCTAGCTGCGCATGTCAGTCGCCTACGCGAAATCACGGGCGGCTGTGTGT
>PKDL01000166.1 GCA_002863065.1 Pseudomonadota bacterium
GCGGATGGTTCGCCAGGTGGTTGGCTGCAAATAGCGTATCCCGGCGACTGGGGGAATTATTGGCAACAGTATCAACACGATGGGTTGCCTGTATCCATTAGTCAGAGCATGCGCGCGTATTTCATTCCCGTTTTTCGTTATCTCCCATCTGCGGCGGGAGGACTACCAGAGTTCCTACTCGGTGCCGGTCAAATCTGGTTTCGTGACATTCATCGGTGATTTAGTGGCGCTCGATATGCCGCTGGAGAGAATTTCAAGTCATAAAGGAGAGCCCCCGCCACACGGTCGTGGCGGGAGCTCGGGAAGGGACGGAGACATCGAGTTGTCCGCACCGAATCGGCGTACGAGCTACGCGTCTTCAGAACCTACCTGCTTGCGCCAGAAGGACGCTTTTCCTAGGCGCTGCAGGCGTCGGACATCATTCCCTTTCGCTTCTGCGTCGGATTCGTCGAAAAAAATAGGCAAAGATGGTTTTTGGGGAGATTTATTCCCAGCGCAGTGTTGTGTGGTCCGCCTGACGTAGGATCGCCGCTGATGCCGCTGCCAGATAAAGCCCACCGAGTACCACGACTGAGCCGTTGGGTGAGGCTCGGTGTTCTGCAACTCGTAGGGCGCGGTGTAATTCCGAGACAACCAAGCTGTTCGGTGGCGAGGGGATACTTTCTGCTGGTGTCGACTTGTATGGCGCTTCAGAAATTACGAGCATCGCATCCTTTGGAAGGGCAGATAACATCGGACTTGCCTGGCGGTCTCGGGATACGCCAAATACGATGCACAGCGGGCGAGGTAGTGAATCCAGCCACGGTCGGAGTGCTTGAATCGCATGCTCATGATGGGCAACGTCCACCCATATATCAGGTGAGCTTCCTTGTCCTCTGCGGATTCGTTCGGTTCTCAGTGGCACTGTGATGGAGTTGAAGTTGGTGGGAAGATCGTTGCGACCTGTCCATAGCTGAGCGGCAGTCAATGCAATTTGTCCGTTGACTATCTGGTGTGCTCCCGACAACGCGACCGACACAGTATCCTCAGTGTGCTGAACAATAGGTTGTTGGCGTTGTAGCATCTCCGATAGGTCGCTACCTAAAGGCCCGATCACGAGCGGTACGTACGACGCTGTCGAGTGGGACTGTGCAATCGCCGCCTTTTCTTGCGCGATTTCATCCAGAGAGCCTCCGAGAAGGGAGGTGTGTTCTAGTGCGACGCTTGTAAGTACAGCGACTTTCTTCGGGACGAGACGTGTTGGGTCCAGCCGCCCCCCTAGTCCAGCTTCCCACACGATGGCATCCAGTCGATGCGTGCTGAAGATGCGCACTGCCGCTGCGGCTAAGATCTCAAAACGACTTGCTGCGTCTAAATCATCGTGCGCGCTTTCTTCGAGTGTGGCCTCGAGTGCTTGTTGGAGTTCTTCGGGAGCAACGGGCTGCCCATCGACGCTGATACGCTCTGTTATGGACATGAGGTGGGGCGAAATAAAGTGACCGACTCGTAGGCCAAGCATTTTCAGTATACCGGCTGTCAGATGCGTGACGGTACCTTTGCCGTTCGAGCCAGTGACCACAATACCCGCCGGTAGACTTGAGATTAATGGCCCCATAATACGGTTCGCTCGAGACAATTCCGGGCCATGTCCGAAGCGAGTGAACTGGCGTAATAAAGCCCAGATCGCCGCGTTATCTGTCTGCATTGGGGGCATGTCTGCAACTTATCTTGTCTAGCAACCATCGCATAGGTGGAGGTTATACATGGCATCCCCCTGGAATATAGCGCTCGATCATTTCTACGATGCGACACTCATCCCATCGTATTGCGCCCCTGGCTACAAACTGCGTCGCCGTACCTGGAAAGACCCTGAAATTCGGGTCGATCTCTCGGGTAAGGTATGCATTGTGACTGGTGCAAACTCCGGTATCGGTCGGGCTACGGCAGAAGCGCTGGCCAAGCGTGGTGCACACGTGGTGATGGTCTGCCGTAATGCCGAACGAGGGCGCCAGGCTCTGACAGAGATTCAGTCTACGCTCGAACATCCTGGTCGTATCACTCTGGAGTTATGTGATCTGTCTGAACGGGTGCAGGTCGCGGACCTCGCGGAGAGGCTTCTAGCTTCACATGAAACGCTCGATGTATTGGTAAATAACGCTGGTGTCTTGCTCCCAGAGCGACAGCAGACGTCGGATGGACTCGAGCTTGGCTTTGCTACCAATGTACTCAGCGGATTCCAGCTAACTTGGCGCCTTCGGCAGCGTCTAAGCGAGTCAAAATACGGTCGAATTATCCATGTGACCTCTGGCGGGATGTATACACAGAGGCTCCGAGTCAATGATTTACAGTTTGAAGGCCGTCCGTTCGACGGAGTGGTAGCCTACGCGCAAAACAAACGAGCGCAGGTCATTCTGAATGAAATGTGGGTTCAGCATCTCGCTCCCAATGTGACCACCAATTGCATGCATCCAGGATGGGCGGCAACTCCGGGTGTTTCGACGTCACTGCCACGATTCAATCGGATGCTCTCTGGCTTATTGCGTGACTGTCAGCAAGGCGCCGACACGACGGTATATCTTGCAGCATCTCCAGAGGTGCAGGACATCACTGGTGCACTTTTTTTTGATCGTAAAGTACGCCCAACGCACGTGCTACCTACGACACGGTCCAGTCAGGTAGAACGCCAAGAGCTATGGCAGCAGTGTTGTGAATTAGCAAAGGTATAGCTCGGACCGGCCGTCTGGGCCGGTCGGCATTTGCGGCACACGTTGACCAGACCACGGAAAAATAGGCGTATAGAGCTCGGCAAGCTCGTGCGCATGACCTCTCGATCAAGGAGAGTTTAGGTCTCCGTCGTCGTTACCAGTGAGGTCTCCGTCGTCGTTACCAGTGAGGTCTCCGTCGTCGTTACCAGTGAGGTCTCCGTCGTCGTTACCAGTGAGGTCTCCGTTGTCGTCGCCACCCCCAAGGTCCCCATCGTCGTCGCCACCCCCAAGGTCCCCATCGTCGTCGCCGCCGAGATCTTCATCGCCATCGGCTTCGTCACCGTAGAGATCGGGATTGCATTCACGGCAAAGCGGGTCAGAATCGGGGCATACGCATTCATCTTCATCGGCCACTTGGTAGACTACGGCGGTTGCTTCAGGAATGGGAACCATGAGGAAGCGATCTGGCAATGCACTCGATAGCCACGGCACGTAGGTAATGATCAAAAGTGCGGCAAATAGAAGCCCAATGAAGGGGACAACAGAGCGATATACGGAGAGAACGGGCTTTTTGAATTGGAAACTTGAGATGAAGAGGTTCATACCAACCGGAGGGGTTAGGTAGCCGATCTCTAGGTTGGCTAGAAAAATGACTCCGAGGTGAAGCGGTTCGACTCCGTAGCGCTGAGCCAACGGAATGAGTAATGGGAGCACGGCTACGATCGCGCTGAAGATGTCCATCAAGCATCCTACGACGAGTAGGAAGAGGTTCAACACCATCAAAAAGCCGATCTTTGAATCAATGAATTGTTCAAACCATGCCAGGATTTGCTCTGGCACGCGCTGATCTTTCAATACATCGTTACCCGGCATCACCATCGACATGATGAGCACAATGGCGCCTACGAGAACCATGGATTCTGCAATGAGTTTAGGAAGATCACGGATTGGGTGAATATCTCGATGGATGACCATCTCTACGATGATCAGATAAACGCAAGTCAGGGTCGCAACTTCATTGAGTGAGGCATATCCGCCGACCACCATTCCAACGAGGAATACGGGGAGCATCGCTTCAAAAAATGCTTCTTTGAACGCGGAGAGGAGCTCGCTCATGGAAAATGTTCGACGTTCTATCCCGAGTTGAACGCCGCGTACCCAGGCGTAGACACACATAATGAGGGTAAGGAGGACACCCGGTAGAAACCCAGCGAGGAATAATCCCTCCGGTGTGACGTCACTCGTCTCGGTAGTAATTCCATAGACCACCGCGAATATGAATACCGGGAGGGCAGGGAAGAATAGCAGCCCGAGCGAACCTGATGATGTGAGAAGGCCGAGTGAAAATTGGTCGGGATATCGGCGCTGAATGAGGACCGGGTACAGCAGTCCTCCTAACGCAATAATCGTGACACCAGATGCGCCGGTAAATGTCGTGAAGAACGTACAGGCGACGATGCTGACGATTGCCAAGCCTCCGGGGAGTGCGCCAAGTGCCGCATCAGCCAGTCGCACCAATCGATCGGGTGCTTTGCTACGCGCAAGGATAAAGCCGGCGAAAACAAATAGCGGAATCGGAAGTAAGTGAGCCTTGTCCGCGAGCTCGTCGATGTCGTTGAAGAAGTCCTTAAACTCCCAACCCATCTCGGAAAAAGAGATCATGTTCAGGAGGGCTATCACGATAAATAACGGTAGCCCGGCGAGCGCAAATCCGACGACAGTGAGATTCATGCAGAGGTATCCATTCGAAGGCCATCGACTGCGAATCGGATACCGTTTACCGCGAAATGTAGACTCATCAGTCCGAAGGCCAATACCGTCGGATAACGCCAGAGTCTTTCATTTAGGTACCATTCGCTCCGTGCTGGAAGGAGGGACGCTTCTGGTTCTAATACCTGCATGATCCATTGGTAGCTTGCGACGGTGAGTACGACGCATACCGCAGCGCAGATGAGCTGCAATAGTGATGACAGCATCTTTCGTGGCTTGGGTGCGAGGAAGTGCGCAACGGCATCGATCGCAATATGCTTTGCACGCCTAGAGGCAACCACCCCTCCGAATAGGCCGATGAAGAACACCACCGAGTACACCATCTTTTCGACCACCGCATAGTCCCAAATCCCGAGTTGGAAGTTGCGATCGAGAATGTTTATGAAGGTAGCCAATATGACCCCGAGTAACATCACGGTCAGGGCGCCAACTTCGAGGTGTTTCAGCAGGTCGTCGTATATTGGGATATGAAAACTTGGTGTGTGTTCATCAGGTAATTCGGACATGAAAACCTCGTTTGGAGGGTGCCGCATTGGTCAACAATAAGAGTGACCATCAAGAGGCCGGAAGGGTACGGTTTGTTCGCTGGCGGGCTTTACCTAGCACTGCTCACAAGCTTGCGCACTTCATTTAGAAGCTCTCGCGAATACACCTTGCCAACCAGGTCTTCCTGTACTTTTTTGAAGAGGCTTTGCCACGCAGCTTTGTCTGGCTGGACGATTTCTACGCCGCGCTTCTTTAGTGTCTTCACCGCCTTGCTATTGTCTGCACGGATCTTCTTTTTCAGAAGGCCATGATACTTCGCATTGACGCTTTGAATGAGAGCTTTTTGCTCCGCTGAAGCTTTGTCCCACACGGATTTAGTCACCACAGTAGCGCCGATACCCACGGTGATTTTCTGGTTGGTGATGAACTGGGCATGGGAGAACCACTGCAGGGCAATCGCTGCCAGCGGTGAGCCATAGAATGCCTCGATCACGCCGGTCGTTAGGTTTTGGAGCACCTCCGGTACAGGCAATGGAGTCGGAGTCGCTCCGGCGGCCTTGTACAGTGCGGCCATCACGGGGTCCGAGCTCCAAACCCAGGGCTTAGCGTTTGCCAGGTCGGACGGTTTCGCTACGGGCGTATTGCTCATCAAGTAGGTGTAGCCGACATCGCCCCAGCCGAGGAGTATGAACCCGGCATCGGCTAGCTTTTTCTCAAAGCGCGTTTTCATCTTTTTGCGGACGAAATCCAGTTGTTTGTAGTTCTGAATTAGCCCGGGTGACTGGAGGACTAGGACCTCTTTCGCGATTTGCGCGAGCCCTACCGATGTGATTGCTGCGCCGTGGAGCTGGCCGCTCTTCATCTTTCTGATGACGACCTTCTCGTCGCCTCTTGATCCGCCGCCGTAAATACGAATTTTGACTTGGCCCTTCGACTCTTTCTCAATTTCCTTCGCTGCGGCGCGAAATACACGCATCCATGCGGATTTTTCGGGCGCCAACGTCGCCATTTTGATCACAATAGGTTCGTTCGCTAGCGCGGTTGGGGCGAGTAAGCCTGCGATAAGCAGGGTTATTAGGATGCGGTTGATCATTCATTCCTCCATCGCCCATCTGGGCAGGTATCACGTTTCGGCGGTCGAGCAATCGGTCTCGACATGAAAAAAACGTGGTCGGACCTGAACTATTCGATTGTTTATTGTCGGATATTTATTCGAAGTATTCGTCCACTTCACCAAGCCAGCGCTGTGCCCGTATTTTGGCGAGTTCGTTGGCTAGCCGCTGCTCCGGCATGATGTCTCCGGGGGTATCGAGCACATCTTGGAGGGTTTTGACATAGCCCTCGCGGTCATCTATCGCGCGGAAGTAATAGTAGCCATAGAGCGCTTTACCCATAAGGTATCGACCGTCGCTCACGGCGATACCGTCTAGAAATCCTTGTTTGGCTGCTTCAGGATCGCCCCCGAGTTGTTTCGGCAGTGCGGTATTGATGACGCCAAAGAAAAGATGAGCACCGCCGTTCGCGTAGCTTCCATCATGATCTCGAACCCACTGCATGATGCGCTTGACTCGCGGTAGGTCAGCCAAAATATCTGGGTCATCCGATTGCAAGCTGATGATATTGCCCCAAGAACTTGCGAGCCAATACAGCGCGGACAAATGCTTCTCCGGCTCAGCCTCTCCAAGAATTTGTTCTAGTCTTTCGCCTGGTGCGAAGACCGCTGTGCCTGCATCCTCAAAATCCAGAGCTAGACGTTGAACTGCGTATTGTCGGGACCGAGTGAAGAAATCGACCGCCCGGTTGGACACCTCGGTGAATTCATCAGTACCCCAATTGAGGTTGTCTAGGTCTTCCATGAGGAATGCAAAGGCGTAGTTGTTGTAGTTCTTTGCAAGCAGGATCAACAGGTCCTCATTCTCTGGCGTGGCGCGCAGGATGCCCTCGGCAAACTTCAAGTTACCGGTCGCAGCGCGACGCGCAAGCCATGGGTCATGTTCAGAAGTGAATGCGCCGGCAGCTTGCTTCATGACACCGACCGTAGAATTGGCCGCGAACTTCGTCATGTCGCAGCCGCTTATGGTGGCGGCTGCACACAAGATAATGAGGGTCTGTCGGACTAAGACTGAGTTCATGACGTACACTGTGCCTCCTCGGATAAGCAAGTGATGACTGGAACGATAAGGATGCAACCTACCAGTTGGCTGTCGGTTCTATGCTAACTCCGCCTCTGTATCAACTGCAGATTGAGAGTGCCAGCGATGTCCCCATCGTTTGTCTACTGGGATGCCGCTGGTTTGGCTGATATCCTCGCGCCATGATTCAGCGAGTCAGGCATACATCAAGCGTCGCATTTGTTTTTTTGGCCGGTGTAATGAGTAGCGTTGGTTGCGCTTCGTCGGATGCGGACAGCCTTGAGGCGCAGCAGTGGCTTCGCGCCCAGGCCAC
>PKDL01000129.1 GCA_002863065.1 Pseudomonadota bacterium
GACCTCGATCCGTCAGAAATGATTGCTCTGAATGCTTTGTCTCTTCATTACGAAGAAACAGAGGCCTGGGATGAACTCGTACGCATTCTTGATCAAAAGATTTCCTTGGTCGAAGACCTCGATGAGCGGAAGGTTTTGGCGCGCGAGGTTGCGTCGGTACAAGAATTTGCGCTCGAGGATATCGACGCCGCGATTGACACCCATCGTCGTATCTTGGGTTGGGATAGTGAAGACCTTGATGAGCTGGCTGCGCTGGAGGAGCTACTCAACAAGTCAGAGCGCTGGTCGGAGATCATTGATATTCTCGACCAGCAAATCGGTCTTGTTGACGAGGATGCCAAGAAAGAATTCAAGCTACGCAAGAGCTCGATCCTCCAAGAACATCTTGGGGATACTGCCTCAGCCATCCGAGTCTTGGCGACCGTTTTGGAACACGACCCATTAGAAGAACGTGCACAGGATGCCCTTGAGCATGTTGTTCGCTCGAGTGACGAGAGAGAATCCGCCTTTGACGTACTTCATCCCATTTTGGAGTTGTCGGAACAATGGTCGCGTATCTATTCGTTACTCGACGTGTTGGTATCAGAGCGAGACGATCGCGTTGCACGTATCGCTGCTCTTCATCAGATGGGGAGTATTGCGGAGCATAATCTGAGCGACCATGGACGTGCTTTTGCGTGTTTCGGGCGAGCGGTACAGCAAGACCTCGAGCATGCGGAGTCCATGGCTGCAGTCGAGCGCCTCGCACGAGACCATGGACTTTGGGAGCAACTGGTTCAGCTCTTATTGGATGGGGCAGAAGCAGCGGACGATCTGATGGTAGGCACCCGCTTATTGCTTAGAGCCGCGGAGGTCCTGAAATCTGAGCTCGGAGACAACGCCCGGGCCATCGCAACCTATCGCACGGTGCTCGAAGAAGAGTCAGATAACACAGTGGCTTTGGAAAGCCTGGATGCCCTGTATCTACTGACGGAGCAGTGGACTCACTTAGCGAGTGTTCTTCAAACTCGCGTCGAGGTCGCGTCCGATGTAGAACATCGCATCGATTTATTCTTCCGTCTGGCTGACGTTCTTGAGAATCGGCTTTCCGAATCCAGTCAAGCCTTCGAGTGCTATCGTGAGGTGCACTACCTAGCACCTAAAAACGCAGATACGATTTCGCAACTAGAACGGCTGATGCGCGATGGTGTCCATCAGGCTGACATCGCTGCATTGTTGGAACCGGTATATTTGGAGGCCAGTGCATGGGAAAGCCTTTACGCTCTGTTGCAACTTCGTCTTGAGCTTGAAGAGGATGAAGTCGATATCCTCGACCTTCGACGTCGACTCGCCGAGCTGAGTCTCAATCAATTAGAGCAGCCGGTAGACGCCCTACGTTGGTTTGGAGAAGCCTTTCGTTTAGATCCAGAAGATGACGGATTGCTGAGTCAAATGGATTCACTTGCCCAGGCGACCGACGAGTTTGGCCATTTGAACGACGTACTCTTGGAAGTTGCTATCGAGCTTGATGATGCGGAGCGTAAAGTACATCTCTGGCATCGGTCGGCGCGCATTGTAGAAGAGCGGCTGAGCGACGTTGGACAAGCCGAGACTATTTACGAACTTATCTTGGATGAAGATGCCGACAATCTTCACGCACTCCAGCATCTTGATCGAATACTTCTGAGCCAGGAGCGTTGGTCTGACCTTGAGGCGATCGTTGAACGAGAAATTGAACTGGTCGAGTATGATGAAGAGCGGATCGGACTGTTGCTTCGGCTGGGTGAGTTACTAAGAGATCATCTTGAGCGGCTCAAGGATGCGATTGGGGTCTACAACCGAGCTCTTGATCTGAATGATATCCATCCGGTTGCATTAGCCAGTATTTCTGACTTGTACCGGGATACGGAGCAGTGGGCAGAATTATCCAGCGCGCTTCGTCGTCGTACTGATAACGCCGGTACTGACGATGAGCGACTGGACCATCTTCGGGAGATGGCCCTGCTTGCGGAACAAATGCTCGATGACACTGAACAGGCTATCGAGCTGTGGGAAGAAATCCTTCAGATCGCGTATCAAGACTTAGATGCTGTGCGCAATGTTCAACGTCTCCAGCGTAATGAGGGGAACCATGAGGGAGTTGCTGAGGCCCTAGAACGCGAACAGCGTGTTCTTGGCACAAGTGACCCAGCACGTTCGGTTGAAATTTACCGAGAAGCCGGTCGCTTATGGGGAGGGGTCCTCGAAGACAACCTCCAAGCGCAAGAAGCATGGTCGAAGCTGCTGGAGATCGAAGCTCGCGATGTGGAAGCTATGCGTTCGCTAGCTGCGATCAACGAGGAAGAATCTAATTGGGATGCTTTAGCGCAGATTCTCGAAAAGATGGTGGCGTCCGAGCAGTTCGAAGGCGACGAGTTACGTGGTCTGTTTGAGCGCTTGGCTAGCCTTTACACCGATGACCTTCCTGATCCAGACAAGGCCATTGCCAGCTGGGAGCAAGTCCGGATTCTCGATCCAATGGCCTTAGCTCCTGTTGAGGCATTGGAAATCCTGTTTACGGACGAAGGGCGTTGGAAAAAGCAAGTGGAAATCTTGTCGGTCAAGGCATCTATGGTGGAGCCCAGCGATGCCATCGAAGTCTGGTTATTGATGGCGGAGACACAGCAGTTCAATCTACAGAACTGGGAAGATGCAGCGGCGTCCTTACAAACGGTCTTGATCCACCGTCCCGATCATTTGGATGCGAGTGAGCGCTTAGAATCAATCTATACAGAGCATGAGAAGTGGGCAGAGTTGGCGCAGCTACTCGATCAACGTTCTCAGCACATTGAGGATACCGAGGACCAGCGCGACCTGTATTTGCGGTTAGCGGAACTGCACGAACATCGACTAGATGAACGTGAGACGGCTCTCATTTATCTGCAAGCAGCGCATCGTGTCTCACTTGGTGACATAGACGTATTGCAGGCCATTGAACGCGTGGCGACTCTCACTGAATCTTGGCAAGAACTACTCGACGAAATGACGGTTGCGGTAGATGCCATGGATGATGAGGTCGATAAGGTCGATGTCAGCCTGCGATGCGCCCGACTACTACGGGATAAAATGGACCAACCCATGGAAGCAATCGCTCGATACCGAGTGGTTGTTGGGCTTGAGCCCGAGCACCAAGATGCGTTGGCTGAATTATCGGCATTACTTGAGCAAACTGAGCAGTGGTCTGCACTCGTTGATGTACTCGAAACACGGTTAGACGCTGGTGCTGATTCGTACGAGCAGACCGAGCTTGGCCTGAAGGTTGGACGTGTGCTTTACGAAAAGCTGTCCGAGGTAGACCGCGCGATCGAGGCATATCAGCATGTACTCGATTCAGGGGAAGCCGATCAGGCGGCTCTTGAGGCGCTAGAAGCTATTTTTACGGCACATGAGCGATGGGAACCTCTCATCGAAGTTCTGGATGCGAAGGCATCGTCGGGACTTGGGGAAGAGACTGAACTACGGATGCAAATCGGTTTAATTCGGGAGAATCGTCTGGACGATATCGAGGGGGCAATCGAGGTATACGAGGACATCGTCACGTACAATGAGACCCATCGCCAAGCTCTCGATCGTCTGCTGGAACTGTACGCTACGGTCGATGATTTTGAGAAGCTAACAGGAGTCTACGAGCGGCTTTTACATACGGCGGCCGACCCTGAAGACCAAATTTCCTACTGTGAGGCGCTCGCGCTCCTGCAAGAGCAGGTGCACGAGAATCCAGAGGCCGCTACCGATTATTATCACCGTATCCTACAAATTGATGACCACCATACCGGCGCACTCGAAGCCCTTGAGCGGCTTTATGCAGAGCTCGACCAGTGGGAGGATCTGATAGATGTGTATCGCCGTCGCATGGACCAAGCGCAAGACGATGATACGTGGGTCATGTTCAAGGAACGGTCTGCAACAGTGTATGCGGAAGCATTGAGTGATCCTGATAATGCGATCTATGCATGGCAAGAACTGCTTGTACGGGCGCCAGAACACCGGCCGGCGCTTGACGCGCTTGAACGGCTATTTCGACAGACGGAACAGTGGGAGCAAGTCCAAGATATCCTAGGGAAGAAAGTTGAAGCGGCTACCAGTACTGCGGAGCGGGTCGCTTTGTTAGGCGAAAGGGCCTCTATCGTACTAGACGATTTAGCCGACCCAGATAGTGCGATCGACATTCTTAACCGTGCTCTTGAGGATGACCCTGGTAACGACCGCGTACTCACTCTTCTGGAGAAGGTCTACACCATGCGCGTTGACTGGGACAGCGTAGTCGAAATACTAGAGCGTCGAAATGTCCATGCGGCATCAACTGAGGAGAGAGCTGGGGTCTACGTTCGGATCGCTGACGTGGTCCTGGAGCAGCTTCAAGACTCGGACCGTGCTGTCGAGAACTTTGAAAAAGCCCTGGAATGCATTCCAGGTGATGTGCAGACTGCTGACCGTCTAGCTCGTCTCTACCTAGACCGTGAAGATTGGGTGAAGAGCGAGGCGCTCTTATCCATGATTGTGAATCGTGCGCCAGAAGATGTGGCAGATGAATGGCGAGCTGAGCTTTATTACAACCTCGGCCTTTCGTTAGAGAATCTACTCCGACCTCAAGAAGCGCTTCGCGAGTATGAATCAGCTTATGAGTTGGTACCTAATGACTTGAAGGTTATGCGGGCTCTAGGCCGCTTGGCATCTGCCGATGGCGATTTTTCCAGAGCGGAGGATATTTACACCGCAATGGTGGAGCGTATCGAGGACGATGCGAATGATGCGGAACTCTTGGAGGTGTATCGGACGCTTGGGCAAATGGCGTTCCAGGCTGGAAATATTGAAAAGGCGAAAACGTATCTGGAAAAGACGATCGAGCTTCAACCGAATAGTAGCGAAGCGCTTCGCAGTCTCATCGAGCTGTGCGTGAGCCAAAGCTACTGGGACGGAGTTATCGAATACGCGACTGAGCTCCAGATATTGCTTGATGATCCCCTGGAGAGTTTCGACTTGCAGCTGCGCATGGGTGACATCTACCTGAAGCATCTGGAGCAGCCAGATGAGGCGGTGAGCGCCTACCAGTCTGCACTGGATTATCAGCCCAGCTCAAAGGCGGCACATTTCAAGATTTTCCAGGTACTGGTTGACGCTGAAAAGTATGAAGATGCGGTTGATATTCTCGAACGCCTCGTTGAACTGGAGAGCGATAGCAAGCGTAAAGCGCAGTATTTAGGGGCTATCGGGGATATCTTCCGAGAGAAAACCGGCGAACCGGAGCGGGCGGTTCCGTACTACGAGCGTGCTCTTGATGAAGACCCTTCCCTCTTGAAACTGTTTCGTGCGGTTGATGAGGTGTTGACTCGTAACAAAGACTGGAAACGACTACAAAAGGCGTATCGCAACATGCTGCATCGTGTGCAGGATGATGACTCGCAGTCGCAGCTACAGCACAAACTCTGTTTCAACCTCGGGGAAATTTACCGCACTCGATTGAAGCAGATGGATGGGGCAATAGCTGCATTTGAGGCTGCACTAGACATCAAGCCGAACGATAAAAAGAGCCTCATGATTCTTTCTGAACTCTATGAGCAGACCGACGCACTAGATAAGGCCATTGAGACCGAGGGCCGTCTGCTTGCTATCGATCCGGGTAATATCGACCACTATCGCCATATCAAGCGCATGTATTTTGAAACGGACAACAAGGATGCGGCCTGGGTTTCATGTTCAGTACTAAGTCTCCTCGGGCAGGCAAATGAAAGGGAAGAGGCCTACTACCGAGACCATGCAATTCAGGGAATGTCAGATGGTGAAACGCCAGAAGACGAGATCTGGATACGTTCTTTGTTGTCTCGAGAAGAGGACCCATTGATTGGGCAAATCTTCAACGTCATTTTACAAGGCCTTGGCGACATGTTGGTGACGACCACGCTGAAAGATTTAGGGGTGAAGAAGAAGAATGCCCTCGATATGCAAGAGCGCGAACTGTTTACCCACACCTTCAATGAGTGTGTACGCACGCTAGGTGTCCAGGCGCCGTCGGTCTTTCATTCGTCTAAGGTGCAAGGCACACTCATTGGTCAGTCCCTACCGCCAGTAATGCTGATCGGCGATCAAATGCGGAAAGGGCAGACGGACCAGGAGTTGGCATTCGTGCTAGCGAAAGTTCTGACGTACTTCCACCCGCTGCACATGGCAGTCGGCGTACTTCCGATCGAGACCCTGGAGTTTATCTTTGCTGGGGCCTTGAAACTGTGCATCGCCGAATATGACGTGGGCCCGCTGGCGAAGGACACCAACTTTTTGGAGCTGTTGGAAGCTATGAATGATATGCCTCCCCAGCTACGCCAAAGCTTGCAGCGGTATGTTGGAGATTTTGCGCGTCGGGGGCGTCGTCCCAATTTACGTCGATGGCTGAATCAAATTGAGCTCTCTGCAAACCATGCCGGACTTCTGATGTGTGGTGATGTCGTGGTCGCGGGTAAGGTCATTAAGTCAGAGTCACATCGTACGATGTTTACGGCACCTGGTAGACTTTCTACTCGTGACAAGCTTGTGGACCTTGCGACATTCGCGATGAGTCAGCAGTACCTTGAACTCAGACAACGGCTTGAACTCACGATTGAATAGCCGTACAGCGAATTAGCGACTTGCCTGTGGCTAGGACATACCTTGCTATACATCGTACCTACACCGATTGGTCATCTCGATGATATTACGCTTAGAGCGCTATCTACCCTACGCACGGTGGATGTGATCTTTGCTGAAGACACGCGACATACCCGGCGACTTCTCGACCACCACCATATTGGTGCCCCATCTTTCGGTGTCATCAGCTGTCATGACCATAACGAAGATAAGCGAGTGCAGCTTTTGTTGGACCATGTGGAAGCGGGTCGCACAGTTGCCCTCGTTAGTGACGCGGGTACGCCTACCATTAGTGACCCTGGGTACCGTCTCGTCTCTGGTGCATTGTCCCATGGGATACAGGTAGTACCGCTACCTGGTGCATGTGCTGCAATCACCGCATTATCTGCGTCCGGTCTACCGAGTGACCGCTTCACCTTTGCGGGATTTCCTCCCAAAAAGCCGGGCGCTAGGCGTCGCTGGTTGGATGAGCTTGCCACGGCACCCGGTACACTGATTCTGTATTGCGCCGGCCGAGATGTACCGAAGGTACTGTCCGACATACTGGCAAGTCGTGGAGATGTACCCGTAGCGGTGTACCGTGAGGTGACGAAAACGTATGAAGAGTGTCTGAGGGGCTCGGTGTCGGAGGTATGCGCGGATTGGATAGGGAATCCGAGAAAAGGTGAGGTAACCTTACTCGCTGGCCGACCTCAGGCTCGTGACTATGATGATGCGGCTCT
>PKDL01000060.1 GCA_002863065.1 Pseudomonadota bacterium
CGCTGAACAAGTACCTAGTACCTAATTAGCGGTAGACCCCCCCGGTCGGCTGAGCCGTCAGCGCAAGGACAAGGGTTCACTAGCTCTCGGTTGGCTAATCTTAGTCCACCGGATCCCGAGAAACATCAGATACCATGGTGTCTTGCGAAAGAATATCTTCAGTGTCCAACGTAGCTGAATCCCAATCCCCCACTGGTATATCTTCATCTTCAGGAAGCGGCTTTCCCAGTAGAACGGCAACCATTAGATTCAGACTCTGAGCCATACTCGAAGGAAGCTCTTCGCTATAATCGAAGGGGAATTGATAGTCGAAATTACCGCCGATTACCTCGTGCAGCCCGCTATCGATCTTTTCGAACGGCTGCATGTGATTCCTGATCAGGACCGAGAATAAAATGACTCCGATCAAAAACGTAGCTAAGCCGAACAACGGTAGTAAGCGCTGGAGCGTTGTTAGCGCTCCGGACCAGTCTGCCCGCTCGGTTGCCAAGACAACGCGCAGCATTTGGTACCGAGGGCCATATGCAACGCCGCCGATAAATGTGGGGGCATCTCCTGGGTCGGATGGAGAGCGCCCAGCCAGTCGTGCATAAGGTAGTGAGATGCCGAGCCAGGCTTCGCTCTTCACCAAATGTCGTTTCAAACGCTGGTCTACTTTTGTAGAAGCCAACATGAACTTGTTTTCGTCGTTTGTCATGGTGGAAGCGAGTGGTTTGTCGTTAAGAATATAAGTCACATCTTTACCAAAGACTGACTTATCTTCCTCCACCAACTTTCCTGTAATTGATTCCCCAACAAGAATCGCCCCGAGAAACTTATTATCCGTCCCCAATATTGGAACCATTGTGGCCAGATATTCCGTATCTCCTGTTTCTTCGAACGTGAGTAAGTCGTGGTAGACGGGGATAAGTCCCAACGTATCTGCCTTGGAAATAAATTGACGCAATCGTCCTACGAGATCGACGTACTCCCGTCGATATGACCAGTCGTCATTGTTTGAATTCGCAATACCGATACCTGCAGAGTCGAACACGAGAACAATATCGGCACCCACAGTTTTCGTCCCGCCTTGTTCTGCTCGGATAGCTTCCAAAACACTCGTCAGAGCTTCATGGGTAAAACGCCAGTCACACTGTGCGCTACCACGCCCAAAACAATCCTGCAGTGATGTCGACGTGTCTTGCATAAATGTTGACTTGTCTTCAGCAGTCCAGCCAGGTCTCCAGCGCTCATTCAGCGCTGCAAGCCGTTGCGTAAAGCGCTTGAATATTGTCGGTCCATATTTTTTTTCGGCGATACGCGACCGCTCGATAGAGAAGGATGGGTGTTGCAGGTCGCACTTTACCCCCGTCGTCGGGGAGCATATGTAGCGGTCCACTTCAATAAAATCCTGACGGAACTCGTGCAGTGCAACTAACGCAGCTGAGAGGTAGGAGTTACCAATACGGTCAGCTAAGTCTCTTAGCTTGCGCTCTCGCAACTCTTTACGAATCACCAGCATACTGGGCATCGACTTCAGCGCTGTTTCCGCTTGAACCACCGCTTCTGACTTACTCTGGCCGACGGTGATCGACAACGACACCACGATGAGCGTGATGAGTAGAAAGTAAAGCAAGCTAACCTTAACGTTGAACATTCTAAAGTTCCTCTCGAGGGCATCCGTACCGGACATTCGGTCCATTCTTCTCGGACCTTGAGCGGTCTCTACGTACCGCTGCTAACCTGCGTCCACCCTTATTTTTCCGTCTCAGTTGCTGGAGATACCACGAGTTGTAACTCAAATTTAGGATTATGTGGATCCATAGCTAGATATCGTGGGGTAAAGCCGTCTGGGCCGAATCGACCAATAACATAAATTTGACGATGCCCCGCGATAGCACTCACTCCCACATCCAATCGACTGAGGAGTCTTTTTGCCGTAATTATGGCGCCTCTCGCATCGTTATTTTCCGCTAGCACCATCCAACGATTAGCCGGACCAGGTGCAGCATACGTACCGGTAAATGACTGACTACGGTCGCGAAGTGACCGTACACGAGCTCGGTGTCGACGCGGAAAGGCAATCGCAACCCGCAGTGCTTCTAATTCACTGCCCGCCCAATCCTCAAGTATTCGAACCAGATTTATTGCTCTTCCACGAATACGACGACGGTTTAGACTCCGCGCTGTCCGCAACATCCGTTGCGCTCGTACCACCAACGAGAACGCATCGCCTCTCTCATGGTCGGATGCGTTCACCAACTGCCGTATTTCTGCAAGGGCTAGCCTCCAGGGTAATGTCCGATCCCCCGGTCGTAGTGCCAACTCCAACTTTGTTTCCTGCCCGGGTAAGGTCAGCTGGTTTAGGGTTGCTAGCCGGTAGTCGTCGATCTGTGGTGCTTCGATTAGCGCACGGCAAAAGTGTCCCAGAGCCGCCTCAGGATGCTCCATGAAATCCCGAAAGATCACTCCTAGTTGATGATGGAGTTGCGCATCACGTGGGGATTTCTCAAGGCGTGCCTTCAGATTATCAAGCGCTTCTAGCGCCCGAAGGCGACGATCAGCAGCCGGCAGCGTAGGGTCATCATACAATACAGGTGGTACCGCAGGAAGTTGCTCTGCCGTAGACGTCTTGGTGCTACCTGATACCGGCGTTGCAACTGTCCTGCAGTAATGAAGCAACGCTTTTGGCACACGACGACTGGGCCCTACTTTCTTGGCCGCCGCAGACTTCGCGGCAGGCGGATGAACCGCCCGCTGGTCACGGCATCCGGTCAGGACAACCGACAACAACAGACTTATTCCCAGAGCGAGAGGCCAATTGTTCATCTCTGAACTATCTCCGATAGCCGTCGTATCCTACGAACCGACCGAATGACTAAGCCCGGACATGCTAGGTCCATGGAGTGGTGACTCTGCAACTAGATTTGTGTTTGAAGTGCAATGGCCTCAGGATGATCGGGAGCCAACTGCAACAACCGCTTAAGGTGGCGTCGCGCCTTCGACTCCTCCCCCACCGCGAGCTCCGCACGTACGAGTAAAAGTAGCATCTCCACCTTTTGAGACGGGTCTGTCATCTCTTGTTGGACAAGAAGGAGCCCCTGCAGCGTCTGCAAGGCTTTTTCCGGCTTCTCGTCTTCCAGTAAGAGGCGACCTAAAGTCATCATTGTGATAATCCTTTGGGAATCCGCCTGGTACGCCCTCTTATATGCCTCAATAGCTTTCTTCGGCCTTTTTTCTGCTTCGTGGAGTTCACCCAGACGATGAGCGAAGACCGCTAAATCAGCATACTGCCGCTTCGCTTCCAAAAAACTCACGTACCAGGACAGTAAGGGCTCTGCCTGCTCCCAGAGCTGGGCATCCATATAGTGCTCTACAAGCGCCCCAACGATCTCTGGATGCTCACGCCGGGCCTCATACCCTTTGCGTAACCAACCGACAGACTCTCTCTTTCTTCCTAGCTTATCGCGACTAAGCCGCGCCAACTCCCAAGCGATATCTGCCTTTTGATTTTTAGCTTCCAATTGAGCGAACTCCGCCTCAAGAATCGGGACCAAATCTTCCCAACTCTCACGCTCATACAGAAGCTCTTTCATCAAACGGGTGGCATCTTCATGATCCGGTTGAAGCGCGAGCGTCTCCTGAAATGCCGTTAGCGCGCGCGCAGAATTTTTGCACGCACGATGCAGCCGACCCATCATCATAAATGCCTCAACACGCTCGCTCGGCTTCGAAAGTTTCGGAGACAACGTTTCCCATGCTTCGAGAGCCTCTTCATTCTTGTCCGGAGAACGGCTCAATAGTCGTGCGCGAAAGCGAAGTGCCCCTAGATGCTCAGGCGACCGTTCTAGGATTTTTCCGGTAAAGTCCAAGGCCGCCGCTGGGTCTTCGATGTGACGTTCCGTGATGTTAGCGGCCGCCATCATCAAAGCAGCATACCCCTGGGCGCTCTCTGTGAGCCCGGCGCGCGTCTGAATGATCTCCACATACCGGCCCCACTGCTCTGTCATTTCGTACAATTCGCTCAAACGAAGGAGAACACGGTCGTCCAATGGCCTGGACGCCAATACTTCTTCAAAACGTACCGTAGCTGCTGCCCAGCGCTCCAGCTTTGTGGCTTCGAGCTCCGCTAGTCGCGTCAGTAGTCCAAGGCGTCCAGCTCCCTGACTCGACGTCTCTAATCGCCGCTCCAGCGTCCGAGCCAGCCCTGACCAATCTTCGGTCTCTGCATAGAGGCTATCTAATAGACTTAGCGCATCCTGATTCTGCGGCTGAACAGAAAGAGCCTCTTCTAATGTCTCGATCGCGCCATTGGCGTCGTCTAATGCACTGGCGCGGAGCCGCGCTAATTCGATCCTCAATCCGACAGCGACCTCGGCATCTGCTTCGGCCAGCGCGCGGTACTCTATAATTTGCGCTCGGTCGGCAGGCCGGCCCTCCAACGAATACAACGTGTTCAGCGCTTCTAATGCTTCCGAATCAGTCGCGTCGAGCTGCACAATCGCATCCCAATGGTGGACCGTCTTATCCACCTCATTTTGGGTTTGAGATGCCTTCGCCACTTTGCGATGCAAGCCAATACGCTCGTCTTCATCGAGCGGGAGCGCTATTTTCGCCTCACAGACCTCTATCAACTCGCCTACCCGGTCCTCCATCTCATAGATATCTTCAAGCGCCGTCAACACATCGTAATCGTCTGGGAATAAGCGTACGACTTCCTTAAATCTCAATTCGGCGCGAGCAGCGTCATCCGAATACTCCAGAGCGAGCCGCCCTGCCCTCTTTAGAAGATCGCGACGAGTAGCATCCTCCTCGGCTGACTTCGCTGCCAACACATATAACTCGTCTAAGTCGTCAAAACGCTTGGCCTGCATAGCTAACGGCTCGATCCGATGTAGGATGTCTGTCCGTTCAGGTGCGGCAACCAGTGCCATTCTATAATGCACATACGCTTGTTCATTGTCGGCCAGGTGCGCCCCATAAATATCGGCCACCTGAAGATGAACTCGTACGGTGTCATCGACGGGTTCCTGTGCCGACAACCCGTCTAAAAGAAGGTTGACCAAATCCGACCACCGCTCTGCCGTCTGAAAGAGTGGTTGCAAAACCCGCTGCACCTCATCTCTCAACGTAGGGTGTTCCTGCGCGATGCGAGTCAGAGCCAGATGGGCATCCGGATCATCCGGGTTCTCGACAGCCATGGTGCGGAATACATCAAGTGCCTCTTCTGATTGACTCAACCTGTCCAGTAAAACATTACCTAGTTGCATACGAACAGCACGAGACCGGTCCCCCGATGTTGAGGACAGCTCCTGCCGAAGGATATCAACTAGCTCATCCCAGCGACTTTCGTGCGTTAGGAGGCGTTCAAGCGCCTCCAGTGCGTCACCCTGTGTTGGATCGTACGCAAGCACGTCGCGCCAGCGTTCGATCGCCAACTCATGATTGTTTAGCTGGTGTTCGTATAAAGCACCCAATGCGCGATTCGTAGAAATAATCACTGCATCGTCAGTGGTTACTCCCTGGGCCGCTTCCAATGCGTCCGCATATTCTGCTGGCAGCTTATGCAGCTCAGCGATTACAGACATCTGACTCCGGACCTCTTCATCCGCCGGCCGAAGAAGTAGGGCATCGCGGAGAGCTTCTAACGCGCCCTCGCCATCAGACAGAGCGTCTAAGCGAATATTTGCAAGTCGCCTGAAAAGATCAAACCTCTCCGCATCATCGGATGCTTCCTCGATTTGTACTTCGAGCAGCTGACTCAGTCCGATATCGTTTTGCGTGGCTTCATACACCGGTTCCAGGGCGAATGAAGCAGCCAGCCGAAGACTCGGTTCATCCAGCATCCGTTCGAGATAGGCTGCGGTCTCCGCATGCGCTTCATCGGTCACCAGTACGAGTCGAAAGGTCTCAAGGGCCCTCTCAGGATGATCGAGCTTGTCGTACAGAAGTTGGCCCATCAAAAAGTCCACTTTCGCTCGAGCCCGCGGATCGGCAAACAGCTTTTTCTTCGCTTCGTAAACAGATAACAGCCCATCCCAATCTTCTAACGAGGGTAGTAGTCGTTCCAGCGATGTAAGGGCATAGACGTTGGCAGGAGCCCGTCCCAGAACCTCTCGGAATGTCTCAATCGCATCTTCAATCGATTGAATCTTGCGCTCCTGAATCTCCGCAATTTCTGTGAAAAGCTCAATTATCCGGTCTGAATCTTCCGCTTCGTCCAGCTGCATGCGCAGGACAGATACAAGCTCCTCCCAATTCTCATCGTCCCGATAGAGTTCGACCAGTTGACGCTTGGGCTCGGGCAAGGTCGGATCCGCATCGAGGCTATCGCGGTAATACACTATGGCGGCATCGGTATCTCCTATGGAGATGGCCATCTCGCCCAGCCTCATGAGCAATACAACGGTCTCGTTAGGTCCATCGCAAATGTCGAGTTTAGCTTGAAGTATCCGGATTAAGTCCTGACTGCTGCCTTCACCGTCATAAAAAACTTCTAGTGCGTCTAGAGCGCCCTTATCGCTGGGATAGATGTCTAGTATGGATTCATATCTTTCAGCGGAACGCGCTGCTTGCCCCAGCTGGTCCGCTTCGATTGCCGCCAACTCTTTTAGAATATCGAGACGGTGCTCGTCTCCGACCTCTCCTTCGAGTACCTCAGACAAACATGCATCAAACTGCAAATGTAGGTCCGCTTCTTGAGCAATGGACCTCAATTCCGCGCGTAGGAGTTGGTCCTCCGGTGCTAACCGGACCGCGATGGCATACGCCCCAAAGGCCGCTTGAGCATCATTGGCCTCATCCCGGTATAACGAGCCGAGCCGACGATGCAGCGTGAGAGACCTGGTTTCATCCTCCTGCTGATTCGCATGCAAAGCCAGCGTTTGAAGCACGTTTTCTCGCGCTTCAAATGATGTGGAATCGTCGTAATGTTGGTCGAGAATCTCGGCGACCTGCACCGCGTGTTCACTGCTCTCTTCAAATATCTTTACCAGGAGCGCAATGGCGGATGGGTGTGCAGAATGGTCATCCAGCACCGAGATGATGACATCGATGGCATCTCCGATGTGCCCGCGCGGCTCGACGAGAAATGCAGCAAATTCTAAATGCGTCTCTATGTCTGACATCGCGACCGACGTGTTGAACCATTGACGGTACAGGTCCTCCATATCGGCATGACGACCCGCCACTCGATGCGCATTCAGGAGTGCCTCGAATGTCGGCCGGTCTTCTGGAGTGAGTTCAAGGCGCCGGGTGAGGACCTCAGTAACCGCGAGAGCGTCTTGACGACGCTGCTGATGGACATCCAGCAGTCTGCCAAGTACCTCCAGTC
>PKDL01000322.1 GCA_002863065.1 Pseudomonadota bacterium
AGCAAACAATAGCTATCTCGATTTTAATTGTTGCCCAATCCTCGGGGCGTCTTTGTTTCCCCAGCAATGGGGCCGGAATCGGATTCTCCGTGTCTTGCTCTCCCATGCAGGGGTCTTCTTTTTCGCGAAAAGCAGTTGCCAGACATTGGTCTCGATTCTCGATATTAGCGCGGGCAACTCAATTGATATTCATTGTTTCTAGCCGTATTGTTTCAAGCACGTAACTACACCGCATCGTACTGCTGTTGCTTTGTCCTCAACCATCGTTTTCAGCTCGGGAATCACGCCCTCACGCTTATCACGACCCAAGGCACGGATGGCTGATGCGCGTTCGTAGACCGGACCTTCACCGATAATGATGGCCTTCAGCTTTGCGGCATCACCCGGCTCTTTCGAGCGGCCGTATGTGTATATTTCTTGGATCCGTTTACGACGGGCCTCCATTTCCTCTCGGGCTTTCGTCGCAGCATCCTTCACTACGTCTTTCGCTGGGACGTCTGCTTTCGCTTCGGCCGCCGTATCTGCAGCAGCAGCTTCTGGAGCTGCCTTCTCAGCCGATGCGATGCCAGCAGCAGGTGCTTCAGCGGCAGGTTTTGTATCCGCGGCTTTCGACGGCACTGGCGCCTCCGCTGATGGTTGCTGTTCCGCCGTCACACCTTCTTTAGGTGCAGCCGCAGCTGGGTCAGCAGCCAGTTGAGCAGGTGCGGCTCCTGGCTTTGTAGCCGGCGTATTCGTCTTTGCTTCAGTCGAGGCCGATTGACCCTCATCTTTTTTGCAGCCTATCGGTGAAAGAATCAGTGCACTACCAATTCCAAGTGCAAGAAATCGTGTCAGCATCTATCGGAACTCCTTTTCCGAGCCATTTCGGCCTCAGTGGCGCCGTAGTACCTGAGGCGCCACCTGACCGCTTCTGTTGACCTGCGCGATCCACGCGGTAATCACGCCTACGATATGCCGAGACCGCCTCAACATGTCGATGCGTGCCAGAGGAACGTGGCGGGAGCTAACCACGTTCACTCGCTCGCTTCAAGCCAACAGGATCAGTCTGAGGTTGGAGCGGGCCATGTCAAAGGTGCTAGTCCCCCGGCTGCATATAGGGATTCGTATGCCCGGAAGGGGATCTGAGGAACTCCTCGTGGCCGCAAAGCATTCGCCCCCCAGCGCACGTTTCCACGCCTTGGCAACTTACCCTGGGCGAAGGCCGCATCATACCCGTACACATCAGGATGAAATACGAGACGTCCGCTATCGTCCAACCCAGTCGCTACGTACTCGACATAGACATCAATAGGTTTCTCAAGGGCGAACTTTTTTCGCTTACCAGCGGCAAGCACCGCATCGAATGAGGTATCTGTAAGTTGTCCACTCTTAGTAAGGATGTGTCTAGCGAGTCCTAATGCTTCGCTAACCCGCATGCAACCGTGGCTTCTATACCGGTCATCGGTTTCAAATAAATGGGGCCGGTTTGTGTCGTGCATGTAGATCGCATTGGTCCGCTCAAGCAGGAACTTTACACGTCCAAGAACGTTATGAGCGCCCGCGCTCTGCACCAATACATCACCCTTCGCATGGATACCTTTTGACTGGAGGTAACCAGCGGACTTTCCGGCGAATTCTCCTGTCTTTATTCGCTTTGGGACAATCCAAACTGGATTGAGAACGACTTCGTAAAGTCGAGTTTTCATGACCGGTGTACGATTCAAGTGCCCCTGACGCCACCGCTGCCGATTACCCTCAAGGTCATTGTTTCCCACCACAACCCGGTGTTCACGCACTAGGCGTCCATCCTCAAAGAGTTGCATGTCAGCGCCCGCGACGTTGACTCGAACGAAAGTCGTAGCCCGATCGCGACGAGACTGTGATTCGCGGAGATGGAACAAGGTCGCACGAAGTTGATTTACGCGATCCCGCCGTGTGGTCTTCATTCTCCAGTTTGTCGTTTTCCCCGGCTGGCCGTCCTCTACCATCCCGTGGTCTTTTTGAAAGGCTTTTACCGCTCGGATGGTCTCTTCGTCCAAGGTCCGGTTCACTGGTCCGGTGTAATAACCATCGAAGGCTAACCGCCGCTGATAATCGCCAATCAGCCAGTGCACATCTCCAGGCTCAAAGTTTTTCCAGCGCCAGCTGAGCGCTGGTTGCTGTCTCCAACCGGGCAGCTTCGATTGGAAGACAGGTAACGCTTTCCGTACCTTCGCGTACAGCGGGTCAGTGGGCCAAAGATCTTTTAAACCGACATCCACGGACGGAAACATCTCTGCAGCGAATGCAACGATGTCATCGCCGAAATTCTCCAGCAGCTCGGCCCACGAACGCGTTGTCTGGAATGGGTGAGCCCAGAGCGCGTAATTGAAGTCGCCAACGTATCGCAGCACGCCATACGCCAGAGCCACGTCACGCGCAGCTTCTCGCGAGACATCTTCAGAATCTTCATCGCGGTAGGCGGCTACCCCATAGTCAGCAGGAGACAATCCATGACTTGCCACATCCTGTAGTAGGGCGAGCACACTTCGTCCGGTTCCGGTCAGCACACCATCCTGGTGGAATAGAAGGTCACCACCCAGCCGGTCGTAGAGCGCCCGGATGTACCGTGCATGGTGGCGTCCCGCTAACGCTCGTTCAATGTGCTGTCCAGGCGCTCTAGGTCGCTTAGTTTGCTGCTCCCGACCAGAGGCAGCTAACTTCGGGACGGCACCCGCATGCAGTTCCCCTGTTCGCCCCGTCGGCACCCTAACCTCAGCAGGCGCCGCCGCTACGCGAGTATGCTGGACATGTGACTTGGTCGGTACATCTTCTTCCGTTTCTGATGGCGCCCGACGTAAAGCATCTCCTTCCGTTTCTAACGACGCCCGACGTAAAGACGTCACTGCTTTCCGGCCACGAGTGGCTGATTCGGACCGATGTGACGTCAAGCTGGCTGTGGGATACACTCCTATCTTTTCCGGCATGCCCTGGTCGTCGAAGCACCCGAAAATACAGAAAAGACATACAAGCATATGCACGTAATTCGTACCGCCGAACCATTGTTGGGATCGGGCACTTACGGACTCAATACACAGGCTGTGATCGCACAGTTCCATTCCTGGACGATTGACCTGAGTCGCACCGAAGTCAAAAAATCGAACGCTTTTCGAGTTGCGGACCGACTACCACCTCAGTCTGAGTCAACGATTCCAACATCAACTGCGGTGATTGGTACCTTATTTTCGTCAAGACCACCGACCAGGTATATCGCGTCAGAAACAACGGCTGCGCCATGCCTTGAACGTGCACGTGGCATGGGCGGGGCTTCTGCCCATGTACCGTCGTTTGGGGAGTACACATAGACAGATGACTGCGCAGGTAATTGATCCGTTTCTCCACCCAATACCCAAATTGCCCCCGGCAGCGATACTGCGGCAGCCGATGCGCGAACATCGGGCATCGGTTCGAGCAGAGTCCATTCATCCGTGGAGATTGAGTAGCGTTGAGACATACCGTGAGTGATTCCTCCATCCGGTGTATCCGCTGTCGTCCCCCCGAAGACATAGATATATTCTCCCGCGGAATCACTTACCACCGCAGGAAAGCTCGCACCAACCGGCATCGAAGTATGCGTGATCCATACTCCCTGAGACGGAGAGAAAGACTGAACAGTCGCGCTACCCAGCCTCCCGCCAAAAAGCCATATACGTTCTTGGACTCCAGCGGCTCCAGCACAGCAACCAGGTATGGGGTTATCTAGCAGCGCTTTCCAGGCATTTTGCGCAGGATTGTACCGTACGACCGAGGCTAACCCTTGGTTGTTCGGTGCAAGTCCGAGCGCAATATAAAGTTGACCGTTCAATACGGCTCCGGAAGCATATCGACGAATAGGAGCAAATATGGCTCCCGTCCCCCAGACTGACGCCCCGATATCAAAGATTTGGGCATCGGCTGTGAGCGTACCGCCCGAGCCAGCACCGGTAGCAACCATGATTTGGCCAGCGTAGCTGCCGACGACCGTACCAATTCGAACATTCGGTAACGCTTGAGCGTTGGTCCAAACCAAATCGACATCGGTAGTGGTGCTCATATCATCTTGGTCCACCTCAGAGTCCGTATCGGCCTCGAACATGACGTCGACTAAATTCAGATCACTTCGCTCAAATGAATCAGAGTCGGTGCGCCGTGAATCCATGATATCGACCAGCAAGTCATCGCTAGGTCCGCTGTCTATGACAGGAATCTGAGTATCGAATAGGCCCTCAATATCCTCGTAGACATCCATTGGAACATCATTCACGGCAAACTGGGGCACATCAGCCATTGGAAAAGTATCTCCCGTACTGCAGCCTCCGAAGATAAGAGCCCAACAGCTCGCGAGAAAGACTGATTTCACAGCTGCTCTGTCGTCCGAAAATGAAGTTTTGCAATACGCGGGAGGACAGAATGCCCCTCTCTGGCGACTATCTCCCGAGCAGCTGCCAGGACTGGGCCACCAGCGCCCTTTGGCAAGGTTTGACCGGCGATATTTCCTAGTGACCGCAATTGCCACAAAAACTCAGCGCGGGCGATTATCGATGCCACGGCAACTGCAGGGTCGCTTTCAGCTTTCGTCCATTGCGACAAACGTATCGTACGACCAAGCTCTTTGCGCTGGCTCAGAATCACATTGGGATCCGAAGCAAATTGGTCGGACAGCGCCCACGTCGCCGAGCTTTCGCGTTCAAGAGCCCCTTCCAACGCAGTGGCATGCCCCCATCCAAGCAAACGATTCAGATTACCAATTTTTGCGTACAAAGGATTGTAACGCTCAGGGCCAATGACGACTTGTGAGTAAGTACAAACGGCCTTTAGCTCTCTTGCAAGCGCCATCACACGCTTATCGCTCAGCTTCTTACTATCAGTCGCCCCGAGCTCGGATAAAAGAGGGACTTGATGTCGCTTCACGGCAGCCGCAACGACGACAAGTGGTCCAAAATAGTCCCCCTTCCCGGCCTCGTCGATACCTATCCAGCACTCGGGGGCTGGCTCAGGGTGCTTTCTCATGGCAACTTGATGAGCACCTTCAGGCACCCCCTCACCGGTTAGTCGCTCGGCCCACCGATCAATGTCAGTTCCTTGTAAAACCAGCTTACCTTTCTCATAGAAGGTCGCAGTAAGCCCTTCGCCCTTTGCTCGAAAAAACGCATAAGGAGCCGCAGAAAACTCAAAGCCCGCGGCTTGTAGTACATCGCGGATTTCTGCACTCCGATCTGCAGCCACTTTGACGGTACGTGTCGACTGTCCCATAGTGAGAAGGTAACACTCCTCGCACCCGACGTCTCAAATCTTACATTATGCTGTCTTTCAAGCGCGGATCTCTTTGGCAGACGCTGCTATACTTATCAAATGGAAGTACCCAAGGACTCACCTTCGCTGGCGCAGCTCGTCGAGCAAATCGAAGGGATGCTGCCCCAAGATACTCCAGAAAAAGCGCTCGTTCTCATTAGACTACTCTGTAAATTTATCTCATCAGACGTACGACCGCGGGTTTTGTCGACTTTGACCGATACGGTAGAGACAACCCCCGAATATGTGCTTAGCCCAACGAATACACTGCCGGCAACCGATCCTGGCGCAAGCATTGTGACCCAGTGCGATGCGTTCATACGTCGCCTGGAAGACGGACACTACTTCGAGCGGATGTCCTACGACGAAGAGCGACGCGATGAAAGAGCCTTCGGTGATGACACCTGGGCACGTGAAATGGACGAGCTATTCGCCCAAGCAGCCACAGCATATTTCAATGGCAGCTATGAATTAGCTGCACTGCTATATAGGCGTCTTCTCGGAGCCTTCCGCCATCAATCCCGAGAAGGTGTTTTCTGCGGTGCAGAGCAGCCCCAGGAGATGGTGCAGACCGATACTGGAGAAGCAAAGCGACGATACCTTCGCGCGCAATTCATCGTAAACGACACCCCCAATCGAGCCACTCAGCTTCTCTCTGAGCTCGAACGCCTCTCCGGAGTAGGCCGAGACGACATGAGTCTTAGCGACATCATGGAACCTGGCCCAGACGGTGACGATGCACTTCCGATACATGAACTCCTGCCAAGTTGGATCTCAGCGTTGCATGCCGCAAGTCTGGAGAACCGAAGCTGGTCACGAGAAGCACAGCGTCTGCTGCGGGAAGCCGTTGAACTACAGTCTGGCGCAGATGGTCTCGGCCGACTCGCTCGCTCCGCTCGGGAAAAGCACCCTCTGGCATGGCATGCGTGGGTTGGCGCTCTGATTGAAAGTGGCCGAACCGATGAAGCGATCGCTGCTGCACGGGAAGGTATCGTTATGGTCCGTGATGAGACATACCGAGCTCGACTCGCTGACAGACTCGCCGGACTCGCTGCACTGAAAATGGACGATGAGATTACTTTAGAGGGGACACTATCGGCATGGCGTGCGCAACCTACGAATGTTCGACTTCTACACCTGATTGCTGCAAGCGATGCCCTTCAGCGCACTAGCCGGATTCTTGAGCGGGAGGCCACCGCAGCGTTACGCTCAGAGTGGAATTATTCGGAGGCCCTAGCCTGTCGGCTGTTACTACTTGTCGGTAAGGTAGACCAAGCGATGCGACGCTTTCAGAATGCTGATGCACTCGGGTGGGGGCGACCAGACCATGCTGGTTCAGTGGTGCTTCCTTGGATCTTACTCGCGATCACCTCCTTCGCAGAGCCGCCAGAAAACTCTGCCTTGGACACGCTATGGACGGGCCTAGACGCTGCGGAACGAACATATCTGGACCGGCGCCTGCTGTTGGACCGCATCGAAATGACAGGCCCAGTACAAACAATTCTGGATTCGCCTCGTCCATACTCTGAACTGCTACTCGAGGCAGTGCAGACCTACGGAAACAAAGTGCGAGGGTCTGAACGCGTGCTTGATGCGGTGCAGCTGAAGGTTGAATCGGCTGTGCGAGACATTCTCGCCAGTCACAACCGACGTGGACAAATCCTCGCAGCGACGATGACTGCGGCTCTTGCTGAAACAATCGCTATACAGAGAACAGAGGCCGACGGAATGGTGGTACTGCGGCGACTACGAAAAAACTGGTCCCGCTTCTCGGCGTACGTCGATGCTTTGGAGAGTGCACGCGAGGCATCTCCAGTGCTGCCTTCGAAGGTAGTGACAGCCTCCGAAGAACCAACGCAAGACTGGGGGCACGCAGACGAACCTATGCAGCCCGGATAGAGTAGTCACCCCCCGTAGAGGCATCCGCCTGGCAAGCCCGGAACCCACTCCACGTCGGTAGATGCGAGGGTGTATACGGGGAAGGCGCTTCGATGCTTGGCGTC
>PKDL01000490.1 GCA_002863065.1 Pseudomonadota bacterium
CGTTACATTCCAGATCACCTGCCACCCTACGAAACAAGCGAGAACAAACACCGTCAGATGCTGAAGGAAGCTCGCAGTTGCAGGACTAACATGGTCGTCGAGTCCATAACGGAGACCAAGCCAGGCGATGAGTAATCCAATGACTATGCCTTCGGCCCGCCCAAACCCGCCTTGTGAGCTCGCCTGCGATGCCTCTTTGGTAGCGACGGACTCTGTCACCGGCTCCGGAGTATCTACTTTGGGTTCCACAACGTTAGCGGCTGGAGCAGGAGATGGCTCCACCGGCGGAGGCGGCCATGTGACTGCACCATCCTTCACCACAGTGGTTCCGCGAATCACTTCGTCATCGAAATCGATATTGAAGCCCTCGGCCCCTCCTAGATCGTCCAGTAGGTGGAAAATATTCGTCCCGTACAAATTACTAGCGGTAGTTGCGAGTTGGCTCGTCAGGTCACGGGTGCCTACGATTGTGACCCCATGACGCACCACAGTGTCTCCAGGGACAGTCAGCTCACAATTCCCGCCGTTCCGAGCCGCTAGGTCAACGACAACAGAACCTGGCTTCATCGCCTGGACCATGTCTTCCATCCACAGTTTTGGTGCAGGCCGTCCTGGGATAAGCGCCGTAGTGATGACGATGTTGATATCCTTCGCCTGCTCGCGAAAAAGCGCCATTTCTGCGTCAATGAACTCCTTCGACATCACCTTCGCGTAGCCGCCAGCGCCTTCACCAGATTCTTCGAACTCCACCTCCAAGAATTCTCCGCCTAAGCTCTCTACTTGGTCCTTGACTGCTGCGCGTGTATCAAATGCCCGAACAATAGCTCCAAGGCCACGGGCAGCACCGATCGCCGCGAGTCCGGCAACACCAGCTCCTATAACCAGCACCTTCGCGGGTGGAACTTTGCCGGCGGCGGTAAATTGACCGGTGAAAAAACTCCCAAAATGATGCGCAGCTTCAACTACGGCCCGATAGCCCGCGATATTTCCCATGGACGAGAGGGAATCGAGTTTTTGGGCGCGGCTTACGCGCGGAACACAATCCATTGCGAATACCGTCGCCTGTCGACGAGTTAGGCGCTCAAGCAGTTCTCCCGATTCGGCCGGCCAGATGTATGAAATGAGCATTCTGCCTTCCGGCAGCAAGTCTGCCTCGTGTCCGCCTAATTCAGGGTGCTCCATCGGTGGATTGATCTTCGCTACAATGTCAGCGTCCCATGCTTCCTTCGCTGTATCGACGATGACCGCTCCAGCCGCGACGTAGAGACGGTCGGGAAAACTCGCTTTCTCGCCAGCCCCCGATTGTACCTGAACGGTAAATCCAAGTTTGGACAAGCGGCCGATAGTGTCAGGTGCTATCGCAACACGACACTCACCCGACAGAACCTCGCAAGGAACTCCAATACGCATTCGTTCGTACCCCCTATGCCGCACACCAAACCCGGATATTCCCACCCAGTCAAGCTCTCGTCGGTCCAATGCAGTAATTTGCGTCAGAGATGTTGCACAACACTAGGTTGATTGACCTTTTACGGTACGGCTACGTGCCGCGCTTGATCCGGTATTTGACCGGTACCTCTCTCGATAGGGCATTCTAATGCTAACCGCTTTCGTCTCCGCTCAACTTCCGGTTGTGCAAACATTTTCGGCGAGCGAAACGGCATAGGCTGCGCGCGCTCAAACGCATCATTCAGCCATGGTAGTGAATCCTCGATTCCGGCGAGCCAGACATCCCAATGGTGGCGACCCGGACGAAACTTCGCGATGTGCGATACTCCGCGCTCGGAAAGCACATTCGACATCATCCGGAGTCCCTTAGTGAATCGGGCACGATCCGCAGAGCCACAGTCCAGCCAGATAGATTCCTTGTCTGCCATTCCATGTGTGGCAAGAACGATAGGATTCACAAATGCAAATCGGCCTTGTTTGAGTCCCGGATACCCGAACGCTCGCAGGTAAACCGACCGACCCGTTGGAAACTGTCGAAATAAAGCACCGCTAAAGCTCAGTACGGCGGCATATCGACCCGGGTTTTGCAGTGCGATCGAGAGTGCGCCAAAGCCCCCCATGGAAATACCGCCGATAGCGATACGGCCGTCCGTTCGGAACGTTCGTTGAACCCACAGGCGTGTTTCTGGCTCAACGAGACTACGAAATCGAGCATCTCTATCAGTGACCCAATCAGTCCAATACCCATTACCACCGTCGGGCATCACTACGATGACAGGCTGGAGTCTTCCGGCGGCGATGGCGCGGTCGAGAATATCAACGAGATATCCTCCACCAAACCAGTCCGTATCTTCGCCGCCAAGACCATGGAGAAGTATCAGGACAGGATAACGGCGAGAAATCTCAGCACTGTACCCTTTCGGTAGGTAAACGCTGCCGTGCGCAACTGTTCCATCGGTCCGATGAAACGTCTGATGCCGTAATATCGTCCCGCCATCCACTTCCGGCGGCCCAGAAAGAAGAAGTAACGTCGCGGTGAACGCGATCACGGCTTATCTTCCGCGATACATTTCAGTAAATGATGCACTGCTGGAGCTGCCATCAGAGCTCGTACAGCGCCAATCTTAAGATGAATCCCATCATGACTCCGCATCGGCTGAGGCCGACGCTTACCCGGAATACGATAGGTCTCTAAGGGATTGTTCCGATTGTCACTCGTTGCAGCGAAGGCATCCACAAAGACGGCCGGACCACCAAATCGTTCAATTTCTTGCCGGACAATACGACTGATCAAAGGGCCCAGTACTCGCGGCCCCTCTCCTCGAAACGATGTCGGTCCGACCCATACGACTAGCCGGGTGCGGCCCTCACCACTCATGAGTTCCAGCATCTTACGAACACGCTGCGCGTACAGTCGTTTCCACCGCGCTGTGTGAGGCCGTACCCAAGACCCATTACGTTTTCGTAGGGCCTGATAATCATTTGTTCCAAGCGATACCACGAACATGTCCGGACGATGACGTCGTATGATCCTAGGCACCTGGGCTGGCCAATCATGAAAATCAGGCCTGGCCAACCCACTCGATGGCTTCCCCCATTGTGCAAATTTGGCTTTTGGTCGTGAGCGCTTCAACATCCGCTTTATCGCTGGTCCGAGTAAAGAAGCCATTGTCGAGCTGCCTATAGCGAACACCTTCGGAGACGATAAGGTGTTGCAATGTCGTAAGCTGTTGTATTCCGCCGTCAATGATAAGCGCTGGCGAGACTGTTCTACGAATAGTGCTGCTTTGGGCTCGACAGGAATATCAATCTTTTGACGAGGGACGGCATGTTCACTGAACATCGCTCGCTCGCCTGAGTGTGCACAAGAGTGACACGCTGCGGAAAGTGTTATCGCCAGGATCAAACCACGAAGCCGGTTCTTGCAAGCAACGTTATCCAGTACCGAGGAACTACTCACACCCATAACCACATGAACAGCATGCGTGCCGAGGTCGTCAAGAAACAGGCCATCACCTCAAGCCAAGGTAATGCCAAGGTTCGTGTTTTCTGCCGCTTAGATTTCGCTGGACACCCGTTGCGTGCGATGAACGTTCGATGCCTCAGAAAGCGTAGTCTGATGGTCAAGAGCCATATGGCGCTGAAGAAATTTCAACTGTCGCCTCCAGCACTGACGGGCAATACGCTGGAATGCCAACACATGAAAGGCATGCACACCACCAGGGTATACATGGGCGTCCACCCTTTCACCTCGCTGCCGCAGCGCAGTCGCTAATCGTCGCGTATCGTCGAGAAGCGGATCTCGTGTGCCGCAGAATACGTGGAATGGAGGCAAGCGGCGCCCAGGCGTAGTGTTCCGATCCTCCAGTATCAATAACGGATCGGCCAATGAATGCGCCCCGACCGACTGCGCGTCCCACGTTAGATAGCTGTTACATACGACGTGCAGATAATTCTGCACCCACGCCGGTACATGACGACGACGCAAAAACCTGGATGAGTCAGATACTTGTAAAATGCCACATGCAGCTATAACGGCTCGGGGGTGCGGAGCAGCTTCGAACAATGCGCGCGCATAGGTCTCAGTACGCGGAAGGCAGCTTGCGATGGCCAATGCAGTGACGAGATTGGCACCTGCACTCTCGCCGGCATACGCAATTCGCTCTCGGTCGCCGCCATATTGTAAAATATTGCGGGTGACCCAAATGGTCGCCGCACAGGCATCTGCCAGTGGCACCGGAAAAGGGTGCTTTGGCGCGAGGCGATAGTCCACACTTACTACAAGATATCCAGCACGGGCGAGCGTGGTCGTGATAGGCCAATGCGTATCCTTGGACATCATGTGAAAGCCGCCACCGTGCACATAAATAATAACAGGAAGCGTGTCTGTGCGACCACGAGGGCGAATAATATCGAGTGTCTGCGATTTCGATTGATGTGCGTAGGGGATATCTCGAACCACATCCACACCAAAAAGCATCGGGTGGCCTAATCGTATCGGACGAGTAGCCTGGACCGCACCCCGGACCATGGACTGCATAACTTCCGCGGTCCGGTCAATCCGCCGCTTACCGCTACGGGGCACCGGTGACTTTAATCTGGAGCGATATTTCCCCATCGTTCCGGTATGATACGTGTTCTGATTTAGATCACAAACATTTCCGAACAAACGTACGAAATTGTCGTGCAAGTAAGCGTGCTGGAGGGCTGACGATTATGCGTTCATTCGCGTATAGTGGCGGGGTTACGATTGACACCGCTCCGTTTGTCAGACAGACCAAGCAGCGCCATGAATGATAGGACCCCAGTGGCTATGAAAATCCGAGAACTAGAACAAATCACTCATGAACCCGACGCGCTTGCAGCCATTCTCGACGGCATTGCAGCTGCACCGGAAGCACCACCGGCCCGCTGGTTCCCACTGTCTGGCTTTAGCCCAGAGCATGCGGCAGCACCACAACTCATATCGTATGTGGAAGCCAGGCGCGCCGAATTTTGCTTTGGTCCAGATGGCAGCCGCATAACGCGCCTGCGCGCCGCTCTGAAGAAACATGAGCTCCACGGCTTTATTATTCCACGCGCTGATGAGCATCAGGGCGAGTATGTGCCACTGAGAGCAGACCGCCTGAATTGGATTTCTGGATTCACCGGGTCTGCCGGCGTTGCTGTAGTCATGCGAGATAACGCCGCAATCTTCATTGATGGCCGATACACGCTTCAAGTACGAGATCAGGTAGATTCAGATATATGGTCATATGAGTCTCTATACGACAATCCACCCGCAAAGTGGCTCCAAAGTAACCTGAGCTCAGGTCAACGTCTTGGGTACGACCCTCGCCTGCATACCATCAATGAAGTGAGTGCATTGCGAAAAGCTTGTCTGGCATCCAATGCCATTTTAGTGGCATGCAACGACAACCCGCTCGATGCAATCTGGGATGACCAACCACCACCTCCAATTGCTGCGGTCAGCGAGCAGGGCATAGAATTCGCCGGCCGGAGTGCAGACGATAAGAGGCATCAAATCGGGGATGTACTCCTCGAGCTTGGTATCGATGCGACAGTGCTTACCGCGCCCGATTCGATTGCATGGCTACTAAACATTCGCGGGGGGGATGTTCCACGGACGCCGCTCCCGCTCTCTTTTGCAGTCCTTCACTCTGATGGAACAGTCGATCTCTTCATCGACGAACGAAAGCTGGTCACTGACGTCAAGTCCGCATTCGGTGAGGAAGTCCGCCGGCATAGACCGGACAGACTGTTGGAAGTCCTCCAAGACCTCGGAGCGCAAGAACTGCACGTACAGCTGTGCAGTCGAACATGCGCGGATTGGTTTCGGACCGTCTTGGAAGACAGTGGCGCTACAGTGAAACGTGGACCTGATCCATGCGTCGCGTTCAAAGCGAGAAAAAACGAAGTTGAACTTGAGGGAATGCGTGCGGCACATAGGCGGGACGGAGCAGCCCTGACCAGCTTTCTGTGCTGGCTAGATACGCATGCACCGCATGGCGAAGTCGATGAACTAAAGGCAGAGGCGCAACTCCACGCGTTCCGGGCGCAAAATCCAGAGCTAGAAGACCTGAGCTTTGACACCATAAGCGGTGCAGGGAGCAATGGAGCGATAGTCCATTATCGAGTCACTGAAGCCACAAACCAGGCGCTTGAACCCGGCAGCCTGTACTTAGTCGACTCAGGCGGTCAGTATCGTGACGGAACGACAGATGTGACTAGAACGGTCGCAATTGGAACGCCGACTCACGAGATGAGGGACCGATTCACACGAGTGCTTCAAGGCCACATCCGATTAGCTCGAGTGGAATTTCCTGAATCGACCTCTGGAGCTCAGCTCGATGTGCTGGCTCGCATGGCGTTATGGGAAGCAGGACTGGATTACGACCATGGTACTGGGCATGGCGTTGGTAGCTATCTCGCTGTCCACGAGGGACCACAGAATATCAGCAGGCGGCTTGTAAACGTCCCTCTCGAGCCCGGTATGATCGTGAGTAATGAACCAGGGTATTACAAGACGGGGGAGTACGGCATCCGGGTAGAAAATCTCGTCGCTGTGATAAGAGGTGGAACTCCGCGTCATGGTGAACGAGAGATGCTGCGGTTCGAGACATTGACACTTGCTCCAATCGACACACGTCTCGTACTAACCGACATGCTATCCGCAAGCGAACTTGAGTGGCTGAATACGTATCATGCACGGGTTCGGGAGACTTTGATGCCGCTGGTAGACGATGTGACGGCAGAATGGCTAAAGAAAGCTACGGCGGCCATACAGTGACCGCACTACCAGTAGAACACATCACCGAGACAGGTGACTTAGAACGCGTCTGTGAAGAAGCTCTGGAGGATGGGTTGTATGGCCTCGATACCGAGTTTGTCCGTGACCGTACGTATTACCCGCGGCTTGCGCTCGTACAATTGGCTACTAGCCATCGAATAGCGCTTATCGATCCCAAGACAAACGTCGACCTCACCCCATTATTCGACACGCTCAGTGATCCGTCCGGCTGTCCAATACTGCACGCATCGGCACAGGACCTAGAACTCATATGGATCCTAAGCGGTGCGCTACCTGCAAACCTCTTCGACACACAGCTTGCAGCTGCATTCGTTGGCCTAGGCCAGCAGACCTCATACGGGAACTTGGTGCGGAACGCACTCGGCGTCACTCTCGATAAGGGAGAACAGTTTACGGATTGGATGCAGCGACCACTAGAGCCATCGCAAATTGCATATGCTGCCGACGATGTACGGTACCTCCGACAGCTACACGACCATTTAGCCAATGAG
>PKDL01000058.1 GCA_002863065.1 Pseudomonadota bacterium
AGCTCCAAGCATTGTATCCCGAAGTGCCTGTGCCGCTAGACCATACCGATCCCTACACATTGCTCGTGGCGGTGATGCTGAGTGCACAGACCACCGATAAAAAGGTAAATGAAGTTACGCCGGCACTATTTCGCAGGGCCAATACTCCGCAGGCAATGGCCAAGGTGCCAGTGCCTGAGATACAGTCTTTGATACGCACAGTGGGTCTTGCGCCAACGAAAGCAAAGAATCTCAAGGCGCTCTCGGAAATGATTTGTGTCGATTACGGTGGAGAGGTCCCAGCAGATCTCGACGCCCTCGAACAGTTGCCTGGCGTCGGACATAAAACGGCGTCCGTTGTAATTGCTCAGGCGTTCGGTGTACCGGCGTTTCCGGTCGATACGCACATTCATCGACTAGCAGCACGCTGGGGATTGTCGAATGGCTCGACTGTCGAGAGAACAGAGCGTGACCTGAAAAAAGTGTTCCCACGGGATCAATGGAACGATCTTCATCTACAAATCATCTTCTTTGGGCGTGAGTACTGCCCAGCCCGGGGCCACGATTTAGAGACCTGTCCTATTTGTGGCTGGGCCGCGACAAAAAAGCGCATTGCCCAAGAGGCTAAGAAAAATGCGAAGAAATCCAAAAAAAGAAAAGCATAGTGGTCTAATCCTCATTACGGTCCTACTCTTAGGGGCTTGCACCCGAGAGACTGTGACCTTTAGGGGGTTTCCTACCCTACGTATTACTGCTCCCACCCCGATGAGCCCTGCGGTCGTCAGTGACATAGTGAATGCACTTCGAAAACGCCTTTTGCTGCAAGCCGACCATATTTTGACTCGGACCTATCCGGACTGTGATCAATATCTCGCTGAAGTTGGTTGGCTTATTCCTACGTCTCCCTATGCGCAGCAGCAATTGGCTGCAGCACTGAAAGACAAGGGTATTGGCACGGTGCGGTTTACGTCGTACGTGCGTGAACATCCAGCGACTCTCAAACCGGGGATGGATATTCTCATCCAGGATATACGTAGACTCATGCCCTCAATACGTGCGGCAGCGCCTACCGGTTGTGAGGCCGCAATGCCTTGGCCGGGGCACACCTTTTCTCACGATACGTCTTCTCAGTGAACGGTTAGGTGTAGTGCCTACGACACACAGCCTTAGATGTCGTCGCTTTTGCCGCCAAAGCTCAGCATCCAGAGCCCGGTGAGGAACAGGGCAGAAGAGATGGCCGCCATTGATTGGCCATCGATGAATCCCAGGTCGGCCTTTAGCACTAAGACGAGGGTGACCGAGACCACCAGCCCCATACCGCCCACTCCCATGAGAGTGATTCCAGCTCCGCGATAGTGCTCAGCCGGGTGCTCTTCCGCTTCGGGTTGATGGATCCTGGCCATGTTATGCAACCTGCCCGACGGGTACGGGCAGTGCTTCGGCGGACAGATTTTCAGCCTCCATCTTCGCGCGTGCGATGGAATAGATCATGAGTCCGTACGCACATTTTGCTGCAATGTCGGCGAGGCTGTAGCCCACCTGCAGTCCCACGGTCGTGGAAGCGCCTGAAAAACCGGTGAGCGGCATAACGAATGCAACGGGGTAAAAGAGCCATGTCGCTACCAGCAACATCCGCGTTTTCCCAATGAGATATTGCACTTCTGGGGCTTGGTCAGCAATCGTGTCGGATAATTCGCGCCAGAGGATGCTAAGGATGTATGCGAACGGGATACAGGATAGGGCACCGAAGAGAATGCGTGTGCCTTGTTCTGCAGCGAGCTCGCCTGGATATCCAAGGGCAACCATGAGGGACGATGCCACCACTAGTCGGGCAGTAAGGCTTACTCGCTGCTTCTTGGCAAGCGTCAAAACTGCCACAAGCTCCGCTACCAACAGTGGTACGGTAAGGAGCCAATCGACGTAACGGTATGCGTCATTGAACGGAACGCCGGAAGCCACGTATGTGCCCTCGATTAGGGTGTATGCGTCGCTCCAGCTGTTGAATATTCGCCAGTAATGATAACCCGCAATCCCGACGACTAAGGACGCCATAATCATGGCAGGACGGAATTTGTATGCGAGCAGGTTGCGTCCTACGACAAAAAAGATGAAGGACCCCAGCATGGCTGCAATGGCGAGAGACAGCATGTTGTAGACCAGCTGATACTGGCCGAAGGTAAGGTCCGGCAGGTTCACAAGATACTCCTTCCCGTCGAAGCAACACTGACACCTATTACGGGTGGCCGAAGACTACTTTTTCGAACCAGAAGTTTGCAGTCCCAATGGATAGATGCGCCGAAATCCGATTCGGTTGTGCACACGAAGACCCAATTTTCATATCTTGATCTAAATCAAGGAAATTGATTTCAATGGTGAGGCGTCACGAATACTGATTATTCGCATCATTTAGCGTAGGAGAACGAGTGAATCGAGCTTTCTGGACATCCCTGTTTGCCTTGGCAGCATGCATAAGCGGCTTGACCGACCACGAATATGCAGAATTATTCGTGGTTGGAGCGCTGGTGGTGGGGCTCTCTCATGGAGCAGTCGACCACTTGCTATCCGGAGGACGCTATATCGGCGAGTCACTTACGTTTTATGTGGCGTATCTCGCTATGCTCGCAGTCATGGGCCTGTTGTGGTTCATGACGCCTGCCGGCGCAACCTGGGCATTTTTCCTGGTGAGCGCATACCACTTTGGGCAGTCAGACTTTCTCACTACGGACGAATCACCCGATGGCACGCCATTGTTATGGTGGTCTCGTGGTTTGCTCATTGTCATCAGCCCCCTTAGTGCATGGCCGGAGCAGTCGTCTGAGTTCATCAGTCTTCTCGTCGCAGATTCGGGTGCGATCGCACAATTCGTAATGAATAGCGATGTCCCGAGGTGGTCGATTCCGCTTTGGCTTCTTGCCGCACACCTCGGCGTATTGGGTCCGGCCGTGATGAGTCGCTCTGCGAAGGTGCGAATCGCGGTGGAAGCAGTGGCTTTAGCGTTACTAATGACGCTTACTCCGCCATTCATCGGTTTTGCAGTCTATTTTGTCACCTGGCACACGGCGGCGCACTGGCGTTGGGTCCGCGCTCGTTTAAATCCACGTAATCTGATTCATCTGCTGGTAATGGCAACGCCGATGACGGTACTCGCTGCTGTTGGATTGGTTGGACTCTACTACTGGTTCCAGCCTACGGGCGGGAGCCTGTTGCGTTGGTCCATCATAGGAGTAAGTGCACTCGCCGTCCCCCACATGGTGGTCGTTGAGATGACCAGCCGCGTTACGTCGTTAGATGCATGGCGCAAACGCAATGGATTACGGCGTTTAGAACTTGGCAGCCCGTCGGCAACTTCAGATACCTTACCGTCCGACCATTAGAATTTGCACGCCTCGATAGGCTGTAGGGTCATGGTGTGGTTTTACAGACACACTTTATGTGGTGCTTTCATAGTAGTGATTCGAGCTTCGACTCGGTATGTTGGCTCAATCTAGCGTCATTCATAAATCTATAAGATTGCAGTCGGCCGTTTGCGTAGATGCCGACTCCCTGCATCCAAGAGTGGCACGCTTATCGCACAACTCCTTTCGGACCGTGGAGGCCGCAGCGCAGGTTAGCTTGCCCGGCTACTTCCGCGGTGTGTCGTCTCTAAGGGAGTAATTCGGTGATTCGAATCGAAACTATCAGTCAACTTCGCAGTACTTGGTCGCAGATTGCCGATGCACTATCTCGTGACCTTGCCGCCGCTGCTGATCTTCAGACCCGACCGCTAGAAACACTTCGGCGGCACGGATACGACCTGAGCACTGACATGCTGAATGTACTCATCTTGGTGCTACCCTAATTGTCTGACCTATCCAGACCAATCTGTAGAGGAGAGTGCTAATCACTTCCCGATGGAAGGGAATCGATGTCGATTTTCTCTTTGATAAGGTCACCGATGGTAGTCGGGGTGCTGCCCGTGTCATTGAAATCTGACAGTTCTCCCATCTGACGCCGTTTGATGGATAACCCGATTTTTCGCTCAGCCGCAGATACGCTGATGATGGTTGCCTCTACCGTCTGATCGACTGACAGCAGGTCTGAGAGGTTTTCGACATGATCGATACTCACTTCCGACACGTGGATCAGCCCTTCAATATGTGGCTCAAGCTCGACAATCGCGCCGAAGTCCAACAGCTTCAGGATTTTAGCTTCAACATGGCTTCCAACCGAATATCGACGCTCGATATCGTGCCAAGGGTCCTTTTCTAACTGCTTCAGACCCAAGCTAAGACGTTGGTTTTCTGCGTCGATACTCAGGACAACTGCTTCGAGCTCCTGGCCTGTCTGGAAATGGGCAGTTGGGTCCTTGATATCATCAGACCAACTGAGGTCTGACACGTGCACGAGACCGTCGATACCGGGCTGAACCTGTATAAAAATACCGAAATTGGTCACACTCTTGATCGCACCCTGAACTTTGGTCCCGATATCCATATTTTGCTCAAGTTGGACCCATGGATTGGGCTGCGTCTGGCGCATACTTAGGGAGATTCGGCGTGCATCTAGATCGATTCCGATCACTGCAGCTCGTACGGTTTGACCTTTTTTGACGACGGCTTTCGGATGAGTGACTCGGTCTGTCCAACTCATTTCACTGATGTGAACGAGACCTTCGACGCCATCTTCGATTGCTACGAATGCACCAAATTCCGTGAGGCTGACGACCTTACCATCGATCACTTGTCCTTCGCGATACAGGTTTTTCACTCGTAGCCACGGGTCGCCACTTAGTTGCTTTAGGCCAACACTGATTTTGTGTGTATTCGGGTCATGGCGTAGTACCTGGACCATGAGTTCATCGCCCGCCTGAACAATCTCTTTTGGGTGTTTTACTCGGCCCCAGCTCATGTCGGTCACGTGTAACAACGCATCCAGACCCCCTAAGTCAACGAAGGCGCCGAAGTCGGTCAGATTACGGACCACGGCTGGCAGTGCAGCTCCGATTTTCAGTTTCAGGAGGGTTTCTGCGCGTAGTGTCTCTCGACCCTCTTCCTCAATTACTCGGTGGGATACGACAATATTACCGCGCTTCCGATTGAACCGAATGATCTGGTAGTCGTTCTCTTGACCAATATATTGACCCAGATTGCGGCTTGCACGGATTCCGACCTGCGATCCGGGTAGGAATGCGCGGATACCTCCCTCAACGGGAGCATCAGATGTGGACTCAAGGCCGAGCTCGACTGTCAGGCCCCCATTGATTTGTCCGGTAATTTTGCCGCGAAGTCGCTCGGCGTTGTTCTCTGCACTTTCGAGTTGATTCCAGATGGCTAGCTTGTCTGCTTTTTCCTTAGAGAGCACTAGCTCCGGGTCTGTTTGTGCGATGAATACGTCGATTTCATCCCCGACAGCAGCATTCACTGAACCATCCACCGCCATAAACTCATCGAGGTCAATGGAGGCTTCAAATTGTCCCAATGCGACCATCACCTCCATCTCGTCAACACTGGAGACGCGGGCCGTTAGTATGTCGCCCTCACGAATGGGCTCTTCCGAGAACGCTGCATCTACCAGGGCATTCAGTTCTGCGTCGTCAACCACGTCTGGTAGGTTTGGTAACCCGTCCTGAGCTGTATCGGCGGCAGCTGACGCTTGCTCGGCTTCGGCCGCTCTGATCTCGCGATTGGGTTCGGATTCCGCTGTTTCGTTTGTTTGTGTGTCAGTCATGGAAATCTCAGTCTCTCAGGTCAGTGGTTCGCTGGTCGGATATCGCGCCAGCGAAGATTCGGCGTTCTTCATCGCCCATGGACCGCCGGATAGTTTCTTTCTCTCGACCAATGATCAAGTGCCTTACGCAGGAACCTGTCACTTATTTATAATGCGCTTGGTAATATATCGTCTCGCTTAGCGGTCATTGGCATCCTATTCACCATTAAATTCGCGTCCGGGTATGCTTGCAAGGCTTTGATTATGTGACGATCATCCAGATGAATTCATAGATGCGGCATCTTTCGGACGCGAAACGAGATGCGATGGAGGAACCGTCACATGGGAGCACCGACAGAGATGAGGAACCCTCCGTCCGTCTACGTTTACGAGACAGAAGGATGGGATATTTGGGCGGGAAGAACTGCCTCTGACAATGACCGCTTATCTATCAAAGTAGCTCGAGGAAATGATTGGTGGTTTCATGTGCGCGGTATGCCTGGATCACACGTAGTACTCTTCGTACGTGACGGACAAGAACCACCAAAGCACATCGTGGAAGCTGCTGCTGCCCTCGCGGCGTATCATAGTAAACAACGTAATGGCGGCATTGTCTCCGTATCAGGAACACGGGCGAAGTTTGTATCAAAACCACGTGGTGCGAAGCCTGGAACTGTCTCAATAAAGAAGGAGTCCATATTCAAGGTTCGTCCTGGCACGCCTAATTAAATGCTCTGGTTTGAGGAGCTCCCGTTCGAAGGAGAAGAAGAGTTGGAATTAAATCACGCGAGTTGGAAGAAACGATGGAAATCGGACCAACCGGGGTTTCATCAAGCGGCAGTCAACCCTAGGCTGAAAGAGCATACATCTTGGTTACTAGAAGCCGGAGACGCAGGGATTTACCTTCCCCTGTGCGGTGCCACGCTCGATATGGACTGGCTTGCGCAACATTTCGAACGCGTCGTCGGCACAGAGTTTGTTGAAGAAGCCGTACTTCGGTTCTTCAATGACCGGTCATTATCGCCCCAAGTCATCCCCCAATCGCGTTACAAGGCGCACACTGCCGGACGCGTGACTATATTACATGGAGATGCACTGGTGCTGACGCCTCAAGACAGGGGACCGATCTCTGCGTGGTATGACCGCGCCGCCATGATTGCCCTTCGTTCGGAGTTGCGCCGGGCCTATGTGAATAATTTGAAACGGAATCTTCCGCGACAGGCCAGAGGATTGCTCATCACCTTGCAATACGAGCAATCTATCGCGAACGGTCCTCCTTGGTCGGTTTCCCAAGACGAAGTTTTGTCCGCATATTCTGATTGGTGTGATGTTGAGCGGGTCTTTCACACCCCCGCAACGCGTTTACCACCTCGATTTGGAGATGCGCTGGTATACGAGGATGTCTATCGTTTAGTGCGCCGTGATTGATACTTGTTGTTGTCGATGATGCTGCCTCCACTCTCGCTCACTTGGACGGAACCCGTACTCCGGCTATCCTATGGGTCTCGTATTTTGCGGAGTTCCTTTTGCATGCGCCCCTAGTGCTGCTTCTGATGCTTGCATTTGCCTTCCTAGCGACCGCCT
>PKDL01000244.1 GCA_002863065.1 Pseudomonadota bacterium
TCGGTTAGCCGTATCGGCACGGATCCGCCCCCCGGGCGGTATAAAACCAGGCTGCCGAGCGTTTATCCGATGCACAGTAGCCAAATAATCGTAGGTCTCGATGATTGGTACACCGGCTACCGCACGAGCCAGTAATTCGTTCCACCACAGTGGAAGCTGAATATAGGACTGACGGAGTTGTGCGATGGCATTTCCATCCCGCACGAATAGCTGTTGAATATCCGTAGGAATCTCGTAAATCATGCGTTGATAGCCCGCAATGAGATCGTCATCCGCCTCCGGCATGAGTTCAAGTGCCCAATCGAAATTACCCGCTAATATAGGTGCAAGCTCAGACAGCATGGTGGATCGAGCCGTCTGCACGTAGAGATAGATGTCCTGTCCTGGGTCCACCTGAATTCCGCCGGCCGCTGCAAACTCATCAATGGACATACTGGACTCAGGCTGTGTCGTAGTCGTTTGCACCCACGCACATGGACCTAAGGAAGATGCACCAAGCGGCACCAGTTCCTCTGTAGTGAGAAGTTGGACTGGATTGGTATTAATAAACGCGGGGCAGTCCATTCGAATATCTTCCGCCAAGGCTCGCTTCGCTTGTCCTTCAGTACTCAACCGAGTCCGATGGAAAATGGCAGTATTTGTAGCCGCAGATAGCGCAAACAATCCGAATCCAACCCCAAGCAAACCGGCGCCAAGGCGACGAGTCCATCGTTGTTCCGTATCGGTCCACAGGTGCCAGACCTCACGCCACGCCAACGCATGCAAGACCGGAATGATAGCGGCAAAAATTCGGGCCGATACATCGGCCCGAGCAAAGCGAAGCACGATAGGAGCAGACGCATACCCCAGGTAGGTAAGTACCAACATCCAAAATAGCGTCCTTGTGTCCTGATTCGTCGCCTGCGAACAGTGAAGTGCAACTCCGACAAGCAGCGCCAAAGCGGCAAAAAACGACCAAATCCCATCACTAAAGATGATAGCTTCGAAGTGTGAGTAGTGCCGAAGTACGGGAGCTGCCAGTACTAGCGCAAGTATCCCGATAAGGAGCGCTACAGCGTGCGATCGACCTGAGTGTAAGCGACGCAGTCCCCCTAGGAAGACTAAGAACACCCCGCAAAATGACACGGCAAACACCAATTGGGCAGCAGTATGTAAATACATTGCTGGAATTCGAATCGGATGAAATCCCTCAGCGAACATCGAGAACGCCGTCATCGTCGCCTTGGGCACAAAATGCATTGGCCCCGTGCAGATCAGTAAGCCGACGAAGTACATCGCCAGGACACGCCACCTGCGGCGTTCAGACCGGTGGCTCAAAGCAGTAGCCGTAAGATAGGCGAGTAGCTGAAGCGCACTCGTCTCCTTAATGGTCATCGCGATGAATGCCAAAACCCAAAAGCGGAGGCTCAAACCTGGCGCATCCGAACCTCGCCAGTGGTCGTGGAGTGCACTAGCGGCAGCCAGTACGACGGTTGCGCCTACCAGATCAAATTCGACACAAATCCAAGCACTGAACAATAGCGATGGCACTGCTAGCGATGACAGGGAGGCAGCAGTCGCCACGCCAGCGGAGAATCCATGCCGTACCAAAAAACGCGCAGATACCACCCCAAATACGGGCAGAATGCATGAGTGCACCAGGGTAATAAGCCATGGTTCCCGCCCGGTCAGCACCAACCCAAGCTTTAATAACACGACCGATAATGGCCGATATGCATAGGTATTCATCGGTTCTGGGTTGAACAGCGGTTTGTACACGTCGACCCACGGGATGGAATCACAGATCCCAAATACCCAGGGAACGATCGCATCGACGTAATTCGTGACCCCGCATAAAGCCACGACGATCCCAGTGACGACAATCAATCCATTCTGCGCACGACTCAGCACAAAGGGAATCATACCTGGCTTAGGTGTTCAGGACGAGTTGCTGTGCTATCGTCCGTCCCATGCCACGAACACGCGAAGAAATGGCTGCCGCTGCAGCATCTGAATTGAAGCCCAATATGGCCGTCAACCTCGGGATTGGAATCCCCACTTTGGTAGCCAACTACGTACCCGACGGGATGCCGATCTGGTTACATAGCGAGAACGGTATCCTCGGCATGGGCCCTTTCCCATATGATGAGGACGTCGACCCGCAAATCATCAATGCGGGAAAACAGACGGTCACAGTGGTCCCAGGCGGTAGCTTCTTTGATAGTGCAACCAGCTTCGGGATGATTCGGGGTGGACATGTCGACCTAGCGATTCTTGGCGGTATGCAAGTCGGTCAAAATGGCGACCTCGCTAACTGGATGATTCCCGGTAAGAAAGTCAATGGTATGGGCGGCGCGATGGACCTTGCCACGGGTGCCAAACGTGTCATCGTTTTGATGACGCACAATACGCGGAAAGGAGGGCCGAAGCTCCTTGAAGCGTGTAACCTTCCACTCACCGGTCAAGGATGCGTAAGCCGAGTGGTGACTGACATTGCGACACTCGATATTACAGAGCGCGGATACGTCCTGGCTGACCTCGCTCCAGGGCATACATTGGATGAAGTTCGAGAACGAACGGGCGCTCCCGTCCACGCCGATTAGAAGAACGCCTGGATCCCGGTTTGAGCCCGACCGAGGATGAGCGCATGAATGTCATGCGTTCCTTCGTACGTGTTAACCGACTCTAAGTTGAGCACATGGCGAATGACGCCGTATTCATCGCTGATCCCGTTACCACCATGCATGTCTCGGGAGACGCGAGCAATATCGAGTGCTTTACCGCAGTTATTCCGCTTCATCAGGCTGATGAGCTCTACCGGTGCCCTGCCCTCGTCGAAGAGCCGACCAAGCCGGAGCGCCCCCTGTAGACCCAATGAAATCTCGGTTTGCATATCTGCGAGTTTCTTCTGAATGAGCTGAGTTGCGGCCAGTGGCCGGCCGAATTGCTTGCGATCAAGCGTATATTGCCGCGCCGCATGCCAACAGAATTCCGCCGCACCCATCGCTCCCCAGCTTATGCCGTAGCGCGCCCGGTTTAGACATCCGAATGGTCCTTTCAAGCCAGCGACATTCGGCAATAGATTGTCTTCTGGGACGAACACCTCGTCCATCTGGATCATCCCGGTCGTAGATGCACGCAGGCTGAACTTACCGTCGATATGCGGAAGAGCGAGGCCCTTCATCTCGCGTTCTAAAATGAAGCCTTTGATCTTGCCATCGTGCGCCGGTGACTTTGCCCACACCACCGCCACATCAGCGATAGGTGAATTAGTAATCCAATTTTTCGCGCCGCTCACAAGATATCCACCATCCACCGGGACGGCTCGCGTGGCCATGGATGCTGGGTCGCTCCCGTGATCCGGCTCGGTTAGGCCGAAGCAGCCCACCCATTCGCCGGTAGCTAACTTAGGTAGATATTTCTTCCGTTGCGCTTCCGTACCGTATGCATAGATCGGGTACATCACCAAAGAAGACTGCACCGACATGGCAGAGCGGTAGCCAGAGTCCACTCGCTCCACCTCGCGTGCGAGGAGGCCATACACGACGTAGCTAGCGCCAGCGCCGCCGTACTCCACAGGAATCGTTGCCCCTAGCATCCCAAGGCCGCCAAATTCGTTCATGATCTCACGGTCAAAACGTTCGTGACGAAATCCCTCGGTGACTCGAGACAGCAGCCGGTCCTGACAGTAAGCGCGCGCATGATCGCGTACCAGCCGTTCCTCATCTGAGAGTTGCGAATCAAGATAGAAGGGGTCAGCCCAATTGAAAGTAGCTGGCTTCTTGCGCGCTTGTTCTGGAGTCATGCCCATAGCGTTATTCTTCCTCGTTCAGTTCGAACTCCGCACCGCTCAATATCCGGCCGTTGATTTGCAGCTCAATACGGTGTTTCCCCCCGTAATACCTGCGCGTCGTCACCCGCCGAAAGCTGTGCCCTCTGGATAGCGTAAGTGTCTCCCCGGCTAAAAGTTCTTTTTTACTCCAGCGAAAAACAGACGACGTACGCAAACCGTTAGCTCTGACATGCCACACCACATAGTCGATGAGCAATGATTGCGTATCATCTGATGACGAAATTATGTGACAGGCCAAAGAAAGCGTCTCCCCGACCGACACCTGCTGGGAATCAAGCTTCAAAGTCGCCGCAACACGGGGCTCATGGTAGCCAAGTATCTCAAGCGCCCCGTGATGTCCCTGCTTTAGTAGATAGCGGAGCCCATGCCTGACGACCCAATGCCGCTCTGGGGTAGACTGCTGGAGCCACCGCTTTGCGAGGGCTATCGCAACATCAGGACGTTCCTTACCAATATCTCCGAGATGGTTCGCCACGGACCGACGGACGTACAAGGACGGGTCATCGACCAACGCCTCAAGCCAAGCAGTAGTCCGTTCAAATGTGTCGGTAAACGCCTGCAGCCGAAATGACCACGGTAGCCGAGGCCGAGAGCCTTCTGACACAAGACGCCGCACATGGGCGCTAGGATCCTTCACCCAGACATCAAATATAGCGGCGGTAACCTTGGGGTGATCACGTAAAAACGGCCTAACTGCAAACTCGGCAGTGAAGCGCTTGGTAAGTTCTCGAAGAATCTTTAGCGATTGCTGAGGCCTATCCAGGCCTCGACCCACCACCACGTCGCCCAAGACCATGACCATAAAACCACGTACTCCGCTGTCATCCATGACGCCAGAACCCGAATGTTCGGGGTCTACTTCATCGCCAAGCGCGGCGACTAGTACATCCCCCGCCTTGCCCCAGTCTTGTGGAAGACTGGCTGCAAGCACTTGTGCGATGTGCTGCACTCGACCTTTCAGCTCATACGAGTCCAGACCCGCGACCGCCTCCGCGACAAATACATCGCAAGGGAACTCATTCCAGACCCGATGGATATGTTGCGCTAGGGTTCGAATGGACCGTTCATTGTATTGGTTTTTGAAGGGCTCCAAAGCAGACGCTATTACTCGGCGGGCGTTGGTCGCGTCGTCCGAAACTCGATGGGGTTCTCGTAATCAGTCCCTTGGAAGATACGCTGCACGAAGATCCCGGGAACGCTAACATCCCCAGGTTCAATAGCACCCAGCGGTACCAATTCCTCTACTTCCGCAATAGTCACTTTGGCAGCCATCGCCATTAGCGGACTAAAGTTACGAGATGTGCCATAAAACTGAAGGTTACCGTACGGGTCGCCCCGCCAAGCACGGATGATAGCGAAATCGCCCGAAAGTGGAGCCTCTAGCACATAGTTTCGACCGTCGATGTCTCGAATTTCTTTACCTTCGGCCACTACCGTACCTACACCAGTCGGAGTGAAGAATCCGCCAAGCCCCACACCCGCAGCACGAATTCGCTCAGCAAAGGTCCCCTGCGGATTCAATTCCACTTCAACTTCACCGCTGAGCATCTGCTCTTCCAGATCTGGATTACCGCCAACGTAACTACCTATTACGCGCTCGATTTGGCGCGTCTTGAGCAATGTGGCAAGCCCACGCCCGGAGTTACCACAGTTATTGCTGATGATAGTGAGCCGCTTGACACCGCAACGCTTTAGCTCACGAATGCAATGCTCCGCGTTACCGGAAAGACCAAACCCGCCCGACATGAGCCGAGCGCCATCAAAGATATCTGCCAGCGCTTCCCGCGCATCCGCTACTACTTTAGACATGTGCGGGAGCCTAGCACTCCATCCGTTGTGGTGCACTCCGTAAACGACGGGAAAATCATCCTCGACTCAATGACCGCCCTCGCCCAACTTCATCAAGAACTCAGTCTCTGACGGCATATCACGTCCCATCCTCAGTTGACTCCAGTTGTCACCATAGCCAAGATGCGCCCTCAAGAATCCGTAGAACAACATCGGCTGAATACCGATCGCGAGCGAAGACCATCAGAGGTCATAGGGGTAATACATGACACGACAACTCGTACTCATGATGTCCGTTGCAGTAGCTTTTGGCGCCTGCGGCAAAAAAGACGCAAGCAGTGATAAAACAGAAGCAAAGACGGCAGAAGCGAAGCCAGCAGAGGCAAAAGCGAAGCCAGCAGAGGCAAAAGCGAAGCCAGCAGAGGCAAAAGCGAAGCCAGCAGAGGCAGTAGCGAAGCCAGCAGAGGCAAAAGAGCAGCCAGCAGAGGCAAAAGCGAAGCCAGCAGACGTCAAGCCGGCAACCGCCGCAGATCTGAAAAACCCAGCATCAATTGCTCAGACTGCTCCTGAATCCTTCAAGGTCAAAATGGACACGTCGAAAGGCAGCTTCGTAATTGAGGTGTTCCGCAAATGGGCTCCAAACGGTGCCGACCGATTTTACAGTCTCGTCCAAGCGGGCTATTTCAATGACGTGCGCTTCTTTCGCGTGATTGCGGGCTTCATGGCGCAGTTTGGTATACATGGCGATCCAGCGGTCGCCACAGCATGGCGGCCAGCTCGTATTAGTGACGACCCTGTAGTCGAAAGTAACAAACGCGGCTACCTCACGTTTGCCACCGCGGGGCCCAATACCCGAACGACGCAACTCTTCATTAACTTCCGCGATAATATACAGTTAGACCGAATGGGGTTTGCCCCGATAGGCAAGGTCATTTCTGGCATGGAGATCGTAGATGCGATCCATAGCGGATACGGTGAAGGCGCACCTCGCGGACGCGGGCCAATGCAAGGACGTGTCCAGGCGGAAGGTAACTCTTACTTGGAAAAAGACTTCCCCGATCTCGACTACATCAAGAGCGCGACCGTAATAAACTAGCCTCACCCGAGGCTGCGTAGTCCCACGAATAACTCGCCACCCGATGCGTTGATATATCCCCCCAAATACGACTAGCGAATAAAGTGCATCCCTCATCCGTTCAAAGACCATCTTAGGGTGATTTTGACTGCGGAGGGTTTGAGATGAGACTAGTTGGTGTACTGGTGGCCGTTCTTTTCATATTAAGCGGCTGGATGCTGTTTAGTGAGTTTGGGAGCCCAGAACCCAGCCAAGACGCCGACGATATCGAATCGGAGTCTTTACGCCTTCCCGCCACAACGAGAATGCGAAACGTGACGGCCACACCGGGACGTGTGCTTGGTGGTAGTACACCCATCCGCAATGCAGAGGTGCACCGCGTTCCTCTCCCCGTCATTGCAAAGCAGAATAGTGCAGATGCAATGGATCTACTGCCAACCGATACATCCGCTGTACTGTGGACCGATAGCTATCAGGATCTCCTCTATCAATTAGATGCATATACCCTGTTAGACCGCTACCGCTCGAGATTACAAAGCCT
>PKDL01000460.1 GCA_002863065.1 Pseudomonadota bacterium
TTGGAATATTGAATGGAGTGGATACCTCTGCCTGGGATCCACAGGCGCTCGTCCCGCCAATCCAAGCAGGCATCCCCTCCGGCCGTCAGGCTGCAGAGCAGCGACTACGTGACGAATTCGGACTGGAGCCTGGAGGCCAAATCGCATGTGTTGTCAGTCGTTTGGTACATCAAAAAGGCATGGATATGGTTCCAGTCGCATCGTCAACACTACTTGAGAGTGGTGCCTTGCGTCTCATTGTCGTCGGAACAGGTGATCCATCCATCGAGGCGTCTTTTCACCTACTGCAGAGCAGCTTTCCTACGCGAGTCGCTCTGAGCACGGAGTACTCTACGTCGCTAGCACAACGCGTCATCGCTGGAAGCAGCGCCATACTGATGCCATCACGTTATGAACCCTGCGGACTTACACAGATGATTGCTCTGCGTTACGGTACCCTACCGATCGTGCGCCGAACCGGAGGATTGGCGGATACCGTGCAAGATGGTGAGACTGGGTTTATTTTCGACGATCCAACAACGACAGCCCTGCACTCGGCATTAGCCCGCTGGATTAATGCAACGAAAGCCTATGAAGCAATGCGACGACGCGCTATGACAACGACATACTCTTGGACGTCAACAGCCGAACAATACATCCGACTCTACAACGAGGTGCATGAACGTGAGTGACACACAAGACATCATCAAACGTATCGAGCAGCTGGAGCATCAAGCGGAAATTGGTGGTGGACAAGCCAGGATCGAACGACAGCATGCAGCAGGTAAGCTAACCGCGAGAGAACGAATCGATGCACTGCTCGACCCTGGTAGTTTTGTCGAGCTTGATAAACTCAAAACACACCGCTGCACAGACTTTGGTATGGACGAACAGACCGTCCCGGGAGATGGCGTCGTCACCGGATATGGCGCTCTCGACGGTCGAACCGTGTTTATTTTCGCACAGGACTTCACTGTATTTGGCGGCAGCCTATCAGGCGCATACGCAGAAAAGATCTGTAAGATCATGGACCGAGCGATTGAAGTAGGTGCTCCGGTCATTGGTTTGAACGACTCTGGCGGCGCCCGTATCCAAGAGGGTGTCGTTAGCCTCGCGGGTTATGCTGAGATATTCTTCCGAAACACTGCCGCTAGCGGCGTCGTCCCTCAGCTATCAGCCATTATGGGTCCATGCGCAGGTGGAGCCGTCTACTCACCGGCGATAACCGACTTTGTCTGCATGGTGGACCAAACCAGCTATATGTTCATTACTGGGCCTGACGTCATCAAAACCGTAACACACGAAGAAGTCACCAAAGAGGAGCTGGGGGGCGCAATGTCACATGCGTCCAAAAGCGGAGTTGCACATCTTGTGGGAGCCAATGAGCAGGAAACGCTTGCCCAACTCCGACGACTTTTGAGCTTCATCCCCTCAAACAATAGGGAGCATCCACCTTTCGTCGAAACCGACGATCCAATCGACCGACGCGATGCTGAATTGGACGAGCTCGTTCCCATCCAGCCCACCAAGCCATACGATATAAAAGAGGCAATACGGGCAGTTGCAGACCACCGGGACTTCTTCGAAATCCACGAACACTTCGCGCAAAATATCGTGATCGGTTTCGCAAGGATTGGCGGTTTCAGCGTCGGGATCGTCGCGAACCAACCCGCCATCCTCGCGGGATGCTTAGACATCAATGCAAGCGTGAAAGCGGCTAGATTTGTTCGATTCTGCGATGCATTCAATATCCCCATCGTTACTTTCGTTGACGTCCCTGGCTTTCTACCAGGAACCGAACAAGAGTTCGGTGGTATTATCAAACACGGCGCAAAGCTACTGTACGCGTACGCTGAAGCTACCGTCCCGCTGATCACTCTCATCACGCGGAAAGCATACGGCGGGGCATACGATGTAATGGCAAGTAAACACATACGTGCGGATGTCAACTTTGCGTGGCCGCGTGCAGAAGTCGCGGTCATGGGCCCAGAGGGTGCGGTAAACATCGTGTTTAGACGAGAGTTAAAAGCTGCGGATAATCCCGACCAAAAGCGAGCGGAGTACATCGAATCCTATCGTCAGACGTTCGCCAACCCCTTGAAAGTCGCAGAACTCGGATATATCGATGCGATCATTCAACCTAGCGATACGCGCCCACAACTGGTGCGTTCGTTACAGATGCTGCGCAATAAACGCCAAAGCCAGCCAAAGAAGAAACACGGAAATATCCCGCTCTAAACACGCCACCAACTACCGCCTGTAGCCTTGCAACATTGACTGTTCTTTTGCTGTTAGCTACGGAGTCTGCTAATCCAAATCGTGTTCATGGCCGTGCACTGCTCACTCTATTTATCTTCAAAGAGACCGCTCTCGGCGCTGCTCACTGCAGTATTACTTTGCCTATTCAGTATTTCTGGTTCGGCTCGTGCAGAGCTACCACGCTACTCAATGCATCTTGGGTTGCGAGGTGGTGGACATCTCGTTTTCGATGACTTCCGACTGACTAAGGGGACGATGCGAGGTGAACTGGCGAACGGCGGTCTCGTCGGCTTAACCATCGGAGGCTACCCTGTTCACTGGTTTGGTTTGGAAGCCACAACCGACCTAATACTCAGCCACTCCAATATGGGTGGTCGCAACAGCACACTACTCGCGGGCCTAGACATTCTCCTCACATTGAGCACGACAAGTTTTGCACCGCATATCAGCGCCGGTGGTGGGGCCTACGTCAATGTTGACGGCTCGCATGGTGTGGCGCACGCAGCATTTGGTCGATGGGGATTAGGACTACGAGGCAAAATCACAGACTGGCTTGTCTTTCGAGTCGACGTGCGACACCTGATCACTCGCGGATATTCAGAGAATGCGCACAACATGACCGCAACCTCGGGATTCGACTTTTTAGTCATAAACGACACGTCACCAGACACCGACGGGGACGGTGTACGCGACACCTTCGATGCCTGTCCCAACATACCTGGAGAGGAAGCACTGTCGGGTTGTAAAGACTCAGACGGAGATACCGTTCCCAATCATCGGGACCAATGTGTGGACGTGCCGGGACCAAAAGAGCATGGCCTTTGCGTTTTTGGGAGAGCTGCCACGCTTTCGGAAGTACGAAACCGTTGCGCAAAAATTCGTAAACTGGGCTGCCCAGATACCGATGGTGATGGAGTCGCGGACATTGAGGACACTTGCCCCAAAATTCGCGGCCTCGACTATTTACAAGGCTGCCCTGATGCCGACGGAGATTCTGTACCAGATACAACCGACCAATGCAGGCTTCGTGCAGGCTCTATAGACCGAGCCGGGTGCCCCGATACTGACGATGATGAGGTCATCGACGACGCCGATAAGTGCCCCAAGGTACCCGGCCCTAAAGATAATCACGGATGCCCAGAACCGGCTGCGTTACCAGACGATTCAGGCGATAAAGATTCTGATTCGGAGGACTGAACACAAGCATCTGCGAACCGTCGACTCAACCGTTACCGGGTCAGTCGTACTGACTCAATTCGTCGTCGTATAGGCGTATCAGCGCTTGGTCATTCAAACGCTGTATTGGGACGTCAACGACTCGTTCCATATCGAGTGGAAACACAAAAAGTGACGATAAAATCGAATCAGTGAGAAACCGCAGCTTGTTGGTCCCCTCTCGAAGAACGGTCGGCATGGTAACCGGTTGCCTGGTAGCAAGTACATACCCCCATTCACCGAAGCTAGGGACATGTGCATGATATGGCATGGTAAACAATCCAGCCTCTCGTAGGGTTTTTTCAATGCTCCAAAAACTGCGCCGGGCGAACATAGGTGATGTGCTTTGAATGGCGACAGCCCCTCCCGGAACGAGGTGCTTCAGGAGTTCGCGGTAGAATGTCACCGTATACAGCTTGCCCACGGAGTAGCTACTCGGATCGGGAAAGTCCACGATGATGACATCATACTTCGCGTCCGGATTAGCCTGCAGCCAGCTCATAGCATCAGCATTCTTAATGGCAACTCGGCGATCTGACAGCGCCCGGTCATTCAAACGAACCGCAAATTCCCGAGAAGAAAACAACTCTGTAATCGCTGGATCGAGGTCTACGAGCGTCACCGCATCGACATCTTCCGAACGCAATAATTCGCGAACCGCCATCCCATCGCCACCTCCTAGAACAAGGGTTTCAAGGGTGCGCTTCGGTGCGACCGCTAGCGCTGGGTGGACAAGGGCTTCATGGTACCGATATTCGTCATCACTCGAAAACTGCAAGTGACCATTGAGATATAGTCGCACTTCACCGAATTCTGACCGTGTCATTACGATCCGCTGATAGGTTGAGGACTCAGCAAATACAATCTCGTGCGGATAAAAGTCGTTTTCCGTCATAGACGTCAGACGCTCGCCGTAAATCAACCCAGCGACTAAAGCTACGGAAACCACAGCCGCTTCGACGACAAGCCGACGAGAGCTACGAAGGCGGTCTCTAAATATCCCAATCACCCAAAGTCCAACCAAAGCGTTTACTAACCCGAGTAGCAACGAGCTCTTAACCAACCCGAGGCGCGGCACAAGCAACAATGGGAAAAGTAATGAGGCAGCGAGTGCGCCGAGATAGTCAAAGAACAAGACTCTCGCAACCAAATCCTTCAGCGCCATACGGTCTTCAAGAATTCGCATTAACAGCGGAATTTCCAACCCGACGCCCGCTCCAATGCCACCGACCAGGAGAAACAGGACCCCATATAACGAGCCGCCACGAGCATAGGTAAGGAAAAGTAAGAATGCGGAGAAACCGCCGACAAGACCGACCACTAACTCCAGTCTGATGAACCATGTCAGTAGGTCTCGCTCTATAAATCGAGAGAGATAGCTCCCCAGTCCCATCGCGAAAAGGTACCAACCGATGACGAGCGAAAACTGAGTAACAGAATCACCGAGTAGATAGGAAGCGGCCGTACCGGCGATAAGTTCGTAGACTAATCCGGCAGTCGCGATGCAAAAGACCGCGCCGAGGAGGCTGTAGGCAGTGCGGTCCACTCTCGAGTACTCAGCTAATCGCAGCGGCTATAATCAGCCCGATCCCAATGAACATGCCAGCCAACATGATACCCACTGCTGGGTTATCGTCCTCAGTAAGCTCTTTTCGAAGGTCGAATGGTGCCAACTTCTCGACAATGACATAACTCAAACAGAATAAAAGGAGGCCGAATGCGGTGAACATTCCAGCCAGACCAAGCTCCTTTAGTACTTCAGCAAAATCCATTATTTGCCTCCAAATCCGTAACGGTATCGACGATGGCGCCGATAGCTCGCTGGGGTTGCATAGATGGTATTCGGTATATTTTTCACCACAGGGGCGGGTTCAGCCGCATACCCCTGCCAACATAGGAAGCCTCCGCCGACCACTGATAGGATAACGACGATTTCATATACCCGTACGCGAAATGAGCGATACTTCGGCGACCTTCGCATTAGTTGTCCTCCATGCGTTGGCGCTCAAAACCCTGTCGCTTGAGAAAGAACCAAATCAGCGGAAGCGTCACAAAGACGAATGACGCGACTAACCAGTAGTGGACAGGCACATCGCGGCGAATCGTAACCTTGTACTGCAGCACTTCGTTATTCTTACTCATATCCCGGTACCAGCGTTGGTAGTCATTGATCGAACCGGGATGTAGGTATGGTTCCAAACGAACATAATACGAACCTGTCTTCACCCGAGGTAGCAGTGTTTTGGTGCTCCTTAGCTCATCATCATAGGCGGACAAGTCGAGTGCATCGGTGACGAAGTCTCGAGATTCAGAGCGCTGCGGGTCGTATAACGAACAGGTAAATGAGAGCCAGGCAAACGTCCATTTAGGCTGCTTTACGTCTAGCTCAAGTTCCAGTGACGTCGGCCCGCTTGGAATATCGAGAGGGCCCAAGAACAACGTGTTCTTATCTCGCCATGCCAACCCTGCTGCGTTTTTCGTGGACCGCAGGTTTTTCATTGCCTCCACGGTCGGCAACTCGAGACGTACGCTCTTTGCGCCTACTACGGTGTTGTCTGAGACGATGTGAAGCACAGATGCAATAAGCAAGATTGCGATGACAGCCGCGACGAGGTCAATCCAGGCGCCGTCGAGGTTGTTGGCGACGATATTGATAACGACTGCGATGGAGCGTCTGAAGAACGCTTCGATATCGCCATGGTCGACCTTGAAGGAAATCTCGGTAACCCTTCAGTGATTCGCGTCGATGCCGCTGGCCGGGCGCACCTTGTCTTCCACGACAGCGCGTTGCAAAGATCCTTCCCGGCAGGCACCTATCAGGTGCGCGTGGGAGGGTCCTCCACCACTCTGAGCAAGCCTCTTTCTCTGAAGACTATTCCAAGGGCGACAACCGCCAAGATCACCGCTCATCCCTCGGGAGCTCACTCGGGATCCGGATCAAAATCCCTCAAGCCCGCCCGAAACACCGCTGCCAAAGAGCCTGCAGCCTCCATCAATTCCGAGTCCCTCCCAACTGCTCCCAGCGAAGATGTCCCTGCCGGGAAGCGCCCTAACGTTCTTTTCATCGCTATCGATGATCTGCGACCGGAGCTCGGCACCTACGGAGCCAAGGTCAAGACTCCGAACCTCGATAAGTTCGCCCGGAGTGGCACTCGTTTCGACCGCGCCTACGTCCAGCAAGCCGTCTGCGGAGCCTCCCGTCTTTCGATTATGACTGGGCTCTACCCCACCCTAACCGGGGAACAAACCTTCCATGTAAGCGGCTGGCGGAAGCGTCATCCCAATGTTCTGACCATGAACCAGCACTTTGGGCGTCAGGGTTACACCACCGTAGGACTGGGCAAGATCTATCACGGAACAGGAGGTTCCGGAGTCGATGAAGCAAACTGGACGCGCTGGATCAACCTCAATGTTCCCGAGTATGCCGACGAGACCAATATCAAGATCCTGAAGGAAGCGTTGGCGCGGAATGAAGTGGGCACAAAAAACGACCCCCCTAAAGGGCCTACCACCGAATCGGCCGATGTCCCGGACGATACGTATGCGGATGGGCAGCGTGCCAACAGGGCCTGTAAGCTTCTCGAAAACTTTTCGGAGGCTACTGCCACTCCCTTCTTCCTCGCGGTAGGGCTCACTAAGCCCCACCTTCCCTTCGTTGCTCCCCAGAAATACTGGGATCTCTACGATCGAGAGGACTTCAAAATGCCAGCCAACAAGGGCATCCCTCCCGGCTACCCCCTCGATGCTGCCAAC
>PKDL01000461.1 GCA_002863065.1 Pseudomonadota bacterium
GTACGCCACTCGAACTCTGTGATCAGATTGAGGTGGAACTACCGGACCTGAATATTGGTGAGCAGGTCGTCGTGTCGTTTGAGGCAACCGTTGACCCCTCCTACGCGTGGACAGACGTGGGTAAAGTAGTCACCAATCAAGCGCAGTTTGAAGCCGCATTCATGGATCCCAAACTGACGGATTGGCCGGAACAACCCGGGGTAGCCGACCCCACTGAGATTGTGGTCACCATTGGAGACAATGACGATGACAAAGTAAGCGACCACATCGATAACTGTCCTACCGTAATTAACCCAACTCAGCTGGACTTAGATAAAGATGGCATTGGGGACGAGTGCGACGACGACATCGACGGAGATGGATTTTCGAACGAAGACGATTCTTGCCCGTATGATGCCGCATTATCTCAGCCCGAAGATGCGGCCCAATGCTCGGATTCAGATGATGACGGTATCGTAGATGAAGATGATAATTGCCCTGATCTAGCGAATCCGGACCAAGCCAACTACGACAACGACTTGCTCGGGGACGTATGTGACGACGACGATGATGGAGACGGTCTGGACGACGAGGACGAGCCAGGACTGGGGCTAAACCCTAGGGATGCGGATACAGACGACGACGGCATCAAGGACGGCGACGAAGAGAAGTACAATACTGATCCATTGGACTGCGATACGGACGATGACGGTTTGCCGGATGGCCTCGAAATCGGTGTGCAACAGGCAGAAAAAACGAATGATTCCGTTAGTAAACAAGGTGAATGCGGCTTCATAGCGGACCGAGATCCCCTCACCCAGACGGATCCCACCAAAGCCGATACCGACGACGGTGGAGTGAATGATGGGGATGAAGATACCAATCGCGATGGAAGGGTAGATGTAGGAGAACTCGACCCTCTAGATGGCTCTGACGACTTTACTGTGTCTGGGGGGGCGCAATTCTTCAGCTGCAGCTCACAACCGACCCAATACGGTGGTACTCCATGGTCTACCCTCTTCCTCCTGCTACTGGCAGGATACTGGCTTCGTCGAAAGTCAAGGGGGGGACTTCATCCGAGCTCAGCAAATATAAGCGCTCTTACGAAAACCGGGCTCATCGTTGCTATCGCGGTGCTCAGCAGTCTCCCGGGCTCAATCGCTCACGCTCAGGCACTATCCGAGGTGAATTATAGCCCATTCAAGTTTGCGGGGAACTCTAAAGGCATTGTCTTCACCGAAAGCGGCGAGATTGAGAAACCCTATGAGTGGTCGCTTTTTGTCGGGTTAAACTACGCAAGCCGACCAGTGCTCATTCGCAGTGGGCTTGATAGCAACCAAATCCTGGGACCGGACCCGGTAAAACTTCGCGTCGGGGGCGATATTAACTTCGCCATTGGTCTAGCAGACTGGTTCGAACTGTCGATGTACGTACCGATGGTGGTCTATCAGGAAGGGGTCGACCCAATCACAAAACAGAATATAGACAGCTTCGCGTTAGGCGATATCACACTCACGCCCAAATTGAGGATCTACGGCAGGAAGAAAGGTGGGTCTCACCTTACGCTGCTGCTGCCCATCATCTTCCCGAGCGGAAAAGCTACACCTGGAGGCTTCGCAGGAGAGCCAAACTTTGCATTTGCTCCCACGTTGGCGCTTTCCACGGGCGACCGGGTGAATTGGGCACTCAACTTGGGCGCAATTGTTCGTGAAGAAACGAGTGACCTCGCGATACGTAATGGCATGGCGCTTACTTTTTCCACTGGATTTGAGTTCGGCTTGATTCGCGATACCTCGTTTTTGATGCTGGATATTTACGGCTCAACACAGTTCGACAATTTTTTCGGTAGCTTGGAAGATACACCACTTGAACTACTCCTCGGCTACAAGCACCGCATCGAAAAATTCTATCTGTCTGTGGGAGGCGGTATGGGGCTAATTCAGGGTCGTGGAATCCCGGAATGGCGCGTATTCCTCCAGCTGATGTACGCATCAGAACTACTCGATCGCGACGGTGACGGAATCGGTGATGACAGTGACGAATGTCCTGATGAACCGGAAGACGAAGACAAGTGGCAAGATGAAGACGGGTGCCCAGACTTGGATAATGACGGCGATGGCGTCGAAGATAAGAATGACCAGTGCCCGAATGATCCGGAAGACCTTGACGGCTTCCAGGACTCCGATGGCTGCCCCGAAACCGATAATGATAAAGATGGCGTTCCCGATACATCGGATAAATGTCCGCTCGACCCGGAAGACAAAGACGGCTTCGAAGACGAAGATGGCTGCGCAGAGCTCGATAATGACAAAGACGAAATTGTAGATGCTCAGGATCGCTGTCCACTGGAACCAGAAGACAAAGATGGCTGGGAAGACTTCGACGGATGCCCGGAAGCCGATAACGACAAAGATGGTATTCTGGACGCGCAGGATAAGTGCCCGAACGAGCCAGAGAACGTCAATGGGTACAACGACGAAGATGGCTGCCCGGATATTGTCTTCACGTGTACCGAGTTCAAAATTCCAGAAAAAATCTTCTTCAAGACCGGTTCGGCTCGAATCGTCAAACGCAGCCATAAACTACTGGACGTGGTAGCCGAAACCATTCTGAGTAGCCCTGAGGCCGCGGTGACAGAGATACAAGGTCATACCGACAAGCGGGGCAGTCGCCGCTACAACACCCGACTGTCCGATAAACGAGCAAAATCAGTCATGCAATACCTGCTCGATAAAGGGGTGCCACCAGACCGCCTGCTCGCCAAAGGATACGGCTTTGATAAGCCGCTGGAAGAAGGCAAAGACGGTAAGGCGTACTTCAACCAAAATCGGCGAGTCCAGTTTGTAGTTATCAAGCTCGACCCAACAAAGAGTAAGCGCTGCCAAAAATAAATAGGCCTTGCCGTGCACGGTAACGGCAAAGCAACTCCGTGCGTAAACCACCGCTCTCCTATCGCTCATGGCAGCGATAGGAGCCGGAATGCAGGCGCACATTCTTGACCACAACGTAAGGCAACCCGAATACTGGACGTGGTATCGTGCGTGATAAGGGGTCGATGAGTGCGAACTAATTTCTTTTTATATGGGCTGGCGCTAGCAGTCAGCTTGACCGGATGCGGTGATACCACCGCTCAAACCCCAGTACCGGATACTTCAGGGCCTGCCGATACCGGACCAGCAGATCTTGGCAATGCTGATGGCAACGACGATGTAGTTGAACCTAATCCATACGGCCCTTGCGAAGTAACGATGGAAGTTCCGAGCGGAGTAACCCGTGGGGTGGTCGAACTCAACATCACCGTCACGCATCCGGATGGACTGCCAATAAATACCAACTCAGATAATGCCGGTGGATTTGTGCTCTCTCCGTCCCCAGAGCTCTTGGCCAACTTTGAGATTGGGAATGACTGCGCTTGGTACGACGGACAATCCAGCGGCTCGCTCAACCCGAGTGAGCGACTGGTAATTCCCGCTGATGCCGCTGAATCAGGCACATTCACGCTGACCTGGGACAGCAGCGATATTCCTCTCGCACTCTCTTGTGCGAATGTAATCGTTGAAATGGCGTTGCCCGAGGGCTCACCAGAGGAGTGGGCCCCACCCACCTGCTCTACGCGCAAAATTGTCGCAGTAGATAACGCCCCTCCCGAGTGTGACCTAGCTTATGAGGATCTCGAGCCTCAGGACTACCAGGGATTCGGTACTGCCGGTGTCTACGTCGCCACCATGCCGTATCGCGCCCAATTTAAGGAGAATGCATTACTCGACTCGATTTCTATCAAAACCATCGTAGACGGAGAGAGCGTCACCCTTGCAACTACCGACACGCTGGAAGAGGTCTTCGAAGAAATCGATGGAGAGGAATTCCGTCGAATGGATATGCAAACAGGTCAAATGTACTGGCGAACCCCAGAAGAACTTATCCTGGATGTCTGCTCTTTTGGAACTGATCTCATTTCCTTCACCGTAGAAGGGGTAGATAAGGCCGGTAATGTGGGCGTTTGCTCACTCACGCCACGAGTGGTCCGCTGTCCAGACATGATCGTGGCACAAGAGGTCCAAGCTCCGCCTGATGTCGTAATAACGGCAATTACCCCGTATGACGTCGATGCAGACGGCAATGCCGATATCGTCGCAGCAACCAGTGAAGGGATTATCGTATATTCCGGACATGAAAACGGTATTGGACTCCGTGATGAAAAATCTCCCATCACCGTTGCGATTGAAGGCGGAATCGACGCCGTAGTAGCCGACGATTTGAACGGTTCAGGAGGCGCCCCGGATTACATCACGGTCCAATATGGCGATAACGAATCCCGAGTGCAGATTTGGGGGGAAGGCACCGTCTGTACTCCCCCTACCCCTACCGAGCAATGCGAATTCCTGAAAAGCTACATCTACGACTTTGATCCAGAGGTTGAAGGAGACGAATTACTCCTCTGGGACTACCTGACTTCGCTTGAAGTTGAGGGAGAACCGATCCTAACCGGTGACTGCGATACTGATGCTGCCAACTTGTGTAGCCTCTCTGCTGAGATACAAGCGGCATCCACGCAATTCGGACTACCGATCGACCTGAATGCACTAGAGGTTCCTGGCACCTGCACCACAGATTATGGTCTCGTGGAAGAGCATGTCATCCCTACGTTGGTCACCGCTCACTTGTACCGTGAAGTGGTAAAACCCAGCGCAGACGCAGCGGTAGCGCGAGACTTAATGCTGGGGGGAGCCGACGGCGCATACGCATTGAATATGTTAGTGCGCCAGGAACCCCTTTCGAACTGCACTTTAGGTGAACAATATGCAACCGTGTGCGGAGTGAACGTCGTTGAAGGTACAGAGGGCGAATGCTTTAAATACGATAGTGAGGATGAAATCAATCACGTATTTAGCGGACCTCCAGATGTAAATTCGCTCGCCGTAGACGATATCGTCAGTAAGGATGGCGCAAAACTTATCGACGTAGTTGCCAGCCATGATGCTCCTGGAACGCTCACTGTGTTCCAGCAAGTAGACGCACTGAACGTACCCCGCTTTGGTGCTAAGTGGATAGCAGAGACCGACCCAAGCAAGGGCCCTATCACCAAGGTCGTGGCAGCGGAATTTGGAGATGCGCAAGGTGGCGGTGGAGCAAACCCATACACCGACCTAATGATCCTGATGCCAGAGGCAGGCGAGATTTGGCAGATGATCGGCCAAGGCGACGGCAACTTCGAGATCACTCCAACGGAAGTTGGCGGAACCGCACCCTACCGGGTGGCTTCCTGCGTCGAAGGTAAACCCGTTGATTTGGCAGCCACCTTCCTCGGTGACCCAACACAACCGTTCTTCGACACACTGAGGGATCTCGTGGTGATCAATGATGTAACGAACACGCTATGGACATTTCGCGGCAAAGAACTTCTGACTTCATCAAAGTATAATTCCCGTGGCGGCATCCTGTTCGACGAACCGCGCATCATTGACACAGTGGATAAGCCGGTAGCGCTGCATTTAGCGGATATTAACGGCGATAATAGACTCGATGCTGTCACATTGGGTGCCGACAGCCTGATCGCTGTTAGCCTGGCCGGTAATACAGAGTTATTACCATCCGACCCCAAATTCAGTGAGGAGCAAACCTTTATCGGCGCGGTCAATATTACGACCCCGATCCCTGAGCAAGGTTCTAGCTTCAACGTGTGTGACGAAGAAGGTGACACGAAGCTCAACGGCCCAACTACCGGTACGCCACTTGCGCGCCTGACTCCTGCATTCATGGATACTGGCGACTTGGATGGAGACGACTTCCCGGATGTCCTTCTGATGACTGAACGTACCCCTGTGAATACGAGTGACCTGCTGTACGAAGGAATCAACTTCATCCCGTTCTTTGTGTATCAGACGGACTCAGCCCCTTATGTACCGCTCTTGTCGGGGTCCGACTCCTGCCTACCTGTCACGCAAGCATGTTTTGACGAAGAGTCCTGTAGCGCGTCCTTCGGACCTGATTCCGGACCGATAAAAGCGATGGTTACTGGGCGGTTTACGTTCTCCAACGAATACGGTGTCGCTTGGGCATCAGCCACTGAGTTTGATCCTGCCCTCGAGTTGGCAACAATTGGTATGACCAATTGGAACAGCTTTCCGAATGACGCGAAATGTTACGAGGCACCATCCGCTGCCACACCGATTGAAGAAGATGAGCCATGGCAAGACATTGGCCATCAAGGGCCGAACAATACACAGCTACTCACCACGATCGAGTGTAACGGCGACCCCTATGATGATCTCATTGTCGCCGGCCTCGTAACTGAGCTCGATACGACCTATACGGAGATATGGGTTCGCCAAACCACTGACCAGGCGGGACCAACATTTACCACACGCAAAGAGATCGAACTTCTCCCTGGAGTTGGGTTGCCCCTCTCTATCAAAACCACCAAGTTCGGTGGCATTAGCGGGATAGAAGGCGACGCGGAAGACTTCATGCTGGTCTTTCCTAAAGGACTTGAGTTTTATGAAAAGGTCGGGGGAGCCTGTCAATTCCGCACGTCCGGAGAGGGTGGCCCAATCGCGTATAGCGCCAGCGCTTCGTCTCCCATCGTAGACGCTGTCATGCAAGATTTAGATGGCGATGGACTCGCGGAACTTATCGTAGCAAGCGCGGGCAGAATCGATGTGGCTCAAGGCCAGGACGTCGGATCAGGTGAAGTCGAGCTCTCTTGGGCTACTCCTGCACTCCAGATACCAGTAGAGGAATCGCCTCCCAAAGCGATTACGATAGCCGACCTCAATGGGGATGGAGAACTCGATATTCTGACGCTCATGCCATCGGAGAAAGCGGTATGGGTCTACCCTGGTCTAGGGACTCCGTACGAGTTCGGCAGTACCCCGCAGCCTATTCGTGTTGGCCCAAATTCCACGCAATTCGCTGTAGAAGATGTCAATCGAGACGGCTGCATGGACCTCCTGGCGTTAAGCCCGACAAACAAGGCCGTGAGTCTGCTCAAAAATCGTGGGGGCGCACAAGGAGCCTGCTTTGAAGCTCCGACCGTCACCTACCCCGGCGGTAAGAGCGCGCCGAAATAGGCTCGAAGGCTGTGTATCTAAGCCTGTAGTCGAATACATTTTGGAGCCAGTGGTGAAACACGCCAGCGGCTCCACCGTCGCGCATATCGCGGAGGCATTTCTTCTCCGATTCAGTCTCTTTGCAGTTCCGGCAGCTCCGCATCTTCGCCTAAAAT
>PKDL01000268.1 GCA_002863065.1 Pseudomonadota bacterium
ACATGCGGAATTACCGCGAGCTTCTGTCGCGGATATCGACGTGGCTCACTTCAGACGGCAAATTGTTCATTCACATCTTCTGCCATAAGCACATGGCCTATCCGTACCTCGACACCGGTAAACCGGAGGACTGGATGACGCGGTTCTTTTTTGCTGGGGGCATGATGCCCAGCGACGACCTCGTGAGTCATTTCAACGAACACCTCACAATAGAACAACAGTGGCGATGGAACGGTTCCCACTACAGCCGTACGCTGGAAGCGTGGCTCGCTCTGATGGACGGTCAAAAAGAACAGATCATGCCGATACTCAGAGACACTTACGGGGCGGATGCCCGTCGCTGGTGGGGACGTTGGCGCTTGTTCTTTATGTCCTGCGCGGAATTCTTCGGCCTACGAGATGGCGAAGAGTGGTACGTGAGCCATTATCGTCTCGTTCAAACCACCCGAAGCTAACCGAGTACAGATTATGAAGGCTTTCTCTCCACGCCGTTCTTGAGGCGGCAGCGAGAGCTGAGTATGGCGTTTCTCGGCAAAATGTGATTTCTGTCTTTCGTATGAGAAGCCGTATGACGAAATGTCTGTGCCCTGCCCTGCTAATGATGTCTTGCCTGCTAGTCCATGCCTGCGGAGACTCAGGTGCGACGGACACGCAAGAAACACGCACAGATACGGTTATTCAAGTGACTACGGATGTACGATCCGACGGCACCGTGAATCGCAATGACACTGTCGCACCAGCCGGAGACCTGATTGATCGGACCGCGGATATATTAGGAGACACCGATCAACCGATTGAAGACACAGACATACCGGCCGAAGATATAGCGACAAACCCAGATTCCATCTCGCCTGCTGACGCCAGCAGCGTGTTCGATTCGAATACCCTGGAGGACATAGACATAGCTGATATCATTAGTAGCGACACCGCGGCTTCTGAAGATACACCGACCGGACCGATCGATACTGGCCTAGAGCCATTGCCAGACACTGCACCTCCCGGCCCGCCCCCAGAATGGCTACTAAGCATCGACAATGGCACAAAAGTTCTACAACGCGTGAACATAACTACCGGCGCCACCACCGATTTGTGTGACCTCTATGACCCAACATTGGGCGCTATCCCGAGCTACCCATCGCTTACGTTCTCGCGTAACAACTTTCTCTACGCCTCACGAGGCGGCACCGCACTGGACCTCATTAATCCATGCACCTGCGAAATCGAACAGCTTGGTTCCTATGGTGGATGGTCAGGCGTCAACGGCATCACCTCTGACAAAGGAATACAGTTACTCGGGGCGGCGGCCACTCAGGATGAGCTTATCTCCATTCAAACCAAAACAGGCGTCGGCACACTCATTGGCGACCTCGGCGCAAACTTCACAACTCACGGAGCAACGTGGTCAGATAGCATTAACGGCCTCTACGCTATCAACGGGCTTAACAACGGACTGTACACCATCGATCCATTGACTGGCCTCGCCACGTTCCAAGTGACGCTATCCATGAACTTTGGCACCGTCGGTATTGAACTCTTGCCTGCGAATGGTGTTATCTATGCCTGCTCATCCGAAGCGAATCTCCTAAGCATCGACCCAGTCAGTGGGGTCGTGACCACGATTGGGTCCATGAACCAATCAGGCACATGTACGAATCTCGCTGCTCCCTGGAAAGCGGTGCCTTGTATCGAGCCGTAAGCCACTCGTAATCGCTCGTTACTGAATGGCATTGGAAAAGATGCGATGATTACGCTCTAATACCGGCGCTTATCAATCTATGGAACTCGATATGTCCTACATAAAAACATCACTCGTAGCCGTTTTCGTGGGCGTAATGCCCCTGCTACTGAACAGTTGCGCCGGGGAAACCACCGCTGTCTCAGGCAATGTGTGCGTCCCCAATGCAACCATTGAATGCCTCTGCCTCAATGGGGATGCGGGATTTCAACAATGCGCTCCCGATGGCTCGGGCTTTGTCGCACCATGTGATTGTAGTGGAGGAACGACGAGCGCTGATGCAGCGGATAGCTCAGATGCTAACGACAATGGGGAAGGTAACGACACGGCCACCAGTGACGCAGCCGATGCAACGGATGCTACCGACACGTCGGATTCATCCGACGCAACCAATGCTACGGACACAGTCGACAGTGCTGATGCATCGGACGCAAGTGATACGTCCGACGCAAGTGATGCAGCTGATAGCAATGACACATCGGACAGCAGTGATGCAGCTGATAGCAATGACACATCGGACAGCAGTGATACGTCGGACAACACCGACGGCACAGACACATCGGATGGCACCAGCATTACGGATAGTACCGACGGAAACGATCAATCCGATGGAAGCGATACAACAGATGGTACCGATGCCATCGATGGTATAGATGCAGCGGATGGATTGAATGGCACCGATGCCGGTACTGCATTAGATGCGACCGATACATCCTATGTTTCCGGAGGCGGAAACGCCTTTACCGAGCCAGGCAACGTCCCGAGCTGCATCAAGGCTTTCAATGACAGCACCATCGCTACCGAAGGCGGCAGAGTCCATCGCTCGGGGTATATCAGCAACGTAACGGCACCTATCCGCGAGCATCTCACCGGCGAGCCACTATCAGGTATCCGGTTTTTGCCGGGTACGGGATGTGGCCTGGACACCGCCAATGGCGTGTGGTGCTGGGAGGACGGCCCCGTACAACAGAGCTCGGATATTTGGTCTAGCAACACAGCGTTTCGAGTCATCGACTTCGATAACGAGCCGTTACGCGCCACAACTGGAGGCAGCGCTCAGGGCAATAAGTCAGGTGGACGTACCTGTGTCGTTCGAGAAGATACAACCATCGCGTGCTGGGGTAATACGGGTGGAGGCTCCACTTCGGACCCGAATGGGCATTTCCCGGAAACCCCAGGATGCGCATTCTGTGCGGCGTACCCAACTACGGTTCGTGACGAAGGTGCACAAGGAGTGCCTCTCGAGGGCTTCACCGATGTCTTTGTCACCGCGTACTCCATCTCAGCGATAGACAATGAAGGGGCGCTCTGGGCGTGGGGCGGCTACTACTTCTTCAGAGCCTATGGAGACGACCAGGCGCTTCCATATCACCACCCGCGGAAAATCACGGGCCTCCCACCAGTATCTGATGTCGTTGTAGATGAATACGGGGTGTGCGTGCTCACCGCCGAAAATGGTGAAGTGCTATGCCGCGCCCATCAACAGGAATCCGAGGGGTGGGTTACGCTCACCGATGATACAGGAGCGCCGCTCGATGCGGTAAAGAGCATCACCTATACGGGCCAGCAGCCAGTGGTGATACACCGAGAAAATAACGAGGTCTGGCTCACCCGCTTCAACAACGTGAACCTTGGAGGCTCTGCCGGAACATTAGAGGCACTAACCACGTACCCGCTGCTACCAGCACAAGGCGCAAATGCCTTTGCAGCAGTGCGCTCGCATGTCGCTTCTAGCAACGAGATATGGGCGATTGATCTCGAGGGTAACTTTCATGTGATCGGCTCGGGTGCCGCGCCAGGTAAAGTACAATCCGGGTATCCTAACTTCTACGACGCGAGCCAACTACCAGAGGTTTTTGAGTCAGCGTGCCTCGAGTGTGTCCCGAGCTGCGGCCAAGCCGACTGTGGAACGGACGGCTGTGGAGGACCATGCTGGAATTGTGCCGGTGACGATTATCTCTGCATCGACGGGCTCTGCGTTCCACCGGCCTGTACTCCAAGCTGCCCTGAAGGCAGCTGCGGACCGGATGGGTGCGGCGGTACATGCGGCGACTGCTCAGAGGGGGATGTCTGTAGCGACGGAATGTGCGCAGCTACGCCCTGTGTAGCCGACCTATCGAGCCGATTCGCTCTGCTGAAGACCGGTAAAGTGCACTACCTATGCAATCTGCCTACTACGAACTGCAACAACCTTCCGGAGGTAACCGTAGAGGACTCTGACACGCCGATAGATCAAGTTGAGGCCTTAGGCCATGCATATGGGTACTTGAGCTGCGGCATACGAGATGCCGCGGTGTGGTGCTGGTCGGCCGGTAACTTGGCTGGTGCCGCATTCACAAAGTTTACAAGTCCCACGACTCAATTGGACAGCAGAACGGCGCATCCGATCTTTCTTGATGAAGACACGCCGATGACTGGAATCAAGAGCCTATCAAGCGGGATACAGTCCGTGTGCGCGATTCTTGATGCAGGCGACCTCATGTGCTGGGGCGATACCCTGCACGGTACACTAGTCCCCACCGACACTACGACCGCCTGCAGCGAAGCTAATCTCAGCTGTACCCCCTACCCCACCCCGGTACTCAATAGCCCAGGAGGCGACGCCGTGCTCGATGCGGTAAGCGTACGCCTAGCCGAACACCACGCCTGTATCCTTCGGGCTGACGGCACAGTCTGGTGCTGGGGAACAAAGGGTTTCGGTACCGGAATCGCCGGTTGGGAGGACCCCTCCGAAGATAAATTCCATCCCGTACAAATCGAAGGGTTCCCCATGGCGGCCGTATCGATACATGTCGCCAATGATGAATTGTGCGCAGTCCTCGAAGACACCACAGCATGGTGTTTAGGCAAGTCTATCTACGGAATGGTGGGTATCAACAGCGCATCAGGCTACGAAACCCTACACTACCCCGAGCCCATCCGTTTTGGTCCGTTTGGAGAGTATGTCTCAACGGTGACAGACGTGGCTATCACCTTCTATGGAAAGTCCTTTCTCTTGGAATCAGGAGAGGTTCTTGCGTTAGGCATAAAAGGCATTGCTGGTTCGAATGCACCGCAACCCACTCCAGGCACCATCGCCTTCAATAGTGCGCCCGTAGACGATGCACTCAAGCTACGCGCCGCAAACGCACTGAGTAATCGCATTATTATCCGCGCCAATGGCGAGGTCCTCAGTACAGCATACAGCAGTTCAAGTGCGAATTTAGTAAATATCGGCCCCCAGTTCGAGCAGCTCTGTACGCCGTAGCATGACACGGTAATACTACACTGCGTGCCATCGGACTGCACGGTACTCTGTGATAGGGTGCATACATGGCAAACGCATCAGGGTATCGTGACGTCGAAGCGGACTACTTCGAAAAACGTCAGCTCCGGCCATACGCCAAATCAATCCACCTCTGGGCATTAGGCGTTGGCGCCGTGATTTCGGGTGACTTTTTTGGCTGGAATTTTGGCCTAGCTGCGGGTGGATTCGGCGGCCTACTTATCGCCACTATCATCATCACCGTGATGTATATCGGCCTGTGCTTTTCTATTGCAGAAATGTCACCTGCAATGCCACATGCTGGCGGTGCCTACTCGTTCGCACGCTCAGCGATGGGCCCGTGGGGAGGCTATATCACCGGGCTCGCAGAAAACATGGAATACATCCTAACCCCCGCCGTCATCGTCGTCGGTATCGGTGGCTACCTGGGCGCAATTTTTGGGACCTCCCCTGAGGTCGCACCAGCCTGGTGGGCAGCGGCCTATCTAGTTTTTGTGATCCTGAATATTTGGGGAGTAGAGCTCAGCTTCCGCTTCTCCCTCATTATCACGTTCCTCTCATTAGCCATTTTGGCGGTCTTTTACGTGGGCGCCATAGCCCATGTCGATATCGAGACCTGGGCCATGAATATTGTCCCAGAGGCCGGAGAGACAGAGTTCCTACCCAAGGGCCCAAAGGGAATTCTAGCCGCCCTTCCCTTCGCCATTTGGTTCTATCTCGCGATTGAAGAGTTGCCGCTCGCCGCCGAAGAAGCGGTCGATCCGAAGCGCGATATGCCGCGCGGCATCCTCCTGGGACTGCTCACACTGATCGTGTGTGCCTTTCTCACCCTGATACTAAACACCGCAATTTCGCCCGGAGCCGCCGCACTCAGCACATCTGAAGAACCACTCTTCGACGGGTTAAAAACAATATTCGGCGACGGACTCGGCGCTAAAGCGCTGGCGTTGGTGGCGGTATGTGGCCTGGTCGCGAGTTTTCACACCATCATCTATGCGTATGGCCGACAAATCTTCTCACTATCCCGCGCTGGATACATGCCCACCTGGCTGAGCCTTACCCATCCCAAGCGCAATACACCACACGTCGCACTCATAGTTGGAGCTGCTATCGGCTACGCAGTGGCATGGACCATCCATTCGTTGGGGCCAGAGCACCCCGTCGGTGCAGTCCTTCTCAATATGGCGGTATTCGGAGCGCTGATTTCCTACATGCTTCAGATGGTCGCCTTTATTCTACTGCGGCGAAATATGCCGGAAATGGAGCGACCCTATCGTAGCCCCTTCGGGATCGCGGGCGCAGTCGTTGCCCTGGTCATCTGTAGTGTGTCGCTCATTGCACTGTTTATCGTTGACCCGATTTACCAAAAAGTCGTTATCGGGGCAGCTATCTGGTTCACCATTGGACTAGTGCTCTTCGCGCTATTTGGAAAAAACAACCTCATACTCTCTCCAGAAGAGCAATTCGCGCAGGCCCAAGACAACCGAGAGGGATAAGCGTGGCGCACGAACTTCGAATCAGTGACTCCGTGTCCGCAGCTGAGGTGTGATAGCGTTCGCAAATATGGGTAACCACCGTACAGCATGGCGTGGTTTTTTCGTCGTCGCATTGCTCATGCTTGGAGCACAACTTACCGCTGTATGGGGTACCTTCTACCTCGCTACCGACGATTATCTCATCATGACCTTCGGGCGGGCCGACATCAGTATCGAACGCCTCTTCGCTCGGCAGACTGGCGGGACACCTGCGATTCGCCCGGTATCGCTTCTTTTATCGCGGCTAGAATTCCTGGCGTTTGGCGAAGCGGTCATGCCCCGCATAGCAATTAACGCATGCATCAACGTCCTATCTGGAGCAATGCTTGCGCTCATATTGGATGGACTATTCAAGCGCCCCAAATACGCTATCCTCACTGGCCTGGCGTTCATTGCATGGCCACTTCATGCAGAAGGGCTCGCCTGGTTTCATAGTGGTCACACCTCGATCCCCATTGGAATGCTCACCCTGTCTGTGCTTGCCGCATACGCTCGTGGCTGGTCAATGCTCACCACAAGTATACTGCTCGTCATCGCGCTGATGACCCGTGAGAACGCAGTCGTCACTGGACCATTGCTGTTGGCCATGAGCTGGTACCGCCACCGAGCCCTGACGCCCGCAATGAAAAGCATTCTTCCATACGCTGCGATCTTGC
>PKDL01000434.1 GCA_002863065.1 Pseudomonadota bacterium
GCCATGTCGCGTGTAATCCGAACACCAGTGGCCCTAATCCGAAATGCGACTTTACCTGTGCGCTTGGGGCGGTGGGGATCGAGGGCGAGACCAGCATTGCGATATGTGACCTGGTCGATGAGGACCCCGACTGCAACCTACTGCAACAAAATTGTGCTGCAGGGCAGGCCTGCTACGTCACAGGGCAGGGCGCGAAGTGTAAAGATGCGGGCACAAAGTCTGTCGGGAGTGCTTGTGTAGGGCCGGGTGATTGTGTACCGAACACCGTATGTCAGGCCGGCCAGTGTCGAACGCTATGCAATCCCTCCGATGCCCTGCATGAAGAGTGTGAGAGTGAGTTAGCACAATGCTCTTCAGTGGGTCAGGGCGCAGGGTATTGCGATGAATAGGTGGTAGACTGCCCTCCATGGTTCCCGCTTTTGGGAGCTGTCTAGCTACGTTACTTTGACCATAGAGAGGCGCAACCTGTGGATGCAGCAAGTACGCACATTCGAATTGCCTCGGTATTGCAGGAAAGTCGGGTGAATGGTCCTGGTATACGCAGCGTAGTCCACGTCCAGGGGTGTAGTCTGGGTTGCGGTGGTTGCTTCAACCCTAAAACTCATTCCTTAACGGATGGACGCGTAATCTCGGTCGTTGAACTTGCAGAGACATTGCTGGTGAAGGAGGTCGACGGCGTCACCATTTCCGGGGGAGAGCCTTTCGAACAAGCGGAAGCCGTATTCGCTCTGCTACAGGAACTCCGCTTCCGAGGTGTGCAATCTATTCTGATTTTTAGTGGCTATGACTATGACGAAATCCTGACGTTCCCGCTGGGGCACCGCATCTTAGAGGCAACCGATATATTGATTGCTGGTCGTTATGTCGCTACGGAGCACTCAAATGGCACGTTGCTGGCGAGCTCGAATCAGCGAGCCCACTTTTTGAGTGAGCAGCATACTGCCGACGAGCTAAATCTAGGTGGGAATTTGGAGATTACCATTGCACCAGATGGGATGGTTCACTTGACTGGTTTTCCACCGCCCGACGTTCGGCGATTGGTGCGCCGTCTTGGAGATTGCTGACGTTCCGGCGTGACCCATGCGCATCTCTTGTCTTTAGGGTTTTTGGAAGGCTTTACTTCCCAGAGTGTCACTCCCCATGGAGCACGGCCAGCCCGTGTAAACTTGTTCATTGGAGACGGAAAATGCTTCGCAGGTCGGAAAAACCTACGAACTGTGGGCAGGCTCTGCACCATCCGGTCATTGAAATAGCCCGAGGGAGAAGTGATCAAATAACGTAAGTTGTCATCACAAACAGACGAAAAAAATGTGTCTAAATCCGTAATCCCGGTCTTAAATCTCTTGGCGTTCGTGTCTACAAAATGGGCTGCAATTCGTCTCTTCGATGCCAGTGCGACTGCGGGAGCAACCAGTGAATTACCAGCTACCGTTTCGTTGGGAGCGCTATTTTGAGCGACGTATGCCGCGATCTCCGGCAGAGCATCAAAGTAGAGCGACTTTTGCCATAAATAATGACGGTAGCCGGGTGTCATCGCCATACGGAGTCGATGGTCCCGCCAAAATAATGCTTTGACGATAGGTCCTGATAGCTCCTCGAGTGCAGCCGGTGGAATCCACCGGTAATGTCGCTTCTCGCCTGCGATCAGGAATTCAGGATTGACGCCTTTGGCGGGCGGTCTGGTCCGGCGCGTGACCATCTCCCCGGAGGCGTTTTTCTGCGAGGTCGTATGCGGGCTCCCCGAACGAGAAAATACCCAATTTGCTTCCGCTGCTAACGGGACCCAACTTGCGAATGCAATTGGGAGAAGAGCAGTCCCCCACCACAGAGAGGTACGTGCATGTGTCGCGAGCATGCGGAATTCATATGCGCATGCTGAGATGATACCAGCGACGGTATACCCCAGCGCAGCAGCGGCAAACGGAAAGGCAATCACAAAGTAAAAGCTATACAGCTCATTGACGAGGGCGAGCTGTACTAGCAAAGCGAGACCTTGGAGCCATAGAATTTTTATCGTTCCGAGGCCGGGCTCGCTGTACAGCTTCATTGGTGAAAAGAACGAGCCTTTAGCCTCTGGTTCCATCGACTCGAACAGCATGGGGATATTCCGGAAGCGCAGCCATGCTCCAACCACTGGCGCCAAAAGCATACCCAGATATAGCGGAGTATGGTGGTAGAGGGTTTTGAGGAAGACTCCCACTAGCGGCTTTTTCGCCTTGAGTAGATGGAAGCCGTATACCCCCTCGATAAACTGGTCCCCACCGAGATACCAGAATCCCCCATTGATCAGCACGAGCGTGCACAAGAAACCAGACGTCAGCCTCAGTGCCCGATTACGGGTACTGAATGGGGCCATAGCTAGCAGAGCCAGCGCCCCCGCCAGAGCATAGATTCCTGTACTTACTGCGAGCCCGAGCACGATTCCTGCAAGCAGTGGTTTGCGTCGAAGAAAGAGTGCAGTGCCAGCGATGAGCCAAAAGGCTGCGAGGTTAACACCGTTCAAGTTGGTAGAGGCTTGCAATAGTTCCATTGCAAACAAGAAGCTACCCAACGTAAAGAATGCAGCAAGTCGACCAATCATACCGCGCATTATGGAATACGAGATGAGAGCTGACCCAATCGTAGCGGTCACGGGTATAAGCTTGGCGGTGGTCAACGAGAAACCAAACACTTTGAAAATGATGGCGGGAACGATTAGGTGCATCGGTGGATGCGCGAAGAAAAAGTCGCGGTAGGGCAAGGTCCCATCCGCTAACAGAGTTGCTCCGTAGAAGTAGATGTTTTCGTCGGTTGTCGACCACCTCCACGTAAAAGATTTGAGAAGAATCCAAAGAAATAGGACTGCTATTACTCCTGTGGCTTCCAGGATGAGTGGGAGCCATTCTCGAGTCCACTTCGGTACGTCATGCAGAAGGCCTCGGAGTCCGACGGTGAGCCACAGAGAGGCGCCGAGGATGAGTATAAACGCACTGGCTATATGAGGATGTCCACTGATTTCATAATGGAGAATGCACCAGGCTGGGAGGTAGGCCAAAAGCATGAGACCGGCAACACGGGGGAACGAGCTCTCCGCCCGGTACGCGCTAATGACCGTCGAGCACAGCCCGAAGACGGCCAGCAATAGTAAACCTGCCGCTCCGGCTGAAACATGGCCATTCCAGGGATAAATATGGTGTGCAATCGCGAGGCGCAGGTCTGTGATATGCGCATGCGGTTGGAGAAGTCCCACAATAAGAAGACAACAGCCCAGTCCAGCGATTACGATGCTTCTCTGACTGCGCCCTGACCAGAGAGCTGCCCCGGCGATTGGTGCTCCAAATGCGATCGGAAATCCCCAAAGGCGTTCGCCAATACCCCGCATAGGTAGTTGCGCCCATTCCGGGCAGAGGCCCAGTAATGCCAACAGAATTCCACTACCAAGGGTGAGAACGAGCGTTGGGGTGTAGCGTGGGATGCTTTGCCAATAATACCCAACGAGCAGCCACAGCAGAACACACACGGCGGCCGCGCTCGCAGCATTGCGTACTAGTTGGGCTGCGCCAGAGTTTTGCGGAGGCACCGGCGTAGTGAATGCTGCAGCTGCAAGTAGGATGGCCGCGCCTACGAGAACAAGAAGGTTAGTGAGTCGACTGTCGGATGGCTCTAGGCAGTCTGGAGCCGATTCTCTACCTTGTTCTGGTGTCGTAGGCTCCGGCGGACTGTAAGGAGCCTGATGACCGGACCGTTTTTTACGAGCCTTTTTACCCATCGGTATCGGTGACCAGCAGTTCTTTTAATACGGTATCCGCGGCGGTGTATGGATCCAATGTTCGTGCGGCCATCCGGGCGACTAGCTCGTCACCTAATCCGTCTTTTTTCAGAACATGATCCAGTCGTTGCCCGATACGGTCGTTGAGTAGGTTCCGGAGGAGGTGGGCTTCTCGTCCTTCAAGGTTTGATGTCAGCTGACCGGACGTTTGTAAAAACTCGCCGTGCATGTCGATTGCATCAGCTAGCTCACTGATCCCGGTATTCGTCGTAGCAACTGTCTTGATAATCGGCGCGTTCCATTGCTGCTCTGCAAGTAGATGTTGTAGCGCCTTGAGGTCGGCTGCAGTCCGGAGGGCGCCCTCGCGGTCTGATTTATTTACGACGAAAATGTCCGCAATTTCCAGAATACCGGCTTTGATCGCTTGGATATCATCACCAAGTCCTGGCACCAGGACTACGCAAGATGTTTGAGCCGTCTTGACGATATCGACTTCGTCTTGCCCAACTCCGACGGTCTCGATCAGGACCCTGTCGAATCCCATGGCGTCCATTATGTGCACGACATCATCGGTAGACCGGGAGAGGCCTCCGAGTTGGCCCCTTGTTGCAAGTGAGTGAATGAACACACCTGGATCGGTCGCGTGATCCATCATTCGAATGCGGTCGCCCAGGATAGCACCGCCCGAATATGGTGAGGATGGGTCCACTGCAACTACGCCTACGGTGAGCCCTTGGGCGCGATAGTGCGCAATCATACGATTGGTGAGGGTCGACTTACCGCTGCCTGGATTTCCCGTTATGCCGATAGTGATCGCATGTCCGGTGTCAGGGTACAGTTCCCGTAGTGCCATCTCGGCTCCAGGCACCCGATCATCTAGAAGCCGCATGAGTCGTGCTCCAGACCGTATGTTCTGACTGCGAACACCAGCGACTAGGTCAGCGATGCGTTCCGATGAGAGGGAAGGGTAGCGTGAAGTCGGCATCGGCGGAGAATAGCGATGCCTCGGGCGTCCATCAACTATGGAAAGCTCATGTCTTGCAGTGCAGTGGGTGGGCCACTACATTTCTCACGTTCTTTCGCCGATATTTTCGTATTGCCTCTCTAGGTGATACGCCATGAAAGGAGGACGGATGATGCCATCCCGGGGAACACGACGAACAACAATAAGCGTTACGCTGCTGTGCATAATGCTGGCTGCGTGTCAGAAAGAGGATACTGCCGTCCGCCGCGAAAAACCGGTTGCAGTTGCACCAGCTGACGCACCCACCATCCGCGTGCATGCCGACGAGACAGGGCACATCTATCGATACTTTCCTACGGGGCAACGCGCCGCCAAGACCAGCATGACACTCGACGGGGTGCCGGAGCAGTCTAGGGACTTGGTACTGGTGATACCTGAAGCCGGTGCACCGGCGGGTTTGGCGTATGTTGCGGACCTCCGCACGGCGAATGAGGGCGGTGAATATTCCTACAAAGTTGTGCACGTGCAGGAGTTAGACAAAGCATTGGATGAGTCTCGGGGCGCCGCCGAAGCGCCTGATGCGGCTGGCAATACCTCCGTTGCGTCTTCCGTGGCCAGTGATGAAGTCATCATGTTCTCAGCGTCATGGTGTGGTGTCTGTACTCAGGCCCGTCGCTGGTTCCGCAACAAGGGGATAGAGGTTGTTGAGCGAGATATTGAGAAAGATAAAAATGCTCGGACGGCAATGCTCGATATGGCAAAAAAAGCGGGGGCTAACGGTTCGCAACTCAACGGAGTCCCTATTATCTTCGTCAACGGACAGATGTTTCCGGGATTTGATCCGTATAAGATCCAGGCTGCCCTGAAGTCAGCGAAATCGAGTTGAACCCACAGGCTACATCAACAGCGAAAGCCCCGCGTCCGCCGTTGCTCTTTAGTGTCGATGTGGAAGATCGCCAGCAACTGCTGGAACGGCGCGTTGGGCGAAATCACTGGAACCGACCGACCCATGCGTTCCAACGTCAAATGTCTGCGTTGTTAGATACCCTCGATACGCTTGAGTGCCGTGCGACCCACTTCATGCTTGGTGTCACGGTGTCCCATTACCCTGAGATCATGCAACGCATCGTTTCACGCGGTGACGAAATAGGTTGTCATGGATTTGCGCATCAGCGCGTCCACCGTCAGTCGCGCCGTGACTTTGAGCTGGACCTGCGACGCGCTATCGAAACAGTCGAGTCACTCACTGGCACGCGTCCTGTAGGATATCGAGCGCCCCGCTTCTCAGTAAATAGGGACTGTTTATGGATGTTCGAATCGCTAGCAGCCCATGGGTTTGATTATGATGCTTCACTGAATAATACGCCACGGGTGCCAAAGCGTATCCTGGGAATTCCCAGAGCGCCCGTACATCTGAAATTACCATCGGGGCGTGCGATCATCACGGTCCCTGCGATGTGCTGGCATGGTCTGCATCGTATAGCAGTTCCTGCCGGAGGAGGCGGGTATTGGAGAGCACTGCCTACATCCTTCGTGGTACGCGGCATCAGAGCGTCGATGTCGTCACAGGGGGTATCGGCCGTTTATGTGCATCCCTATGAATTTGACCCAGTACCTTTGGCCTCGATTCGACCTGAAGGAGGTGGCATTTATCCTGGGCCTTGGCTCAAGTCCGCCTTTGATAATCTTTGGCGTCACCGGGTGCGACAGACCACGGAGCGCCTTATTCGAGAACACCATTGCATGTCATATCAATCCGGCCTTGAGCGGTATTGTATGCAGACTAGGCTCCCGGTGCTGTCTTTTACGGCTCAAGGACGATTGCGCCCGTCAGAATCTTAGTCCGCCGTCCGCATGTATCGGAGATCGGCTGGTAACTTGATACGAATGTGATTTTTTCCCTCAGAACATGCTCATTTTTTTGACGTCGATGCAAACCGGACCGACATTCAAGCGCACGCACTTGAAAGGTGGATGCCAAAGCATCCTGGAGTCTGTTAATGCACGCATTGTTCGACACAGTAGTGACACCGATGGCAACCGAAATACACTCGGATAAAGAAGCGCACTTGTCGCGGCTGATCTCGTGTGATGACGCAGGGGTCGTTCTGAGCCGTAGCCCAGCCGATACCGGCGTTGGCCGTTACCTCTGGCTCGAACTCGCAATCGATGACTCTCCTTTCCGTGCTCTTGGCCGAGTCGTACGATGCACATCAGAGGAGCTGCACGTAACCTTCAAGCATCTATGGCCAAACGACCGCACCCGGTGGAACAGCTTTATCGGTGCCGAAGCCTTCTAACCCACTCTGGCACCCATGCCCCCGCTTCCCCTGACCAGCCCACATTACGAACGATTACTCGCTCTCCAGTCAGCAGGAATCACCCTAGGCTTGGACAGGATACAAGCGGTGTTGAAGCACCTAGGTCATCCTGAGCGACAGGCACGTACTACACTCATCATTGCCGG
>PKDL01000042.1 GCA_002863065.1 Pseudomonadota bacterium
ATCTCTATTGCATCCCAGTAGTTGCCCCGCCCAATCATCCGTTCTCCGAAACATGCAGCGTTTTGCCCGCGTCTGGCATCAGCCAGGCGGTTGAGTATTTTGTCGGCTTGTAATGGGAGCACAGTACGAATTCGTTCGGTGAATATCGTCTCAACTGGTCCAGGTAACCGGACCAATGTATGGCCTGCGCTAATGGCGCCTGCCTCTGCAGCCTGTTCCAGAAGGGTGGGGATATCGCGGTCATTCAGTCCAGGGATAATGGGCGCAACATTGACTTGCATGTTGATACCGGCGTCGGCGAGTCGTCGCACGGTTTTGAAGCGTCGGCGGGGCGTTGGCGCAAAAGGCTCGATGGCGCGAGCGGTATCTGCGTCAGCAAACGGAATGCTCATTGTGACGCAGAGCCAGCTTGTCGCCGCTAATTTCGACAAGACGTCTAAGTCTCGTTCAACCAAGCTACTCTTGGTAATAATCGAAACAGGGTTCTTAAATTCGGCACAGACCTCAAGGCACCGACGCGTCAGCTCATAGTGTGCCTCGATTGGTTGATAGCAATCGGTGTTTCCGGAAAATACGATGACGTCCCCGCGCCATGAACGCTTTGAAAATGCTTCACGAAGCAATTCAGGCGCATTCGGCTTCACCACGATTCGACGGTCAAAGTCGGTACCGGCGCCGAGGTCTAGATATTGGTGCGTAGGCCGAGCATAGCAATAGGCGCACGCATGCATGCAACCGCGATATGGGTTTACGCTGTATGTAAAACGTATGTCCGGGCTGTCGTTTTTTGACAGAATCGTACGGCTCGCGTCGTGAAGTACATTGAGTTGTACTTTAGGTGGCTGCCCCTCCCATTCCAGGTGCGTACTAAGAAATGGATTGGGTGGGTTTTTGACTGCTGTGAGAACATCTGATGCACGCGACATATGAACACTTGAGCAGTGTGTTCTGTCCTCGTCAAGCCAGAAATACGACAGAAACACGGGAATTTGCCCTAGCGCAGGTGCTTGGTCTGGTAGCATTCCGCATTGACTCAGAGGTAGTATCTGGTCTCGATGCAAACGAACACCATAAGGAGGGTCGATTGCGACAGCTAATAATTCTAGCCTCCGCAATCTCACTTGTCGCCTGCAGTGGCGGTGGCAGTGGCAGCGGAAGTGGAGCTACGGGTGGGAGCGGTACTGGTATTGATATTCCAGAACCAGAAGGTAACGATGACTTGGTTGGCCTATCGTCCGTCGCCAGCACCGAAGATGCGTTGTTCCAAGCAATTGCCGTGGATGATGGGTATGCCTACGTATGTACCGGTGCTCATGGAATGCTCATCGTAGATCTTAGTGATATTACCTCGATTGCATCGGCGCAGCAGGTCACGTTTGCTGACGGTAATGGCTGCCGCTCCGTAGGTGTCGCAACCGATGGATCGATATTGGTTACTGGTCAAAGTCAAAGTGAACCAGGCTCCTGGATCGAACTTCGTTCACCTGGGAAGAACAGCCAAGTGCAGGCGTCTCTCAATATCGCTCAGAATGTTGAGTATTTGGCGGGGACTAACTCTCATGTGTTTGCCGCTCTTGGTGACGACGGCCTCATGGTCTTTGGTCGTAATGATGGCGCACTGGCGAGTATTAGCAGTGTGATAGGCTTCGATACCGTGTTGGGCGTCACTGTCTGGGACAACTCCACTATCCTTGCTGCGGTAGGGGCTGAGGGTGTGGCTGTAATCGATATTTCCGACCCCACTGTACCGACAGTCGCAGCCACCTACGGGACCAAGAAAAATACGGCCCGTCGAATCGTGGTGCAGAACGATATTGCGTATGTCGCCGCTGTGAATACGGTCCAAACATTCGATTTAGCGGCTGCGAATCCGGAGTCTACCAATGAGCTCTGGTTGACATATGGTTCAGCGGTGGACCTAGCGATTACCGAAAACGGCTCGCTGTTCGTGGCAAACTTGGAAGACCTCGCTGTGCTCGATGCGACCGACCCAAGCAACTTACGCCTGAGTGCTAGTGAAATGATCGCATCGACCGCTGGCGGCAATGCGCGAGTGGTTGGAGTCTCAGCTATCGGTGAAGTCGCGGTGGCGGTGGAGTGGAGTAGCGTAGGTACTTACCAGTATCTTCCAGATCGTACAGGCCCCGACGTTCGTGTTGACCGACTGAGCATCGATTTTGGCGTAGCCTCTCTCAAGAAGGGAAAGGGACTCGTTATCGAGAACCTTGGCGATGAGCCGCTTGAGATCACCAATGTTGAAACCGACAATCCGCTGTTCGAGCCCGAACTATCGATTATCGGTTCCTCCGATCCTACACAAGCCACATTACCGCCATGCTCTGATGATCCGAATGCATGTAAAGGCATCCTGCAAATCAAGTTCCTGCCTGAGGATAGTGTCACAGCAGTGAATGGCATCGTGAGTGTGACTACGAATGACCCGGACGAAGGGGTGGTTCAAATTGCGGTCAAAGCAAACGACCTTGATGGGGCTGGTGTGGGAGCGCCTTTCGATCCAAATGGGGAGATGGTCTACACCGACAGCAAAACGGGTAATGATGTGACTATCAAAGGCCAGCATCCCGGGAAAGTAGTCCTGCTCGCATATTTCGCCACCTGGTGAGGCACCTGTGGTCTGGAGTTGTCAGACCTACAAGAGTACGCAGAGAGTAAAAATGACCCCAATCTCATTGTCCTAGGTATTGGTATTCCCGGAGAGACTCCGAATACCATTGAAGGATTCCGTCAGAGTTACGGCATTACCATCCCTATCTGGATCGATAATAACAACAACTATCGGGACCTTATTGAGCCCGGTGGTCGCCAGTTCCCCATCGATGTTGTCATCGACCAGGAAGGTATTGTTCGTTACCTTGAGAACGCGTACTACCCGGGAGCAATGCAAGCAGAAGCAGATAAGCTGCTTTAGCTACAGCCGGTGGTCCGGGTTCGTCCGGATGCGGGCTGCCGCGTTGCCGGAACACTTCGATTACATCCGTGTTGGTACCATATCGCGCATGGCTCGGAACTGTGCCGGCGTACGCCTTCCTGTGGCACGGTCACAATTAAAAATAGAAGGTAAAGCCCGCGCTACCCAATAGCCCACCTGCGCCGATTCCCACGGCGAAGGTATCGGTTGCGGCTACCGTTCCTGGGCCTAGTGTGTTCAGGACTGTTGTGCCTCCATCGGGCACGAAAATCAGTACGATGCCGACGGTCAGGTTGATAGCAAAAGTGTCAGTGAAAAAATATTCAACCATGAGAGGAAATTCGAGGTTAAATTGGAGGATCCCACCAGAGGCTTCGGATGTGGTTGATGCCGATTGGTTGTCAATTCCATCCGCCACCAGCACGGGTGTTGACGCTGCGGGCTGGGAGCGGAATCCAATATCTCCCCGGACCCCGATGAGTAGGTTTGTGCTCCGATGCTGAACAAGTGCGTAGAACAGTCCGACGGCGGCTACAAACTCTGTCGTCGACCGGTCGCCATCGCTATTGACGAATGAAAGCCCAAAATCCAGCTCAAGGCCAATACTGCGCGTAGCCCAATAGCGGAAGGAAAAGCCACCTACGCCACCGATAGTCTGTGTGTAGCCCACCCCAAACTTCCCATTCATGTCTTTGGCCGAAGCTGGAGACGCCAAGGTGAGCAAAGCAAGGACCACTATTATACTGCGACGCATACCTGAAACCGTAAGCCTAGACATAGTCCGTTGGCAAGCACTCACGACCGGCCGTATAGTGCTAGGGATGTTCGAATTCAGTAAATCTCCGCGCAGACAGCCGAAATACGTACGTATATTTCTGGGGTTGTTTTTTACGCTCCTGGCCGGTTGCGGAGATTCAGTCACGCAGTCAAGCCCTGTGGTCGTAGGCGATATTTTCACGCAGGACGCGTTCGGAGGTGAGGGGCGTGCGGACGCTGAATCGCCAGATGGCATCACGAAGCCTCTAGATGATACCGGCGGTGCCGTACTGGACGGTGAATCGGCCGATGGATTTGAGGGTGATTCTTCCGGGGACGGCATCGAGGCGGGTGAAGATGCCGTTGATATGGATGTCGGTCCCGAGGAAGGCGGGTTGATGTGGCCTTGCGACACCGGAGCTGATTGCAACAGCGGATTTTGTGTTCCCATCTCCGCAACGTCCTCAATGTGCACTGATTTGTGTTCTACGGAGTGCCCAGTGGATTGGGTCTGTACGGCGGTTGCGAGCGGTACAGACGTAGTGAACGTTTGCGTTCCGGAAATAGATATCCTCTGTCAGCCATGCGATTCGAATGACGAGTGCGGTTTTTTCGGCGGTGTGTGTCTTGATATCGAAGGAGGGCACTGCGGACGGCCGTGCGCACCCGCTGTACCGTGCCCGGACGGCTTTTCTTGTGTCAATGTGGCTGACGGTGATGAGGCCGTGGACCAATGTGTACCCAATAATCAATCATGTGAATGTCCGCCTACCGTGGATTTCTCCGCTGATTCACAGAATTGCGGCGCCTGTGGCAACGCGTGCGCGTTCGATAACGGCGTACCAAAGTGCATGAATGGACAATGCACGCTCGCGCTTTGTATCGATGGCTTTACCGATCTGAATGATGACTGGGCCGATGGGTGTGAATACGAATGTGAAGTAACCGCTGTCTCGGGTGAAGTTGACTGGCCCGATGCCGGGTATGAGGACATCGACTGTGATGGAATTGATGGCGAGTTAAACCAGGCAGTCTTTGTCGCGACGGATGGCATCGATACGGACAACGAGCTCGGCACCAGCCAATTTCCCTTCAAGACGATTCAGAAGGGGATCGACACCTGTAGGGCGGATGCAGCGTGTTTAATGGTGCTCGTAAGCAAAGGGACCTACTTGACTCAACTCACTGTGGCGGAGGGAGTGAAACTGTATGGTGGTTATGACCGCACGTCGGGATGGTCGAGGCAGATATACGGCAATGAAACGATAATACGATGGGAAAATAGCGTGCTGGGTGCGATCCGGACGGTGATTGCGACGGATATTATTGAGCCCACAATAATTGATGGTTTCGTCATTGAAGCCTCATCGAATACGGCCCTCGGCGGTTCATCCATACCCGTTCATATCTTTGGCGAAGCCAGTGGCCTAACGCTATCCAATAACCAAATCAAGGCTGGAGATGGCGGTTCTGGAGTGGGCGGATTAGATGGCACTCCAGGGCAGAGTGGGAATGCGGGAGCGGTTGGAGTCAGTGGCTATGACTCCTCATGTAATCCCGATCAGACGCTCGTAGGTGGCTTGCCTGGATTCAACGAGTGTCCCGTTGGAATAGCCGATGGTGGCAAAGGCGGCAATGCCGGTTGGGGTGGGACGGAAGGATGCAATATCTTAGACTCAATTGGCTGCGTATTTTCTGGGTGTTCTGGCTCGGTTGAGGCCACCGGGGGCAATAAAGGTGACGGTGGGACGATTGGCGGTGATGGCGGGTTACCCGGTAATACCGAGCAAGCCGGCGAGAATGGCGGGGCCGGTTTACCCGGGCAGCAGGGTGAAGACGGTGCCGGCGGACTAGCCATTGGCGTCATTGGGACAGATAACGTGTGGCGGCCGGTGTCCGGGCAAAGCGGCGGATCCGGTTATCCGGGCGGTGGTGGCGGCGGTGGCGGCGGCGGCGGCGGCTCCGATAACTCGTCATTGGGTGATCCGGCCTCTCATGGTGGCAGCGGCGGCGGTGGTGGCGCTGGCGGTTGTGGTGGAGGTCCAGGCACAGCTGGTATCGGTGGCGGTGGTTCTATAACGATTCTCATCGTCAACTCTTCACCAACGCTTCTTGATAACAGTCTCTATTACCGTAGCGGTGGAACCGGCGGCATGGGGGGGCTCGGTGGGCCTGGCGGTAATGGCGGCGCTGGTGCTGCCGGGGGATCGGGTTGGGATGACAGTAAGCCTGGCGGTGATGGTGGTACTGGCGGTATCGGTGGTCGCGGAGGTCACGGCGGCGGAGGTGGAGGAGGCCCGAGCATAGGTCTCTTCATTCACGGTGTATCTAATCCATCTTGCGATGGGACATTCTTTTTTCAGGAAGGAAGTCCGGGTATGGGCGGAGCCGGTGGAGATGGACAGGTCCCGATTAGCAATGGTGGGTCTGGCTTATCGGCGACGATTGTGAATCCAGTAGCGCTCTGCAATTAAACAGTGTTCAACTGATGCATCAGGAGTCAGTAGTCCCATAGACAACGTATTGATGAATTAGTTGCGAGCTGGCACTCGGTCCAATAACGACATCGAGCCAACCTCTTCACAGAATGCCGAAAGTATCGAGGGTTCAGCTCCGCGCCATTCCAGGTCAGCGACTGTTTCTTTGAGCGGTACGTCCGTTCTAAGCGTCGCAAGTGTCTTGTATAGTTCGGCATCTTTTCGTTGCGCTGCTAAATTGGCCGCAAGTCCTTTTGCACCGCGAACGTTTACCGCCCAATGCTCCGAATCATCCGGAATATTTTCCAGGTGCTCATAGTGTGCGAGGACTGTAGCGGTCGACTTGGCGCCCCACCGGGCAATACCTGGGATACCATCCTGCGGGTCGCCTACTAAGGCGAGATAGTCCGCGATAGAGTGGGGCTTGAGTCCAAACTTCTCATACACCGCAGCTTCATCGAACCATCGACCACGGATTCTGTCCCATGTTGTGATACCTCTCGCATCATCGACGCACTGTGTCATATCCTTATCGGGCGAGCAGATAATCACACGGTCTACCTTGTCTGCGAATTGATACGCTGCCGCAGCCAGCGCGTCATCGGCTTCAAATTCCACCATCGGCCAGACTACGAATCCCAGAGCATGCGCCGCATGTTCTGCCATGGTGAACTGTTCACGGAGCTCTGGTTCGATCCCATCGCCTCGCTTGTAGCCGTCAAATAGCCTATTTCGGAATGATTCGATGACGTGGTCGAATGCGACGGCCACATGCGTTGCACCGTCTCGCTCCACCAGCGTCAGAAGATTGCGCATAAGCTGCCGGACGGCGCCAACCTCTTGCCCACTTTGTGAGCGCGATTTTGGCACGCCCTTGGTGTAGTAGGCTCGGAACAGTTCGAATGTGCCGTCAACTAAATGGATTTGCATTTATATTCCCCTGGATCCCGTTCGGAACCTACCGACGCGGACGTCTCAGGGCAAGCGGTTCAGGGCTCGTGAGGGAGCAGCAA
>PKDL01000041.1 GCA_002863065.1 Pseudomonadota bacterium
TTGAGGTGAAATCCACCGGGTCCGCATCGCATGCAATACGTTAGGGTAGTAATGGCTGATGAATTCGTGCGTGATTTGTCCGTCGATAGTCAGAGTGTCGTAGAACCCCTCGTGCCCTTCGATGAATTCTTCAATCGCAACGCTTCGTCCCTGTGCGATTCCAAACTCCTGAAGCGCCGTGAGCAGGCCGTGGTGGTCGTCCACGCGACTCGCTCCTGCTGCACCAGCACCATCGCGGGGTTTCACGATCAGTGGATAGCCCACTCGCTGAGCAAAGTCTGTAATCTCCTCCACATGATCACTGCCCAGCGATTCAGCAGTAGGCACTCCGGCCTTACGCAGTGCGTCTTTCATGGCAGGCTTATCCCGACATAAGAAACTGGTTTGCACGGACGTCCCTGCAATACCGCACCGTTCCCGCACCGTCGCTGCAGCCATGACGTGGGCTTCGACGACTGCTTCCAGACGATGCACGGGGACCCGTTGCTGTATTAGACGTACCACCCGTTCGAGACTTTGCACGGATGTCACATTGCCAATCTGTTCGTAATGAAAGAGCCAGTGTTTTAGCTCATCATCGAGGGCTTCTTTCGGGCGTTCACCGACACCGATCACTCGCGCCCCGATACTGTGAAGCGCCCGAACGAATTGGCGTTGATTCGCTGGAAAACATGGCTCGACGAAGATAACGTTTACAGACATGCCGCGCCCTATAGCAGACAGTTCATGGGGCGTCACGAACCGTGTTATCCGTCGCTGATATGTCACGAAACAGTCTCTATTTTAGGGGCGCGGGTTCACGCATCTCGTGTCCATTTAGCGACGTAAATTCTTATGTACTCTGGGCTAGATAGCTGCCCGGGAAATACGGTAAGGAATACCGCATGAACATTTTGCTCGTTAGTTCGGAAGTTGCTCCACTCGCGAAGGTCGGTGGACTTGGTGATATGTCTGCAGCCCTTCCGCGCGCGCTGCGGGCTGCTGGCCACGATGTTCGTATCGTGATGCCCTACTACTCCCGAATCCGACACTCCAAAGTAGAGGTCGAAGAAGGCGTCTCAGATTTAGCCGTGACTCTGGGGCCGAACCGAGTTCATTTCGGCATAGACAAAACGACATTGCCCAATAGTGATGTACCGATCTACCTAATCCGGTGCGGAGGGTTATATGGCCGTGAGGGCGTATACACGGACTCCCCGGACGAGCATGTTCGATTTTCATTGCTGAATTGGGGTGCTTTGATGGCGGCTCAGGCCGTCCAATTCAAACCAGATATCATCCATATTAATGATTGGCAGACGTCTCTGATCCCCTTGTTGCTTCGCACCACGTTTGCTTGGGATGCATTATTTCACGACACAAAAACTGTACTGACCATTCACAACCTAGGCCACCAAGGGACGTTTGGTTCCGAAGTTCTATGGGAGACTGGACTGGTCCAGTCAGCCCATCTATTTCATCAAGATCAGCTGAATGAAGGACGTCTATCATTCTTACTGACCGGTATAATGTATGCGGATGCAATCACAACGGTAAGCCCGACGTACGCACACGAGATTCTTACTCCTGACCATGGAGCAGGTCTGGATTCATTTTTACGCGCTCGCGCCGATGCGCTGTTCGGCATACTAAACGGGATCGATACCACGATATGGGATCCACAGATCGACCCACACCTACCGGCAAATTATTCGGTCGATGCGATGGAAGGGAAAGAGACGTGCAAGGAGACCCTGCTGAAAATGTCGGGTTTGACCTACGACCCCTCAGTACCGCTCTATGGGATTGTGAGTCGATTGGTCTGGCAGAAAGGCTTCGACCTGTGTGAGCAGGTGCTACCCCGCCTGTTGCGACATCGTCGATTTCAGGTCGTGGTACTCGGTACAGGGGAGCACCATTACGAGCAATTCTTCCACCAGTTGAGAACCGTTTTCCCGCATCGTGTCGCGTTTCACCGTACCTTCAGTGAGCCGTTGGCTCATCTGATAGAAGCAGGTTCAGATTTCTTCCTTATGCCATCGCGGTATGAGCCTTGTGGCCTAAATCAGATGTTTAGTCTCGCGTACGGGACGCCTCCGATCGTTCACAAGACCGGCGGATTAGCTGACACAGTCCAGTTGTGGCACCCGGAAAGCGAGTCGGGTAACGGCTTCATCTTCGACCATTTTAATGCCGACGCGCTTTTCTGGGCCCTTGATTATTCGATGTCGACGTATGGCGATGGAGGGGCTGCGGCTGCTACTCGGATGGCTGCGATTCGGCATAATGGGATGAGCGAGGACCACGGGCTCGCGAAAATGGCCGAGGAGTATCTAGACGTGTACCGTTTTGCGTTGGGTTAGGGTGGTGTTACCCACTCCATGCCGTGAGCTAGCCGGAATAATGAATTTTGAGCGTCCGTACGATGATCCCAAGAGCCTGCTTTACTGCTTCGGTCTCCGGATGCTTCACCATAATTCGGCCGTCACCTTCGTAGTGCCCGGATTTCCGCGCACCAAGCGTCGGTAATTTGGTCTCTACGATGAGATGACCAATTTGGTTTTGTACTTCTTTCCAGCCGGTAACACCGACCACCCGTCCGCGGCCCATACCACGTAGGAATGCGGTACCAACTGCGAATTTTCGGTCCCATGGGGAGTCCAGTTCACCATCGACTTCGGCTCGGGCCCATGCTCGCCAGATATCGATGCCGTGGGCGGCTGCGTTCATGGGGGTTATATTTGCGCCGGCCGGCCGTTGTGCAATTTCGCCTATAACCATGCTGCCATCGGCGCGCTGGAACCACTCCATATGAGTCATGCCGTTCTGAAGGCCCAGGGCCTGTATCGCCTGGACGCCAATCTCTTTGATCGGTGCGTATTCCGGACCACTGATGTCTCTGGGTAGCAGAACGCAGTACTGCATCCATGGGTTCTCTAAGACCTCTAGGCAGCTGGGAAGATAATGCGTGATGCTGGTAACTTGTGGTGTGCCGTTCAGCGTGATGGTTTCAAAGCTAAATTCACGTCCCTGCAGCATTTCTTCGGCTAATACCGGATTCGCTGGGTTGACACGCATGCCCACAATCGAACGCTCTAGCGCCTGCGCATCGGAGACGCGGAAGGTAGCTTTTGATCCCATGCCTGCCGGTGGCTTGAGAATCAGTGGAAAGCCTACTTGGCTGGCGAATGATAAGCCATCTTCGATCGACCCGAGCAGCTTGTGGCGAGCTACAGGTAGTCCGGCATCTGTTAATGCATTTTTCATCGCATTCTTGTCGCGAAATACATGAGCTACCGCAGGCTTGGTACCGGGGATACCGAATTTCGCTCGGGCTTCCGCAACCGGCACCATGAGCGCTTCCAGAATACAGATAATGCGGTCGATACGGCCATGCCGCTTCGCGAGCAGCTCGACCCCATCAAAGATGTCCTGTTTATCCAGCGGATTGGTCATGTAGACGATATCATCATAACGATTCACGTCCGGACCTGTCGGTGGCGTATGAACAAGGCCAAGCAGCCTAACGTTGTCGAGCTCGGATGCCGCTCGAACAAACTTCATGGTGTGTTCAACGGGAAAAGGGGCAATCATTACTACATTGCGCATCATGACGGCGGCGTATGACACCGGACTGGCCTCTGGTCAACAAGAAGTTGTTATGTTTCACAATCGTCAAAAAGAAGGTTCATACGCATCCAAAGTCGTAGCTCGATATGCTTCCATTTCGCACCATGCCAAGTGACCGTGGACAAAGTACAGCGCATCTGGCAAGGGAGGCGCCATGAAAGTCGTGTTTCTATCTCCTACGTATCCGACTGAGATGTTGGAATTTACCCGCGGGCTCTCTGAAGTTGGAGCTCAGGTCTACGGTGTATCGGATGCGGCATACAGTAGCTTACCTGCGTCGGTAAAACAGCATCTGACAGGGTACCTTCAGGTGCCACGCTTATTAGATGAAGACGACGTCATGAACCGGGTATCGCACTGGCTCAAAGGGACGACAGTTGACCGCGTGGTTGCGAATTGGGAGCCTTTAGTACTCCTTGCTGCCCGTTTACGCGAACGCTGGTCATTACCTGGTATGGCCTACGATGTAGTCCTCGGCTTCCGCGACAAGCAAATCATGAAGGAGCGAGTGCAGGCAGCTGGTCTTCGAGTACCGCGGTCGCACCGTGTAAAGTCGGCTCGGGATGCATACGTGGGAGCCGAAGCTATTGGGTATCCACTCGTTATCAAGCCTATCGCCGGCGCTGGGAGTGCCGATACCTATGTAGTGGCATCGGAGCAAGAACTGACGCGCGTGCTGGGTCTGATGCATTCTGTTCCGGAAGCGGTTATCGAAGAGTTCATCGAGGGTGTGGAGTACACATATGACGCGGTGAGTGTTCAGGGTACGCCTCGTATCGAAAGTGTCATGCAATACTTTCCGAAGCCCCTAGAGGCACGTACCCATGAGTGGATTTCTCCGGGGCAGGTGACTATTCGTGACCTAAGCCAGTCTCACCTACAGCCAGGAATTGAGCTAGGTAGAAACGTACTGAAGGCACTCGGTATGGGAGAGGGGTATAGCCACATGGAGTGGTTTCTTACTCCGAACGGGGAAGCGGTCTTTGGTGAAGTTGGCTGCCGCTCCGGGGGTGGGTTTATCGTCGACCAAATCAATTACTGTGCGGATATCGATTCCTTCCGCGAGTGGGCACGTGCCGTGTGTTGGCATGACGTCGAGGTAAGCTCCGTACGCAAGTATAATGTTGCGGGAGTATTCAAGCGTGCTGCCGGGCGAGGGCGTATTACTCGCATCGACGGGTTACTGCCATTTATGAAAGAGTTCGGCCCGTACGTGGTGCAGGAGCGATTATCGCGCCCCGGGACAATGCGGCGTAACTGGAAGCAGACTCTCATCTCGGATGGATGGATTATGATGCGACATCCTGATTGGGACACTGCGCTTCATATGATGCGAGAGGCCGCACGGAGAATTTCACTCACTGCAGAGTAATGGATGCGACTGGGATACACGTATGCGGCAGTGACTGGGGTGATTACAGCCTTTAGTTGAATATTAGCTTGCCGTCATCGTACCTTTTCCCCAAATACGAAATACTTTCGGTTCCGTTTATGGAGTCAAATGGCATGAAAAAGCATGAAAGGAACGCGCTACTTCGTCAATTGGACGGGGCCTACACCCTAAAAATGGACGCTTTCATTGACCGCGCCCCAGGGTTGGATGACGGGTTGGATGTATTGCTTCCCGAAGGCGTCGAACCGACTGTCAATACACCGGTGCTGCTCGTGCCAGGTGATGAAATGGTCTCCGAGGTGCCCCATTCGTTGGTTGCAGGGCTGATACCGTCGGTCGTAGAGCTTGAGACGGAACGCTGGATTGAATTTTTGCCGCTTTGGTGTTGCGTTGACCTCGTGGATCAGTGCCCTCCGGATGCATCAGCAGAACGCGTGATAGAGGCTCTCGTCGACTATTGGCAGTCCGGGGATTAACCTAAGGCGTGTCTCAACAGTCAGGCCATTTGATATACGGTGGTTTGTCAAATTTCGGAAAGGCACCATTACCAAATAGATACGCGCTCGGCTGCTGGTAGCCATAGCTTATCACCGGCCTTCACTTGAAAGGCCTCGACGAATGCCTGCATGTTGCGTACGGGTCCGTTTGCGCGGAATTCGCTGGGCGAATGTGGGTCGACGACGAGTCGGCGTCTGAGCTCTTCATCTCGATACAGTCGAGGCCAGCATTGAGCCCAGCCAATGAAGAACCTTTGTTCTCCCGTGAATCCGTCTAGCGTGGTCGACGAATCACCATCTAGGGCCATTTGATAGGCACGATAGGCGATACTCAGTCCACCAAGGTCGCCAATGTTTTCTCCGAGCGTGAACTTCCCATTGAGTGGAAGGTCGTCGATCACAACAAAGGCAGCATATTGGTCAACCAGCATGCGAGTGCGCCGGGTGAACTCTTCGAGATCGGCTGATGTCCACCAATTCCGTAAAACACCGTCCCCATCCGACTTGGCTCCCTGATCATCGAATCCATGACCCATCTCATGCCCGATAACCGCACCGATAGCGCCATAGTTTACAGCGTCATCGGCATCAAGATCGAAGAACGGCGGTTGCAGAATGGCAGCTGGGAATACGATCTCGTTTCCCCGAGGGTTGTAGTACGCATTGACAGTCTGAGGCGTCATAAACCACTCATCTTTATCTACCGGACCACCGAGCTGGGCCAATCGGCGATCGTACTCATATTGCGCGGCTCGCTGGAGGTTTTCGTACAATGTGTCTGGAGTAATGCGGAGCGTACTATAGTCTTTGAACGTATCCGGGTATCCGATTTTGGGGCGGAATTTCTTTAGCTTATCGAGTGCCTGTGTTCGGGTTTCGGGACTCATCCACTCCAACGCCATGAGCGACGCCCCAAAGGCTTTTCGTAGGTTTTCCACGAGAGCTTGCATTCGTTGTTTTGCCTCGGGACGAAAGTGGCGTGCAACATAAAGCTTTCCCACGGCCTCTCCGAGCACTCCGTTGACCACGTCAACTGCTCTCTCCCAACGTGGCCGCTGTTTGACGATGCCCATGAGAGCCGTGCCGTAGAAAGCGAAGTTCGCTTCGTCGATTTTCGGACTCAAGTTGTCTGCAGACGCTCGCAGTAGACTCCACCGTAGGTATTGCTTCCAATCATCCACAGAATATTTCGATAGGATGTTTGCCAGGGCTGGAACATAGCTGAGCTCACGAATGATGACCCGTTCGACAGTTGATATCCCCGCTGCCTCAAAGTAGCGGTTCCAGTTCCATGCGGGGGCTAACTTACCGAGCTCTGCCGGGGATATCGGGTTATACGTTTTGTCTCTATTCCGACGTTCTGTCCGGGTCCATTGTACAGTTGCGAGTGCGGTTTCCAGGGTCACAATGGTCTTTGCCGCCTGTGGCGCAGCCTCTTCTGGTACGAGTTTTGTCAGCTCTAACATGGACGCGATGTGCTCTTCGTACTTTGCCAGAAGCGCTTTGTAGCGATCAGAGCCTCCCAGGTAATAATCGCGATCTGGTAAGCCCAAGCCCGATTGAGTGAGATGCGCTGCGTACACAGTGGGTTCTTTGGAATCCGGGCTGATATACATGACGAGCGGTGAGGGGAGTCCCAGTCGCCGAGCGGATGCTAGGTATCCGACGACGTC
>PKDL01000100.1 GCA_002863065.1 Pseudomonadota bacterium
TTAGCGGAGCGGAAACGATCGCTTCAAAGTTGTCACGGGTCATAGCATGCTCGAACCGCCCTAATTCTCGGCCAGTAACCGGTGTTTGGGGCTTATTCCATGCCGATGCTGGAATACGAACGATACGCGAGATGGGCCCAGATTCTGGCGTATAATGCCGTTCCACGGTCACGATATCTCCGTTCGCCATACAGGTCATCCCCGTCGGTCGATAAGGCGGTGTCCCTTGGTACTGGACTTGTATGGCAGTCGTTTGACTACGAATCCAGGTCGGATGGAGCGACGATGAGGATAGTTCATGTTCTCGAATCGCGAGGAGACCATACGTTGGATGCCACGTTGCAGCTTCTATCCCGCCATTATCTGGGCTTTGAGACAGGGCGGGTAGAGAAGGCAGCTCATTCGCACGCAACGCACTCATATCGAATCGAGAACCAGAGGTCTGCCGGTATCGAAGAAGTCGGTGATCGTGCTCGAAGGTGACCCACAGCGAACCGTCCGGGTGAGCGATGAGCTCTTCGGCGTCGGCGGTACGCCCGGAGAGCATTCCGCCTGAGACTGAGCGAAGGGGATAGATTTCCCCTGAAGAGACGCCACGGCATACTCCGTCCGGGCGGAATCGTGGGTGCAGGATGATGAAGAAACCTCTATCCGAGACGGCTAATAGTTTTCCTCGATACCATTCGAGTCCCGATATACCACCAAACCTCCGGTCCTGAGACGTAAGATGCAATCCGCTGAGCCATCGGATCGACTGTACCGTACGTACTTCTGTGTCTGCTGGAAACATGTGTAATGGGGTCGACTGTATTTGAATATGCGCCCCTCTGACTTCGAAGGAAACAAGCAGAAGGCAGATGATGCTCCAACGGCATCGACCGAGAATGGAAGATTGCATGTAAACAATAGTGCCCCGAACTGCACTTCGCGTCATCTATAGGACACTTGGTTATTGTTCAGGAGAAATGTTACTGAGCTGTCGCTGGATTTGACATTCTTGGGGAGCTGTTCCCAATGGTGAAGTGAGGTCCAGGCCACTGCTCTCGTTCCATAGTTGCGGGGCGCCGTCATAGAGCATCAAACAGACGAAGTCCTTTCCGGGAAGGTTGATTTCATGTGTTTCAGAGTTTTTTGCGTTGCTATTCTGAGTTTCGTGGTGTCCTACGGCTGCAGTGATGCGTCCAATGCGCCGGGTATCCGTGTGGTTCAGGACACACAGTCCAATACCGTAGAGCCCGAGGGTGAATGCCAAAAAGATACGGACTGTCCAGACGGTTTTTTCTGCTTTTCAAACGAGTGCGTCAATCCCAATTCTTCCGGAACCGACTCGGCGGATGGTAGCGAGGGCATAGACAGTGGCACCGCGGGTTCTGGCACATCGAATGATGACTCTGCGGACGGCAGCGCAGGGACATCCAATGCGGATGGCTCGGACGGTGCATCTTCTGGACAAGATGGGAGCGATGCAGCGTCAGGAAGTAGCGCAGGGCAGGGCTCAGGTGCGCAATGCCAGTCATCGTCAGACTGTCCCGGCGACGAGATTTGCTGTGATCTCGGTTTTGGTGGTTATTGCGAAGCGGATGCGAGTGCTTGCTATGGTCCAGAATGTTCCAATGATGCGCAATGTGGGGCAGACCGAGAATGTTGCCCTGAGCAAGGTGGATTACCCGCATATTGTGCGCCGGTGGGTGGATGTTACGGTCCTACGTGCGGTAGCGATGGCGACTGTAGCTCCAATCAGGAATGCTGTCCCATCGACTTCCTCGACAACATATGCGGACCCATCGGCCAGTGCATAGGTAATCTCTGTACCAGCGATGCGGATTGTGAAGGTGCTGCGGAATGTTGTGCTGTCGAGGTGGTCGGCCAGCAATTTTCAGTATGCCTTCTCAGCGGACTCTGTGCTCTCGCACAAAATGCCGCCGGCGGTGGCGGTGGCGCTGGCGGGGATGATGGTAGTGGCGGTTTTGACTCTGGGGATGGGTCCAATGGTGGTAGCGGTACAAATTCAGAGTACAGCTGCGCTGGAATATGTGGTGAGTTCAAGCAGGGGTGGCCGTGTCAATGCACGGAATTCTGCAACTTCGTTCCAGGAGGCTGTTGCGATGACTACGAGTCGGTATGTGAAGGCGCCGCGGACGGTAACGGTGGCTCAGGCTCTGTTACTGGCTGCCAGTCGAGCGATGAATGCGGTAACTTCGCTATATGTTGCCCGCAAGGTAATGGAACGAATGCTTGTCAGGCGATATGCCAATGCACTACGGGCGCAGATTGTGTGGATGGCGGATGCTGCACCACTGGTTTTGGTGCCGCTTGCGTGCCCGAAGAATTTTGTTTTGGTGGGACGTTTGATCCTGCCAGCCCATGACGCCACGTATATTACGGCAATGAGCTAAGTATGCATCGGTTATATAGAGGCTGGTTCAAACTGATGTACACCGTGTCCGGATGACACCGCTGGTTGCGACCAGCGGATGCAAATAACAGCGGGTATTTTTCACTTGTCGCTGCGCCCTCAGGCCAGGGTGCGTTCTTCGTTCAGTCGAGCAAGGATGCGCCTCTTGGGAAGTATATCCTAATTGCTCTGTGGAGCGGCCATCGCTCGTGCTGGGTTTAGATGGAAGTCCGGTGAGCGCACCGCTCTGACGGGAGTCATTACCGCAAATTTTACGGATATCGATGGCATCGGACTGCCAGTGTTTTGAACCGGTGTAGTAGCTGATATGACGTGCATGCATCGAGGTGCCGTACAAGTTCCGGTCGGCTTTGAATCGCGTCTTACCCGGGAGCGTCCGAAAAATTGCTTATCCAGCCGTTCAGGCAGTGTTGCAAGCGTCATTAGCCGAGCGTTTTGTCTCCGGGTGGGCGCTTTGTCTGATAGCCGAAGTGTATTGCTCGTCTTCTGGATATCGAGTGGAGCGAACAGATGTACGTTTTGACAGTCCATCGCTCGACAGCTCTGGGGTTCGTTTGGCCTGGGACGTTGAATATCGGTTGGCTACTGAGCAGTACGTGACTGTGTCCCATCAGTGGCCTTGTGAATGGAATGAAAACATGCTGCTGGATGGCGATTGAGCCTTCCGTATGGAACCAGATATGTCCCGTTCATCTGGAACGACAGTGTCTGAAACATAAGCTCAGGCGATCCGCGCAATAGTGGCGTTCCTAGTACAACATGCTGACCTCGTGGGATCGATCTGAATATCGTGGCGTAATGGTCTACGACTCGAATTCGATGAGTTGGTTGGTATAAGCTGCTACAACAACGGCAATCCACATATGATTTTATGATGGGAAAGAATACTGTCGTTGATAGCCAGAGAACATGGCTGTCCCGCTAAAACGACATTGCGGAGGCTAGAGTGGTGGATAGGTTGAAATGGTTGTTGGTGTTTATAAGTGCATTACTCGTTTGGGGATGTGCGGATTCGCCGCAGGCCGCGACACCGGCGCTGCCTAATATTCCCGATGGACAGGGTAGCACGACGAGCTCCGACGTGTTGCAGAGTACGGATACCGCAGCTGACATCCAGTTTATCGTCGATACGAGTTCCTTGGATGACACCGTATCGGACGCAGTTGGCGAAGATGGGGTACAAGGCGAAGAGGACGCTTCACCTGTGGAAGGCGGTTTTCTTTGGCCCTGTGAATCGAACAGCGATTGCGACAGTGGATTCTGCGTCTTCTCCAGCGAAGGATATGTGTGTTCCAAGCTCTGCATCGACGACTGCCCCGAGTCGTGGATGTGCAAGGAGGTCGTGACACTGGGAGACCCGGTGTTTATCTGCCAGCCTTCAACCGTAAACCTCTGCCGGCCTTGTCAGGCAGACGCAGATTGTGCTTTTGGCACTGCGAATCAGTCGAATTTGTGCCTACAGTTGGGTACGGCCGGACGCTTTTGTGCTTTGGACTGTAGCTCACAGGGGTGCCCAAGCGACTTTTTGTGCACCAGCATACCTCAGGAAGACGGCAGCATAGCCAAACAATGTATCCCACAGAGCGGTGAGTGTCCTTGTTTGTCAGATTATGACGGTCTCACAACGCAATGCGTCCAGGAGAATGTGCATGGCACTTGTACTGGGGAAAGACAGTGCGACGGCCTAACTGGCACATGGACCGAGTGTACCGCCGCCGCACCAGAAGCGGAGGTCTGTGACGATTTCGACAATAATTGTGACGGCTTTATCGATAACGATATTCCGGCCGAGCCGTGCGAGGTCGGTAACGACGCAGGAGTCTGCCAGGGGCAGCGCACCTGTAGCGCGGGGGTCCAATCATGTGATGCGCAGACTCCAACGGTCGAGTTCTGTGATTTGGTGGATAATGATTGTGATGGACAGACTGACGAGGACTTGGGGGAAACGGTCTGTGGTGTGGGCGAATGTCAAAGCGTGATCCAGAATTGCCTCAACGGTCAACCGAACATTTGCGACCCTACGAATGGTAATGCCCCGGAGATTTGTGACGGAGTAGATAACGACTGCGATGGCTCTACAGACGAATTGGACGATCTCGGCACAACCACCTGCGGGGTCGGTCAATGCGTTCATACGGTGAACAATTGTGAGAATGGCACGCCTGTGGTCTGTGACCCTTTCGAAGGTTCGTCGACGGAGCTGTGCGACGGATTAGATAATGATTGCAATGACCTGACGGATGAGCCATGGCCAGAAAAGGGTGCTGCGTGCGACGGTTCGGATGCAGACCAATGCGCGACTGGAGAATGGACCTGTGCACAAGATGGCAGTGGCGTTGTATGCGCTGGTGATGACCAGAACTTTACCGAAACTTGTGACGGTGCAGACAACGATTGTGACGGAACGACTGATGAGGATTTAGGCGAAACAGCGTGTGGCGTCGGTATTTGCGCGCATTCGGAGCCAAATTGTATCGGCGGAGTTCCCAATACCTGTGACCCATTAGCGGGGCAGCTGCCTAGCGATATCCCCGACCTATCATTTGAAGACACCAATTGCGATGGGATCGACGGCGATGAAGCGAAGGCCATTTTCGTCGATATCCTCACTGGTAGCAATTCGAACAATGGTACAAAAAACTCACCGGTCAAAACGATCATCAAAGCGCTTACAATGAGCTCAAGCAGTGGGAAAAATCAGATATTGATATCCCAAGGCACCTACCCTGGCGCACTAAACCTGAAGGCTGGCGTCAGCTTATACGGTGGGTATGACAGTGCGAATGGGTGGGTACGTGCTAGCGGCAACATAGTGACAGTGAACGGTGCAACCACGGTTATAAGCGCAAATAACATTAGCGAGCTGACTGTCGTGGAGCTGATTACTGTGACTGCGGATGCGAATTCAACCGCCGGCGGTAGTTCTGTCGGTGTGCATTTGAAGAACAGTGGCGGCGTCGTACTTGCGTCTTGCTCTGTACGTGCCGGCTCAGGCGGTAACGGACTCTCTGCTAGCGATAGACCGCCAGGAGCGCAAGGCGTGAAGGGAGGGGACGGTAACCCAGGTTGTGAAGACGGCGGATCCTTAGCCTGCTCCAGTTGCAGCAAGCCTGCAGCTGGCATCGGGGTGACCGGCCCGTGTGGTGGCAAGGGTGGAAATGGTGGCAAAAGCGGTAAAGGGAATGGCTCCGGCAAGAATGGGTCCACGGGAAATGGTGGCGCTGTCGGTGGCATCGGAGGATCAAAAGGTAACAATGGGGGGCAGGGTGGTTCTGGCGCGCCTGGATCATCAGGTTCCGATGGGTCGTCGGGGGCTAGCTTCGGTGCTTTGAGCGGTGTGGGGTATATGCCTGCTAATGGCACGAGCGGATCGCCCGGTAGTGCTGGCTTTGGCGGCGGCGGCGGCGGCGGCGGCGGCGGCGACGACCCGGGCTTTCTACAGTGTCATTCGTGGGGTGGCACTGGTGGTGGTGGCGGGAGCGGAGCTTGCGGCGGGGAATCGGGCGATGGTGGTACTGGCGGCGGCGGCTCTTTTGCCATCATTGTTTACGGCGGCACGCCTACGATTACCGGATGCACACTCGAAACGAGCAGCGGCGGTGCCGGTGGTGGTGGCGGAACCGGCGGTGCCGGTGGTGTGGGTGGTGCTGGCGGTAGCGGCGGCGTCGGTGGTGATGAAGATTCCACATCCGGTGGTAACGGTGGCAAGGGCGGAAATGGCGGCGCAGGCGGAAATGGCGGCGGCGGCGGCGGTGGACCCTCGATCGGTGTTCTCTGCGGTGGAAACGCGGCCCCTAACCTCAACAACCTCAGTTATGACATGGGTTCTGGCGGCAATGGCGGCGCATCCGCGGGTCCGAACGGAAGTAGTGGCGTATCCCAAAATGTCCGTGACTGTAACTAGCCGACTAGAAGTCCGTATTCATCACACTGCTGTTGGCTGCGATTCGGACGATTGCAGCATCCTGGAATATGACTACAGGAGCGTCGGTCATGGTGAGTCGCGGGTTGTCGTCAAGCAGGTTCGGTAATCGATTCACATCACGTTCCTGAATCACAAGCTCGACCTCTAGGGCGTCACCGCGAATCGACATTCCCACACTCGCGATCGTGCCAACGCTGTCTAGCAAATGGCGGTCTGAGGCATGGAGCCGGGTGGATGTTGAGCCTGGTGTCATTGGGGGAGACGGAATTGGAAGTGCAACGAGGTACATGGCTGCCGTAGCCAAAAGCATGACAGAGCATATCGCCGCTTCCATCACGAAAGTTCGCATTGGAGGCGGACTAAACCACCGGCTGCGAGTGCGTCGCCGAACACGCTGTTGAACGTGCCATAGGAATGATTCCGGGGGCTCCACTAGCTTCGCGGAACGTAGAAGAGAAACCGTTTCTCCGAAGTATTCGAGATCCAACGCAAGGTTCGGGTCCTGCGCCAACTCTTGATCTAGTGCGTGCTGTTCAGATTCGGACAATGTCCCATCGACAAGGCGCTCTAATAATTCGGGCTCTAATGTGCAGAAATCAGCCATATGAGGCCTCTCTTTGGTCTAACCCGTTCATACTGCAGGACTGGTTATTCATGAGGAAGTCTCCTCTGGAACGGTCCCTGATTTCCAAGCTCGGTAGGCCGTACTTAGCGCGACACGCCCCCGATGTAGCCTCGATTTTACGGTGCCTAATCTATGGCCTGTGATTCGGACAATGTCTTCGTAGCTCAGCCCTTGCACG
>PKDL01000114.1 GCA_002863065.1 Pseudomonadota bacterium
ATGACCAATATGCATCACCAAAGATGACCCAAGGAGCTGCCAAGCTGGCATTAAAATCTTCCACTACATTCTCGGTGCATACCAAGATGGGATGCAGGCTCTCCCCATCACAAGGACCGTTGGCGTCGCGTACCTGAATGCGCACATCCTGGAAGCCCTTTTGCACCCCAGTAAGTGTAGCCCCGGCCTGCCCCGACCCATCCACCGTGCTTGTTGCCAGAAGAACATCGGAGGAATCACGCCACTCAACCTGGAAAGCTGTCAGAGCACCCCCTGCGGGATCTGTCACGGTGGCGGTCACTGGGATTCCTTGGCCCACGACGAAAAACTCATTGTCGCCGGGGGTCATCATGGTAGCGGTGGCGGTACATGCTGCAATTAGCGACACGTCAGGTTCCGGGTTGCCAGAATCTAAGGACACATCAACCGGCTCACTGGCGTCGAGAGCTGCCTGGATATCCCCCAGACTGGCTGTGTCAAAAGTATCGAGCCCGGAGGTTGTATCCTCAAACACCGCCCCGCTGTCCGCTTCGATACCAGTATCTTCTGGTAGCTCAGTGTCCTCTAGCCCATCTACACCACCTCGTGCGCTACTGTCCGTCCCCGCAGCACTAGACCCTACGTCCGCTTCTACATGGATATCGACATCACTCGATACAACCACAACATCCGTGCCCGACACGGTGTCCAAGCTACCTACGACGGTGTCTGCTACTTGCAGTGTGTCAGTCCCCAAAACGGACTCTGCACCACGCCCCAATTCATTAGAGGTACACGACGATAAGACGGCGAAAAGCACGACGAAAAAAGGAGTTGATACCATCTTGAGGGTCATCGACTTCGCCCCTAGCGACTCGTTTCATGTGAGGGACACATAGTATCATCCATACAGCAGCCAGAGCATTCCTTTCGCAAGTGGACCACTCAACCTATTGAAAAGGCTCCAAGCAACTATAAGGCCTATCAGCGCCCCCATTTGAACCTGACTAAACAGGCGAGTCAGTGGATTTTTTGGGAAAAAGCCGGCAATGACACCTGACCCATCAAGTGGTGGTACAGGAAGAAGATTGAACACGCCTAGCAGCACGTTCAAAATAAAAACAATGCTCAGTAGCATTGCTGCTGGCTCCCAAACCGTTCCCTGCTGCTCAGGTGCAACACCCACGATCCCTGCCTTAACCCAATTATGCGGAGTAAAAACTCCAGCGGATAGAAGGGCTTTCAGAGCGATGAGTGCCAATGCTGCAAGCACAAAGTTGGCTGCTGGACCTGCCAAACTCATCCATGCAGCCCGCTTCGGATGACGTATAGCCCACTGCGGATTATACGGAACTGAGGCCCAACCCATGACCCAACCCGCAGATATGAACGTAAAAATAGGCACCACGACCATTCCAAAGGGAGAGCGAAGTATGTGCGGTACCGGATCGGCAGTCATCGTCCCAGCATCTGCCGCAGTCGTATCGCCGCCACGCCATGCAACAAGCGCATGCGCGAACTCGTGAAGCGTAGTCGAGACTAAAAAAGCCAGGTACCAGGCAAAAAATACAACTAAATCGAAATCCTGCATTGGGCGACGGAACCTCCATTCACATCGACACATCTTCTCGCACGGCTAGCTAAAGCTCCGTACGGTGAACGACGCGACTGGGAAGCATGCGTATTAGGCTCATTACAGGCTTCCAGAATGTGGGATAGTACATGCTCGTGCACTTTTTCTGTTGTGCTTTTACTATAGCTCTTGCTGCGCGCTCCGGACTCGCTACCGGGATCGCGGATTCGAGTCCGTAGGTCATACGCGTATCGACAAATCCAAGCTTCACGGTCATCGCGTGAGCGCCTGACTTTGCCAACCGATGGGCAAGTCCCTGCAGATACAATGTAAATGCGCCCTTTGCACTGCCGTAGAAATAGTTCGACTGCCGACCTCGCTCGCCGGCAACCGAAGATAAGCCAACCACAGAGCCACTGCCTCTTGATTCAAAAACGGACGCCATGGCCTCACAGATCGAGACAGCCCCAGTGTAGTTGATTTCGAGTACCTTCCTCGCCGCTTCAAAATTGGTCTTCGAGACGGAGTGGTCGCCCATATCTCCAAAGGCAACGATGGCCACAGAAGGGGGGCCTACCATCTGTCCTATCGTATCCACCAAGACGGAGTGGGATGGGTAATCTAATGCATCAAACTTTCGTGCGCAGGTCTTCGTACCGGTTCGGATTTCGACATCTTTAGCGATGCGCTCTCCCTCATCGATATCACGCGCCGCAAGGAAAATTGCGTATCCCAGGCGCCCATATTCCAATGCCAACGCATGACTCAAGCGAGATGTCGCACCAAATATTGCTACGCTGGTATCACGAAGATGATTCATAAGCCCTCCAAACGAAACCATAGCGAATAGGCCTTGGACTCCGCGCTCGTGCAACAGAGTACCGGAGCATACCTTGCAGATCGACCGGAACTCTGTGGCAAAAACTATGTCGGCCACGAGAAATAGAACAACCCAGCCTTGCCCAGTTTCCTAGTACGCGCAGACCCCGTATGCTCTCGCCGATGATTGAGGCTCAAGCAGTTAGAATCACGGAATACGGCGGTCCCAACGTACTTTCAATACAGACCGTTCATATGCAGGATCCTGGACCAAACGAAGTACGAATACACGTTGTCGCTGCTGGGCTAAATCGCGCTGACATACTTCAACGCCGCGGTCTATACCCAGCCCCGAGCAGTGTAGTGCAAGACATTCCAGGGCTAGAATATGCGGGCACCGTCATGGATATCGGTTCGCATGTAAGCCGATGGCAACCTGGCGACCGAGTGATGGGAATCGTTGGAGGCGGCTCCATGGCCACCCATGTTTTGGTACATGAACAAGAAGTACTTCCCGTGCCTGATACGATCAGCCTCGAAGCCGCGTCTGCCATACCAGAAGCATTTATCACCGCATACGATGCCCTTTTTCATCAAGCCTCATTGCGTGCGAATGAGAGCGTATTAATCCATGCGGTGGGAAGCGGTATTGGCACCGCAGCAACTCAATTGGCTAACGCTACTGAGGCCATCGTATACGGGACATCGCGCACACGCAGTAAGCTCGAGCGATGCAAAGAGTTCGGACTGCAACACCCAATCCACGTCACAGACGGCACATTCTCGGAGAATGTTGCTTTCGATGTCATACTTGATTTGGTGGGAGGGAGTTACGCACGAGAAAACTTTCGAGCCATCGCACAGAAGGGGCGAATCGTGACCATTGGTCTATTAGGTGGCACAAAGGAATCGATACCTATACAAGTGCTGATGCAAAAGCGTGTCATATGGCGAGGCAGCGTGCTACGCAGCCGTCCATTAGAAGAAAAAATCGAACTCATACAATCGTTCGAATCGCAAATAATCCCGCTCTTTCAACAGGGGCGCATTCGACCTGTAGTCGATCAGTTCTTACCGATGCAGAATATTCGAGAAGCACACGCGTCCATGGAAGGGAATTCGACATTCGGTAAACTTGTTTTGTGTTGGTAATGGTAATGAGACAAATCACAATACTTAGCTCACTCCTTCTGTACATCGTTGGCGGCACGCAGATCGCACATGCGAAGTGTCCATCTCAAGTCGAGCAAGGCGCATTTATCTACGCCGTAGGTAGCTCCACTCTTGGGAGCCCTCTGGGAGAGCAACTTTCAAAAGCGTTTAAGAAAAAAGGGTACAAGTTCCGTAAGTGGGCCAAAGCTTCCAGCGGTCTTGCCCGGCCCGATTTTCATGATTGGCTGAAAAGCATGCGAGAGATCGACAAACAGTGGTCACCCGACGTGTACATCGTGTCACTTGGAACAAATGACTATCAGGCGCTATACCACCGTAGGAAATGGATTAAGACCTCAGAGAAAAAGCGCTGGATAGAAGAATACGCAAAGCGCGTTGACAGAATGCTGGAGCTTGCAGCTGGGAAAAATAGACAACGGATGGTCATCTGGATCGGACCTGTCCCATTCGATACGTCCAAAGGGCGTAATATGAGTCTACGCATCACGCGCATTCTCAGGGAGCGCATTCAAGCGTTCGATGGGAATGCTGTCTTGATAGACGTGCGGAGCTCTCTGATGTCGAATAATCGACCAATCCAGCACTTTACCGATTCGAAGAAGAAGAAACGTAAGACCTTCCGCAAAGATAAAGTCCACCTGACCATCGCTGCTGTGCAACACCTGATGGCAAGACGAGTGGAGAAGGCCGTCGAAAATTGCGCCAAGTAGAATTCACTGGGTAGGTGCCGACGGGAGGAAATTATCGATGACCCTCAAAGGACGATGGGCACTAATCACTGGTGCAAGTAGCGGACTTGGCCGTGACTTTGCCGCGATACTCGCAAAGCAGGGATGCAATCTCGTACTCACTGCGCGTCGGGAACGCCGCCTGAACGACCTTGCTGAACGTCTGCAGCAACCGTTTGATATTGAGGTCAAAGTGATCCCAGCCGATCTCAGTACCCTTGACGCATGTGAGGTACTATTTGACACCACTGAAAAGGTCGGTCTACCGGTCGATATCCTGATCAATAACGCCGGGTTTGGCACCCATGCAAAGTTCATCGAAACCGAATGGAGCCGTGTGAACCAACAACTCCAGCTAAACATGGTGTCACTTACCCGAATGACATGGTTGTGGGGACAGCAAATGGCTGTGCGTGGCGAAGGCTGGATAATGAATGTGGCCAGTGTGAATGCATATATGTCCATTCCGAATTACGCTACCTACGCAGCTGGAAAAGCGTATGTGCATCGATTTACCACCGCAATTGCCGAGGAGCTGAAAGACCAGGGCGTCCGAGTGACGAGTTTTTGTCCCGGCCCGACGGATACTGAGTTCGTTGATACTGCCGGACATAAGTTAGCTCGCTGGCAACGCCAGTTTCTCATGCCATCAGAAGACGTTGCAGCTATCGGTATCCGTTCTATGCTGTCAGATTCATCAACTCATATCGCTGGTTGGAGCAACAACGCCATCATTGCAGGACTCCGACTCCTCCCGCAACGCGCTATCACACTGTTGGCGGGGCGACTCATGAGCTGATTATGCGACGGAGAACTTCGACATCAGCCGTATAGTGGTACTCGATTTGGTCAGAACAAAACCGCCATGCATGCCCCTCTTCACAGGCATCGCGGACCGCAAGCCACGGCTTCCAACTATGACGAACGCCTGAAAAGTCTGCGGTCTTCGTCTCACGCAGAGCCATGTTTAAGGCCGGCATGCACTGACGGTCACAATGATGGCATGGCAATACGGGTACTGATTCTACTACAGGGGTCCTTTCAGAATCTGGCAACACAAAAACGGCTCTCCAAGAGATCCAAGGGCCATATACTGGGTGGATGGTCAAATAGGATGGGGAAAGCCAAGCAAGTCCCGCAAGTGCAGCCATATGCTGAATTGCCACCTGCTGCGGAGGCCTAGAATGAGCGTAATAAACGGCAATTTCGGCGTCCATACCGTCCAGTAGTGCCTCAACCTCAGTTTCCACCCATGTATCGAATGGGTCGTCTCCATCGAGTAAAGACGGAGTCGCTCGTATTGCCGCCACAAACCGCGGCCAGAGTTGCCGAGTATTACCAATAATCACAGCACGAGATTGGCTCGCTTTGATGTCCAATCGAAAATCGGCAGGAACCGCTCGGTTATAATCTGCAATAGAAAACGTACCGAATAGGTCAAAGCGGTGCCGCTCTGCGCGCGCTTTCAACAGCTCAAACATGCGTTCTGGGTACCGCAGTACTGCACGGTGTCAAGAGCTAATGCACTGTGCTAGCGCACTACTAGATCACTGTACAAACACCACTCCTAGTGAGCAGCAACGGCACCGCTGCTTCACCGAAGGCTTCAGCCGATAGTATTCGAGCATGTGCAACACCCTCAACACACAGTTGAGCCGCTGGTTGTCCTTAGAACATTAGGCACCGCCAATATTCATCCTTCGTTACGACAATGACTAGAAGAGCTCACCTTGGTCGACCGCCGATGGTTTGCGTCCGCTTCGAGCGACGTCAAGATGCTTATAGGCTTTCGGCGTGGCTATTCGCCCACGTGAAGTTCTCTGAATAAAGCCCTCTTGGAGCAGAAAGGGCTCGTACACGTCTTCCAAAGTATCCCGCTCTTCGTTCAACGCTGCACTCATGGTCTCAATCCCGACTGGACCACCCGCGAACTTATCAATCATGGTGATGAGATATTTACGGTCCATAAGGTCCAATCCCGCAGGGTCGATGGACAGGCAGTCCAGAGCATACATCGCGATCGCCTGAGTAATCTGACCATCACCCTCAATTTCAGCGTAGTCCCTGACTCTCCGTAGCAACCGGTTAGCAATTCGTGGAGTTCCCCGAGCGCGTCCCGCAATCTCTGTTGCCCCATCCGGATCCATGGGTACGTCCAAAATTTTTGCTGAGCGAGTGACAATCGTGGCGAGCTCACTTCGTGAGTAGTATTGGAGCTGCGCATGAAAGCCAAACCGGTCGCGCAAGGGTGACGTCAGTAAGCCAGTTCGCGTAGTTGCTCCTACCAAGGTAAACGGCTCAAGCGGCAGCTTTACGTTTCTCGCATGGGGACCCTCTCCGACAATGATGTCAAATTCAAAGTCCTCCATCGCTGGGTACAGGTTTTCTTCCACGGCGGGATTTAGTCTGTGAATCTCATCGATAAAAAGTACGTCATGCGCATTTAAATTGGTCAAAATCCCAGCTAAATCACCCTTCTTTTCAATCGCTGGACCAGAAGTCACCTGTAATTCGGCGCCGAGAGCTTCAGCGATGATATGCGCAAGCGTGGTTTTGCCCAATCCTGGAGGCCCGGCAAAAAGCATGTGGTCTAATGCTTCCCCCCGGCGTTTCGCGGCAGCCACGAATACCTTGAGATTGGACTTGACCTGAGCCTGACCGATGTAATCTTCAAACTGGCGCGGGCGAAGCGAGCGGTCGAAAGGACCTTCCTCTTCCTGAACCGCGGGACTTATAAATCTGTCGCTTGTATCGGGCATATCGCTCATTACCTCAGTCGCTTCAGCGCCTCACGAAATAGACCATCGAAATCAGTGGGCACATCCGGCGATTCAAGCACCTCAGTAAGG
>PKDL01000496.1 GCA_002863065.1 Pseudomonadota bacterium
GGGATATCCGTGAGTAGTGAAGCGGTATTATTCGTACCGGATAGTCGCGTCTCGGTAACGGGTGACGATGCTATGATGCTCCTAAAGATGCTCGACCTACTCGATGATTGTGATGATGTGCAGACGGTGTACCACAATGCGGACATCGCGACCGAAGCCATCGAAGCGTACTCGAACTCATAATCACCAGCGTTGTGTTCGCTGTCTGTCCGGCGCTTAGTTGTTTCTTTCGATGCACCAGCGCGTGATGAAGGGAACTACTGGAGAGCCGGTCGGTGCGCCAAAAACGAAGTCAGTGCCGCTAACTGCAGAACCGGCGATGTCGACGTGTGTATACGGTAAAGGCCGTCCACTGCGGCTCCCATGTTTCTCCAGCCCCGATGCGCGTAACAAAAAGGCGGCCGGAAATTGATGGCCGCGTGCGGTCCGAGAGGACGGCGCTGAGTTGCACGAAAGCAGGTCGGCCGCGGATGTTTTCGCATCGACAAACTGAATGTCTTCTCGACGAAGCGTCGAGATTTCCATTGGTTCGCCCCATTGAGTGCCATAAGCAGCAAGTTTTTCAGCCATCTGTTCAGCGTGTGCCGGGCCATTGTCGAGTAGCGCTGCGTATGGGCCCATGGCGATCACGGCATGCCCCGTCAGCGTAGCTACCGTAAACAGGTACGGGCGCGACGCTTCTACCGCATGCTCTCGTAAATGAGAAAGACAGTCGGCGAGTACAAGTCGCCCTTCAGCATCGGTGTTGCCGATCCGGACACGTTTGCCACTATGCCCCGTAATGATCTCATCCGTTACGAAGCACTCGGCTCCGATTGAGTTCCTCACTAGACCAATCTCAGCGGTGATATTGACTGGCGCTTTGAGCAGAGCCGCCGCAAGTACTATGCCGGCGACACCAGCGCCTCCGCCCTTGTCACGGCTCATTCCTGCCATGTGGCCGTCGGTCTTCAGGTCGGCCCCTCCAGTGTCATACGTCACACCTTTCCCGGCGAACAGCAGGTGTGGCGCAGTAGTATCCCCTCCATGCCACTGGAGCCGCAGCACGCATGGCCTGTGGCGCGGTACGGGTAATGAGGCCCTAGCGACCGACATGAGCAGTGGATACTCGCGGTTCAGTACAGCGATACTTTTCTCGATCGAGGATGTAACACCTGTACCGGCCAGACGCTCGATAGCCAAATCGGCGAAAGCATATGGAGTCATCCGCTCTGCCTCGGTACCACAGAGGTCTCGGGCAAGGCGGCGTCCCTCTTCCATTGCCGTGACGGCATGTAGTGTTTCCGTGGCTAGCGTCGGGGCAAATACGCCAATGGACTCTACCGTTTCGATTGCACTGTCGTGTTCCCTCGCCTCCAGCGGTTCCCACAGTCCTTGTAGTGCGCCGAGGCATGCAACTTCGACCACGCGCTCGAAGCCAGGCAGATTTGAAGGACTAGTGACGATTAAAGCTGGGCGTACAGCGCCAGCACGCTGAGCACGTCGCATCCCTTTCTCTGCTGCATCGCTGATGGATCGGACGTCGTCCCAGTCGCGATCGATAGGCCCTGTTGGCGCAAGAATCAGACGCCCGCCCGCCGCCTGGTCATGATGGTGACATAAAGTAATGTGTCCGAACTGGGCGTCCATTTCCGCTATCTTTGCAATCGATGGTGCTAGCGGCGGAGGAAACGGGTCCGTGTGGTCGGTGAACACAACGACGGTTGCATCATATGGTCCAGAACGCAGTGCATGGTCCATATCCGTGATGTGCTTTAGCGTGGGTTGCGCCATCGTCGCTACTCCTTTTCTCGGTTATGCATCTGCGCCGCGGACGCTACAACTGTCGGCGGAAGTGAATAAAAATACGACCCAGCGGGCTCAACTATTGTCGTCTTTTCCGGCGAGAAGGTCAGCTAATCCGGCGAAAGGCAATGTCCTAACGTCCTGATCCGTCGACGGTTTGTCGTCGCTATTCCAGACGACTTCCACTCCGGCAAACTCAGGTAGGTCTTTTTCATCCTTTCGGGGGTAGGGTTCCATGGCTGTGGAAAGCAGCTGAGTCAAAAGTTCTCCCACGTCCACCGAGTCTTCACCGACGTATTCATAATCGTCTCCAGAGCTTAGCTCAAGTCCATCTTCGTCGCTCTGTCCTCGCCGCTTGAATTCAGGATCATCTGTGATGCGTAGGTCGATCGGCTCATCTATCGATTCCGATAGCGGTTCCAATGTACGTATACATCGCTGAACAACCTTGGCAGTCAGACGACCTTGCAATCGGAACCAATGCGGGGCCTCTTCCTCAAAGATGATATCGGCTTCAATGGATTCGACCGAGATAATGCTGAAGCGATTAGCCAACTCGGCGCATTCGGTTTGCGTCGCAGTGAGTTTGTCTTTGATGGGTTTGCGGCGAACGCGTTCAAGCTCAAATAGACGAGAGAATTCAGTAGTGCTCATAGGTGGACAGTCGACTATTGGGCGCCGGCTGGTCAAGCATTCCCGGTCGAATCGGCACTTATGCTTTCGAAGTGTGTACTCGTGGCATTCCAATCAACTCCGATTTTCCTTGTGATTTCAAAGGACGAGAGGCATAGACAGAAGGCTACTAGTGGCAAGAGACGCATGGTGCATCTTTCCCCGCTAGTGAGCCCCTGAGGAGCTATGAGTAAGCGCCTACCTGTTGTGCAACACCGTTACCGGTCTGCATTCCTCCCCATGACAAGAAGCGAATGTATTGAGCGAGGGTGGCTTCCCCCTCTCGGAGAAGAGCTGACGGATGCGCACGGCGTCGATTTTGTACTCGTCACCGGTGATGCCTACGTCGACCATCCGTCGTTTTCAAATGCAGTCATCGGACGGGTACTCGAGGCCCGTGGTTATCGTGTCGCGATACTGGCACAGCCTGATTGGCGAACTGTCGAGCCTTTTGCACAGTTTGGTTGTCCTCGAGTCGCTTGGCTGGTTTCAGCAGGGAATCTCGATTCCATGTTGAACAACTACACGGCACATAAACGACCGAGAAATGATGACCAGTATTCCCCTGATGCACAGGCCAATCGCAGACCTGATTATGCGACGACGGTATACGCCCAACGTTGCCGTCAGGCCTTCAAGACGGCGCCAATTATTGCTGGAGGAGTGGAAGCATCAATGCGGCGATTGGCGCATTACGACTACTGGTCGGATAAGATTAAGCGCTCGATGGCACTAGATGCTCGAATTGACCTTCTCGTATACGGCATGGGGGAAGCGCCCCTGCATGCGATCATTGATCAATACGAAGCCGGTCGTGGAATACGCGATATCCGAAACGTTCCGGGCACGGTATACGTGTTGGGTAAAACAGGGCGCCCGCACTTTGCCGCGGCTAACGATAATGCGTGGCGAGATAACATACCTAAAGGCGTTCGATGGCTTCCAAGCTACGACGATATTCGTGGTCGAGACGATGAAAGTCGACAAGCATTCGCGCGTGCGCAGCACATTTTTCACAAGGAACACAATCCGGCACGGGCGGCAATTCTACTGCAGGCTCACGGCGATATGACCGTGGTAATGAATCCGCCGCAAATGCCCCTATCCACAAATGAGCTCGATGCAGTATTCGCACTGCCGTACAATAAGGTTCCTCATCCGTCGTATGGGAAAGCGCGCATCCCTGCGTATGACATGGTGAAATTTAGCGTCAATGTCATGCGAGGCTGCTTTGGTGGCTGCACCTTTTGTGCGATCACGGAGCATCAAGGGAAAGCCATCCAGTCTCGTTCACGTGAGAGTGTATTGGCCGAAGTCGAAGATATGACTCGGCTTCCCGGTTTTAAGGGTGTACTCAGCGACCTTGGTGGACCGACTGCTAATATGTACCGGATGACCTGTAGCGAACCGGAGGTCGAGAAAACCTGTCGCCGCCATAGCTGTGTCCATCCGAGTATCTGCAAGCTTCTCACGACAGACCATGCACCGATTAAGCGCCTAATGCGTGACGTGAGAAATGTGAACGGCGTGAAGAAGGTACTGGTTGCGTCTGGTGTACGTATGGACCTCGCAAATCTCGACCAGGGGTATATCGATGAGCTAGCGGCACATCACGTGGGTGGGCACCTGAAGGTAGCTCCTGAGCACGTCGACGATGAAACGCTCTACCTAATGAAAAAGCCAGGCGTAGACGTCTACGTTGACTTTGAAAAACGTTTCAAAAAAGCATCTGAGAAGGCCGGTAAAGAGCAGTATCTTGTGCCGTATTTCGTCAGCTCGCATCCAGGGTGCGATATGGATGGCGCAGTTGACTTGGCTGAGTTTCTCAAGGCTCGTAATCTACGACCGAGACAGGTGCAGGATTTCATACCTACTCCGGGTACTCCTGCGACATGCATGTGGTGGTCGGGTATTGAACCCGTATCCATGAAGCAGGTGTGGGTGGAAACCAAGAATCGCGAGAAGCGCAAACAGAAAGCTTTGATGCAGTACTTCCTGCCTGAAAACGAGACACTGGTTCGCGAGGCATTGAGGGATACCGGTCGCGGGGATCTCGTTGGGAATCACCGCGGCGCCTTGGTACGTCCTGGCGCTCCCCGTAGACGCCGAGGCGGAGGACGTCAACGACGTCAGTAATGAAATCAAGCACTGAGCGGGTTTCGTGAGTCTAGACTGGCACGCGAAGGAGAGCCGATGATGGAACAGAATACACACCTACTAATCGACTCCGTTTTGGTGGGTAAGACGGTTTCATTAGATACCCAGCAGGCGACCGCTGAGCTTATAGCTACCTCCGATATGGCCGCCGATGCGCGTGGACTGGTCCATGGAGGATTTACTTTCGGGCTTGCCGATTTCGCGGCCATGTTGGCTGTGAATGACCCCAATGTAGTGTTAGGCGGTGCTGAGACAAGATTTTTGGCTCCAGTACAAGTCGGTCAGCGAATGGTTGCGACCGCAAAGATCACGTCAGATGCCGGGAAAAAGCGGACCGTGCAGGTTGAGGTGAAGGTAGCCAACACTACCGTCATGACAGGCATATTTACGTGTTTTGTTCTGCCGCGGCATGTGTTGGACGCGTAGGGCGGTGAACGTTTGTTCAGTTTTTGATTGAGTTTGTCGTCTCTACCCGTATGCTTCCTCCATGCAACTCGACTTACTGAACGTGTGTGCGGGTTCCGATGGGCTGGTCGCGAGGAATCGGGTGCCTCGGGTGCGGCCACATCTGGAGGGTGTCCGGCGGGTACGTCTCGATGAGACTTCCTGGATCGACCACAAGCCTCACTGGTTGTCCGCTCACAGCACACTCTTTGACCATTTGCACCGCACGACAAAATGGCATGATGAAGTTCGTGAAATGTTCGACCGGTGGGTTCGAGTACCGCGGCGAGTTGCATTTCTTCCATCAGATGGACCAGGCCACCCGGTTCTCGGTGAGGCAAGGGCTGTCTTACAGCAGCACTACAGTGATCAGCTAAGGTGCCGTGTACGCTTCAGTGGAGTGGGTCTCGGTCTATACCGCGATGGTCGAGACAGTGTGGCGTATCATCGTGATCGTGGACTACGCGACCGTACAGAGTCCATTATCGCTCTGATTTCTTTGGGTTCTCCGAGGGCATTTCACATCCGCCCATTGGGGGGTGGCTCTTCAAAACGATTCACTGCAGGCTGGGGTGATTTGCTGGTGATGGGCGGTGCATGCCAGCGAGATTGGGAGCATGCGGTGCCCAAGTGCGCCTACGCAGAGCCCAGGATGTCGATACAGTTTCGCTGGTCGGCAGAGCGATAAACTACACTCTATCGGTCGTCTAGCTTGCGGTTTCGTATCAGTCCTTCTTGTATTGTAGACGCCACTAAAGTTCCCTCTTGAGTGTAGAACTGGCCGCGAACGAGGCCTCGAGCGCCTGATGCCGACGGACTTTCGACTGTGTAGAGCAGCCATTGGTCCATGCGAAAAGGACGATGGAACCACATCGCGTGGTCTAAACTGGCGACTTGCATGCCTGGGGTCATCCAAGATACGCCATGTGGATACATGGAGGTAGACAGGAAGGTAAAGTCAGAGGCGTACGCTAGAAGAGAGCGGTGGAGTTGCGGGTCATCCGGTAACGCGTGAATCGCACGGTACCAAGCGTTTCGGCGCGGAGCTTCTTTACGCGGCTTGAGTGGATTCTGGGGATGGATCGGGCGGATCTCCAAAGGGCGGTCGCCCATTGCCAACTTGCGAATCGCAGGCGGCAGCGTATCCGCGATCCGTTGGACGAGTTCCATTTCGCTGAGTATGCCGTCCGGTCCTTTCACATCAGGCATTGAATCTGAGTGTTGGTACCCCGCTTCGCTAATCTGGAAGCTTGCTGAGAGGTTGAATATTGGCTTGCCATTTTGGATGGCAACGACGCGTCGGGTTGTGAAACTTTTCCCATCTCGTATTCGGTCGACCTCGTAGACTATCGGCATATCTACACGACCGGGGCGTAAAAAATAGGAGTGTAAGGAGTGGACTAGGCGCTCTGACGAGACGGTTTTTACTGCTGCTGCCAATGCCTGACCGAGCACTTGTCCTCCAAAAACAGTGCCCCAGCCCAGATCCTGACTCTGGCCGCGGTAGAGGTCCTCCTCGATGCGCTCAAGCGTCAATAGGTCGCATAATCTCTGCAGTACAGTCATGACTACAGCCTGTCGGAGTCAGGGCCTGCCCGCAAGGGCACCCCGACGATGAAAACGTGATAGCAATATCGGATTGACCGTCGCGGGTAGGTCGTTTGCTGATACGCTGCGCGGCAAGTCCACGTCGGAGTGCTTACGATGCGCAGTAGTAGATTGTTTTCCTGTGTGGTTTGTGTGGCAGCAATGTCTTGGTCGAGCTGTTCAGATAAAAAAAAGGATGGTGTCGAGGTTCCGGTAGAAGATGCGGGCGAAGTGGAGATGCCATCGGATAGCCAGGATCCGGCTGTGCCGCCCCCGACTATGCCAGGACCCGACGCTCGACGCGTATTGGATATCAGCACGATTGATATTGTTACTGCAGATATTGCCGTCGCAGACACCGCCATCGCAGACACCGCCATCGCAGACACCGCCATCGCAGACACCGCCATCGCAGACACCGCCATCGC
>PKDL01000102.1 GCA_002863065.1 Pseudomonadota bacterium
CATGAACAAAAACCCGCCGAAGAGAACGATGGCGGTAACGATGTACGCTTGTTCACGTCAAACGTACGAAGTACCATTCGCGTGTGTTCGGACTAGGCGCTATGGAAATCGGCTTGATACTGGTGGTCGCACTTATTGTCATTGGGCCAAAGAAGCTTCCTGAAATTGCCGGGCAAATCGCGCGGACGATACGCGAATTGCAACGTACAGCTACGGAGTTTAGCCGAGAGATCACCACTCCGGTAAATGACCTAAAACGCGACTTCAATAAGCCGATACAAACGCTGAGAAACGACATAAGCGACATCCCAGCTGGACCCAAGACAGATCCATACGAAGCTGTCGCTACGCAGGAGTCACCTGAGGCTGACGCAAACGATGACCCCGAAGACTGGAATCCATCAACCGGCAACCTCGACGGATACGCAAATGTCGACAAAGAGGAACAAGAGTACCTACTCGAAGAAGCCAATACAGCGTCCACTATCCCGGGAACGGACGATGATGCCCCAAATTTATCTTCACCTGTAATCGCGTCGGAGCTGCCCGAAGTACGGCCTGCCCCACAAGCAATAGCGTATTCCGCCCCTGAAGACCTTGCTGCGCCTGACAATGATAATCAAAGCGTTGTCAACCAGAACACGCCTGATAGCCCCCCCAACGCCACGCAACCATCCGAGGCTTAATCCGTGAATGAGGCCAGAACCACGGAAGAGGAGATGAGCTTTACAGAGCACCTGGGAGAGCTGCGGGACCGACTAATACGCGTTGCTGGAGCGCTATTATTTGGATTTATGGTGGCATTTGCCTACCGCGACCCGATCTTCCAGTTTTTGTCTGCCCCAATGCACGAAGCACTGGCTGATTACGGCGTATACACTTTCCGAGCGATCGAAATCACCGAAACGATCTTTGTGTACCTGAAGATGTCTGTCGTCGCAGGCATACTGCTAACGTTGCCCATAACGTTTTATCAGCTGTGGGCCTTCATTGCCCCTGGACTGCTTGAGAAGGAACGGCAGGCGATCATGCCGTTGCTTTTCTTCTCGACCTTCTTCTTTCTTTTGGGAGCCTACTTCGCGTTCGAGGTAATCATCCCCTTTATCGCGCGATATCTAGCGGAATTGACGCTTGCGGCTGACACCGTACAGATGGACGTTACGGTAGCCTCTGCATTTGGCTTCTCACTCAAGCTTATCCTCGCATTTGGTATTGCGTTTGAGCTGCCGCTAGTGATGTTTTTCCTTTCGGTGCTTGGCTTGGTAGAGCCGGCAAAATACATCAAATTCTACCGGTTTTTTATTCTGATAAGCTTTGTGGTCGGGGCCTTGCTCACCCCCCCGGACCCGATCAGCCAGCTGCTCATGGCCGCCCCCCTAAATCTGCTCTACTGGGTTGGAGTCGGAGCATCCATGTTCGCGCAGCGACGAGAGAAGTCTAAGCGTGTCCGCTTGCAGAGCAGAGTATGGGTCTTTCTGTCGATGGCACTCTTTTCTATTGGCGGTATCCTCGCTGCATCAACGTGGTACCTCGGACGAACAGACTCGCCATTGCGACACATCCCAAATGACGCGCTCTGGGTAACATCAATCCGATTAGATAAAACGTTAGGCCAAGAAGCATCTAAACGACACCAGAAGGCACTCCGCGACGTTCTTGATCTCCCTGCTTCGATTTCGCTGTCAAACCAGGTGGTCGTGGCGAAGGGACCAGTCGGTGAGCCCATGATAATTATTGCGACTGCCTGTGAAAACGAGCAACCCATGCTCGGCGATTGCTTCGGTGACGACCTTATCGTTGGTGGGGATGAATGGCTAGAAGCCCCGAGACAAGACGAGCGCACCCTTGAGGAAACCAGTTCCATCACAACGCTTGCGCTCAGTGCACCCACATTTGCCTGGTCTCGAGCTCCAGACCCCGATGTCGTAAATCTCCTACCCGGACATGCGTTACTTCGGCCAAAACTATCCCGAGCATCCATAGCAATCGACCTGCGACGCACTGCAGACAACGTGAAGGGCCCCTACATCGACCTGCGCCTGACTCCTGCGGAGAACAGTGTGCTCACCGCGATGCAGAATCGGGTCGATCTTTGGCGTAGCGACCAGGTTCGACAAATTGAACAGGCCCAAAGGGACCAACGAACCACCGAGCGAGAACAACAATTGATTCAGCTACTGAAAGACGTCATCTCGCTAGAAGAAGAACGTTTTCGTTTACAGGCGAGCAGCCTGAACAAGAAGGACGTAAAACTCCTGGAGAAGAAAAGCGCAGCTCTCCAAGCTCGGTTGACCAACACCGTCGGACAAGCTCAACCCGTGGCGCCGAAAGCAAAGTCTGGCCATAGCCTCGTAGAAACATTGTCAAACAGCCTGGAGGAATGGACGACTTTAGTAGACGATGACGCATTAGCACTGGAGATCAAGCTACAAGGCCCTTCCCTCGTCGAAGATGTGGTCTCTAGTCTGTTGGAATATCACACTGCACAAGACGAGTAGCTTCTATCGGCGCCTAAACCACATCTTTGGCATTTGCAGCAGAAAATCTCTGTCTTTAGTCTGATTGAGAACAACACAGGACATATGGCCCTTTGTGCTTTCCCAGTCCTTTGATACAACCAGCATTGGAAGGGTGAAGCACCTTGAACCGCACCAAATGACAGGAGAGCTGAGATGAGTAGCGCGCTGACGATGTTGTCTTCCGATGAGAAAATGTTTCGCGATGCGATCCGTGATTTTGCCCAGGGCCAGATTGGTCCCCACGTCGCCGAGATGGACCGCGAAATGGCAATTCGCAAAGACGTACTCGATGGCTGCTTTCAAATGGGCATCATGGGCATCGAAATACCCGAACACTTCGGCGGCGCCGGCAGCTCATTTTTCAACTCGATCCTCGCGGTAGAGGCCGTCGCTGAGGTAGATGCATCGGTGTCAGTGTGCGTCGACGTGCAGAACACCTTAGTGATTAACGCATTCTTGAACTACGCGAATCCTGGACTGCAGGAGCGATATCTTCCGCGACTTGCCAAGGATGTCGTTGGAGCGTATGCACTATCGGAGCCGAGTAGCGGGTCGGATGCATTCGCGCTGAAATGCCGTGCGGAAGACAAGGGCGACCACTGGGTTCTCAATGGCACAAAGCTATGGATTACGAACGGAAAAGAAGCGGGCATATTTGTGCTTATGGCCAATATCGACCCGTCGTTAGGCTACAAGGGCATCACGGCATTCGTAGTTGAGAAGGACTTCGCCGGATTCACCGTCGGAAAAAAAGAGCACAAACTCGGTATTCGAGCCTCAAGCACCTGTGAGCTGATCTTAGAAGACTGCATAGTGCCAAAAGAGAACGTGATCGGCGAGGTAGGTAAAGGGTACAAGGTAGCGATCGAAACACTCAATGAAGGCCGTATTGGTATTGGCGCTCAAATGGTGGGCATCGCACAAGGCGCGATGGATGCAACTCTTGCTCAGGTAGTGGAGCGTAAGCAGTTTGGCTCTCGTATCTCCGACTTCCAAGGAGTGCAGTTTCAAATCGCGGATATGGCGACCGAGATCGAAGCGGCAAGGCTATTAGTGTACAACGCTGCGCGGCTCAAAGAAGCCGGCCGCCCATTCGTTCACCAAGCAGCCATGGCAAAACTGTTTGCATCTGAGGTTGCGGAGCGAGTGACATCACAGGCCATCAACCTCTACGGAGGCATCGGCTTTACTACGGAATACCCTGTTGAAAAATACTGGCGGGACGCCAAGATTGGACAAATCTACGAAGGCACGTCCAATCTACAACGCGTCACTATCGCAAAGAACCTCCTAAGAAAGCACCTGTAGTCTGTTGTGGTTCGGCCGACTGTCACGGCGGCAAACAACGAACTGGGGGCACCTCTACATGAGCTAAGCCGCAGCCCTGCGGCGGCGGCAATCGGTCGCCTCGCCAGGCATAATGGGCTGTTTCTCAGTCATTTCGAACACCGCCTAACGTTGGATTTCCCAGACGACTGGATACCGGCTGGACGTCCAGACTTAGGCCATCGGCCCACTTGGAATCATGGTGTTCTCGCGGAGTCAAAATACCTAAGCTTCCGCCATGACCGCATCGTTGGTAGCTTTCATCCAGGACATCGAGCGAAGTGGACGGCTCACGAGTTGTGCCATGGCCTCATTGGATATGCTTGGTCACCAACATTCACGCTCTTTGAGCACGCGATTGCCGCACGCATCGCCGAAGCGCTGCCTGTTGCCCTGTATTACTTTTTTGATGAAGCGGGATTACGACGGTGCGACCGGCACCGACTCGGTGGTCCGCTCCATACTGAGTTTTGCCGAGCTTGCGAACAAGCCGCACAATATGGCAGCGAGGCAACCCCGCGTGACGAAGAGTGGATTATATCCGGAATGCAATGGCTGGAAAATGAACTTCAAGCGGCGGAAACATCGCTTGAAACGGGACGTATTATCCCTCACCGGTTTGGGGCGCTAGAGCTTGGTAGTGATGCTTTGGCGTATGCAGCAGCCCACGCTCCGCGACTCCACTCTCAGGCCTTTTCGATGTATGTTGAGCGTTTCGCTCCAAACCTGTATGGCCGTGTAACTTCGCTTGCAGCACTTCTAGACCGCACGCGTGCTCTCGCCCACGCAATTATCAGCGAAACGAACTTCACAGCATGGGCATCCACCGACCGTCACACGTGGGTTGCACAGGATATTGGATTTAGATTATTCACCATTTGGTCGGAGACATGTGACGGAGCCGATGAAGCACTTCTAGAGGTCATCGATAATCTTGCAAACGCGCCCCAAGATATATCGTCATGTATCTCTGAGTACCGCGATCTTGCGCTCGATTATGAATTACCATCGGCAGAAGAAGTATTCGCCGTTGGTTACGATCTAGGCCAGCTGGGCTCGTCGATGCCGCAGCTACACGCGGGACTAAAGTCAGCTCTACCTTTTACGATGGACAACCTCCCCGATAGTCTCTCGATTGTATCAAGTTTCGCGACACAAGATGAACGGTCCCGCCGGCCACTTGCCGAACGTTTCACTGAGTTTTTGGCCACAGATCACACCCCATATGCAGATGTCGCCCGATATGAAACCGCCTTAGTAACAGCTCAAGCGCCATCAGAAGAAGCAATCACTCTTGCTCCCACATGCTCGCCTGCTCCTGACACAACCATCGCACTGGCAGAGCACGTCCAAGTGTTGAATTTCACATCGGACATCCCTGCCTTAGTTGACTCATACTACGAGGACACAGGCGTACAACCGACAGAGCAGCCCACATGTGTATGTGTCTTTAGAACCGTGTATCAGGAGATCGCGGTCTTACCGGTTACGGGTAGTACACGCGATGTCATATTGCAGCTACGTACTGCACCTCTAAAAGCGAGTGAGATACCCCGTGGAGTACTCAACGCACTGCTCTCTCATTCTCTCATCCTACCAGACCGCTATGACGGCACACCGGGCAAGTTGAATCTGCGTAACGAATAGCCCATGACGCGCCGGCCACCCCAGTCCCTGAGTCGGAATTGAATATCACTCTTGTCAGAAGCGCAGTTGACTCGATAACTTTGTGGTGATGGCTAACTCTACTGCGCTACCGGGCGGATACTCGTTTATCCGAGAAATCGGACGCGGGACATTCGCGCGAATTTATGAAGGTCGAGCCACAGACGGCAGGCTTGTAGCCATCAAGATGCCACTGGACGCCTCACCGGTAACATGCATGCGCTTTATGCGCGAAGCCAAGGTTTTACGAGCGCTACCGTCAAACCGCCATATCGTTGGATATATCGACAGTGGCACTACTGCTGACGGCACACCGTTTCTTGTCCTAGAATTACTGGACGGGACAACTCTGGCAACGGTACTCGATGCACGTAGACGATTTACTGAGCCCGCGGCTGCCGCTTTGCTAACCCAATTGTGTGACGCCTTCATAGGGCTCCACAAATTGGGCGTGACACATGGCGACGTTAAACCGACCAACATGATGCTCACAACCGGAACGGGCAGCGGGCGAGAGACTATAATTGTGAAGCTTCTCGACTTTGGATTAGTGCGAGGCACACAGGACCTCCTACGACTGTCAGAGGATTGGCAATGGCCTCAAGGATACGACTTTCAGGAGGACCTGGGATCGATGGTGGCCGCGGACACTGCTGACTATGTTGCGCCTGAAATGATTGATGATGCGCAAGGGAATGAATCAGAAGGTAGCAAAACAGACACACCATCGGACGTATTCAGCCTTGGGGTGATCCTTTATATATTGCTCACAGGACACTCACCATGGCCATTTACACTTCAAGGTGACGAGTCTTTTTCCACACAGTTTCGACAATACTTAAAGTATCGCCACGATGAAGCATTGATCCGACCTGAACGTATCTCTGTTCCCATGTGGAGCATTGTTTCACAAGCTCTGAGCCAGAACCCTCGCGGGCGCCACAGAGACGCACGCCTCTTACGTTACGACCTTCAGCGTTTCATCCGAAATTGCGCCGACGCCGACGACTCGGCCGAACCTCAAAAAATGGTGCGTAAGTCCGTTGACGCTTTGTACTCCAGCACGGCTATTACGGTGCAAGAACCACCGGCAGCGGTGCATGAAGGGCTCTCAACACAGCGACCCGTCAACTCGCATTTGGCGGCTATCAAGACTATCACGGGACCACAACCTCAACGGGCATTCCCGTCAAGTGAACCGGAGGCAATAGCCGCTGGCCCGCAAGCACCGTCTAAGCAGTCGAGCGCATGGACGCGCCTCTCGATACCGCTCCTTGGCTTGGGATATACGCTGGTCGTCTTGTATATCCTTTGGATGGTTCTCTAGCTCAGGAGGAACGATTATGAGGAGCCCAGTGCTTCACAGATTGAACGAGAACAGCGGTCAGTTTCCCTTGCTGTAGCGTATCTTTTGAGCCCAACAACACGAAGTGCCGCTTTGCCCGTGAAACAGCGACATTCAATAAATTCGCTCTCTGATTCAGAAACGGTAGTGACCTTGACTCGGACACTACCGACGAAAAGAGTACGATCTCACGTTCCCCACCTTGAAAGCG
>PKDL01000260.1 GCA_002863065.1 Pseudomonadota bacterium
CTTCCTGTGGCCAGCCTGGGGTTCTCAGGCTACAGCACCGTTTTTGTGGTTGGCTCTACGCTGTCCGCCATGTTTATTGTGCTGGTGTGGTTTAGCCTTCAGCGGCTCGGTGGCGAGTCTACTGTAAGCTAGGTAGCGTTTGCCTCACGAAAGCGATGCAGATGATAGCTCGCTTGACCGAGAGCGATGGGCTGCAACGTGGTAGGACCTGATTCATCGGGTACTGATGATGCGGAGTAGATCTGCATTCGAGCGACGGCAATCCGTGCGCCTGTCCGGACGGACCGGCCTACTCCGTATAAGTCTAAGTCGGTATTGCCTGGCCGCAGAAAGTCGGTTCGAAGGTCGATGGTGCTCACCCGGTCGCGCATATCCTCGGTCGTAGAAGCGACAGCAAAACCACCCACTACGTCTACTAGGAGTGATATGACCCCTCCGTGTATCGATGGCCGCACTGGATCGCCTATGAGTGCCGCACGGCAGGGGATGCGGGCGATAACATATCCGGGTTCAAAGTGTAGTAGCTCCAGTCCTAGTTCTTTGTGGAATGGAATTTTATGTTTCGCCACATGAGCCAGGCCCCGGAGAGAGGGATGTATGCTAGGAAAACTGCTCATGTCAGACGTTGCGGTAGCAGGTGTCATCGCTACGTTGGCTCAGGCCAGACAACAGCTCAGCCCAAGTCTGACCAAATCCCATGAGCATGGGTTCCGGATGCAGCAATACGCCCCACTTCGATGCGACACGCTGGCGGATGTGTGCCGCGAATTTGGTCAGGTCCGTTGCGGTGGCATGGCCTTTATTAACGATGGCCAATGTATGGTTGGTCGATAAACCCACATGCTCTGTTCCGTAGCCTTTTTTCATTCCGGCATGGTCTATGAGCCAGGCAGCAGATAGCTTGACGTTTCCGTTACCTATAGACCAACGGGGTAGCTCTTCAGTCGTCCGTCGGTCAACATCGTTGGCGACTGCTTCTGTCACGATGGGATTGGTGAAAAATGACCCTGCACTTCTGTGATTTGGGTCTTGGTGGTCTACCACCATAGATTTGTCTCGGCGAATTGTTGTCACGGTGTCTGCCACTTGCTTCAGACTCGGGAGCTGGCTTGGCGAAAATTGTGAAGCGAGCTGGCCATATCGCAGTGTGGCGGGTGCTCCTTTCCGTAAGGTAAGCTCAACGTCCATTATGGCGTACCGACCTTGCCACTCTGATTTGAAGTGACTGTTGCGATATCCAAAGCCACATTCCGCCGCAGTGAAGCGCACATATTCCCGGGAATCGAGCTCAATGGCTCCAATGCTCTTGAGCACGTTGGATATTTCTTGCCCGTATGCACCGATATTCTGTATCGGCGCCGCTCCCACTCTGCCAGGTATACCAGCGAGGCATTCAATTCCAGCGAGGTCAGCACGAACGCTCCACTCCACAAGACTTGTCCATGGGACACCTGCGCCCACATGAACATTCCACTGCTCGTCGCTACCTGGTTCCGCATCTATTGTACCGCCGTGGATACGTATCACGGCAGACTTGAGCCCATCGTCGGATATCACCACATTGCTTCCGCCACCGAGAATATGTACCGGGAGCCGTTCGGCATCAGCCCGCCTCAGAGCGGCCAGGAATGCTTCTCGAGATGCAACGTCCACAAGGGCACTGGCCGGGCCACCTACCTGAAGTGTCGTACATGGCGCCAATGGAGCATTAGTACGCCATACCAGGTTTGATTCAGTCTTGGGCATAGACGGTATTCCTGGTGAGTAGACCAAGCATGTTCTCCCTCGACGAGTAGGGCTGTTGGCTCACAGCTGTTTTGAACTATTCATACGTTGACGGTGACGCCCTCTGCGCCACGACTCGCTTCCTCACATACTAGATAACGCGATTTTTAGAATCACGAAAACAAACACATCAAAGGTGTACAGGGACAGCCGGCAGTTCATTTCCAAATGATGCTAGATTTTGGGAGACAGCACGAGCTTGCCCATGACCGAGCGGTTCTCAATGGCATGGAGGGCGTTTCTGACATCCTCTAATGGCCACACACCGTGGATATGAGGACACAGAAGGCCCGATTGATACCACTCAAATAGTTGCTGCATATTCTGTTCTGATGCATCGGGCTCTCGCTGGATAAAGTCTCCCCAAAATACACCCATCGCCTGGCAGCCTTTCAGTAGTAACAGGTTGGCTCTTAGGGCGGGGATAGTGCCGCTGGCAAAACCAATGATGAGTAGTCGTCCGTTCCACGCCGTTGCTCGCAGAGCCTGTTCCGTATAATCGCCTCCGACCGGGTCATACACCACATCTACGCCTTTACCATCAGTCAGACTTTTAACGGTGCGCTTTAGGTCTTGTTCTAGATAGTTGATGGTGTGCTTCGCGCCGTGTGCGGTCGCCAATGCCAGCTTATCTGCGGTGCTCGCGGCGGCAATAACCGTCGCACCCATCGCACTTGCGATCTCTACAGCAGCCAGGCCCACTCCGCCCGCGGAGCCAAGTACCAGCACCGTTTCGCCAGGTTGTAGTCGTGCACGCTGACGTAGGGCATGAATTGTCGTGCCGTACGTAATGGTGAATCCAGCGGCGACGGTTAGTTCCATTGCTTCAGGTACGGCGATCACGCTGTTTGCAGGAACGACCACCTCCTCAGCGAAGCCACCCCAAAGGCATATGCCAGCGACACGTTGGCCTACGCTCAGACGGGATACTTCAGAACCAACCTCAACGATGACTCCTGCAACTTCCCCTCCAGGAGCAAACGGTAGTGGTGGCTTGAATTGGTAGGCACCCCGAACGATTAGGGTGTCAGGATAGTTTACTCCGCAACCATGCACCTCGATGCGTACAGAGTGAGGATTTAGGGCAGGGGCCGTGGCATCGGACGTGATGGACAAGTCATCGATACCGGTGAGACTGGAGCAGACTACTTGTTTCACGACACCTCACTTCTTACGGGAATTTAGAGAACATCCTACGGTGCCATGGTATCTCACGAAGCATGGGTTCGAGTACAATGCGGCTCATCTCCTATATTGTGTTGCGGCGGTATTTCGTCTTATGAAATTGACGAGGAACCAATCAAAGCGGGTGTGCTGATTCGAAGAGTCCAGACATTTTTTTCTGCGGAGGTTCAATGAAGTCGTGGATAAGCAGCGCGTCCGAAATGGTCGTTCGGAACGTATCCGTGGCCTTCATATTCGCTGCCGTCTTGTCAGCCACCTCTGCTGGTGCTGATTGCCAAACACAGCTACGACGCTCGGTTGGTGGGTATCTCAGTGTTGATAGCAATGTTGAGGAGACCGCCTGTGTCCGGGTCTTAGGCCATGTGGAAAAATTGCCACTAGCACTGCGGCAACGCCTACGGATGTTGAACATCGTACGCCTGGAGTCCCCGCCGCTGTCATACGGTTCGGGACTTCTACACCAAGTGATTGCGTCCTCGATCCGCTATGTCTACCACCGCCATACTCACACGCTCATTATAAGCAATGCAGGAGCCATGGGGCCCGGTTGGCGTGGTGGCCTCGTATCTGCGTCCGCAGCCATACATTTGGCGGAGCATCTTGGATTCACAGCGACGCCGGAACAGTCTGCATGGTGCCGCATGGCGTCCGCCGTTGGTTTTCAGGATGTGTGCCCTGCCGTCGGTAATGCTGAGGTCATGCATGCACTGGTTCAACGTGGTGCATCCGCGTCAGAGAAAAGCGAATTACTCGCGGCGCTATCCTTGGCGATTGCCTACCGTGAACATCCGGGGGCAGAGCACCTTTGGAAGATGCGTTCTGAACGGCACCGGGTGACAACTCCTTATGAGCGATTTACGAATCGTATTTATGGTCACCCAAACTCACTGGCGCGCCTACAGGATATGGCTGCGGCCGTGCTTCAGGGTACTGGAGGAATATCGGCATATGAGAAGGTTCTTGTACACGGATTGCTCGGTTGGCTTGATACGAATTTAGCGGAACAGGACCTCTGTATAGGCTTGAAACAAGTTCAAGATCGGGCTGGACTCGATTCTATATGGATTTTACAGCAGTTACCTGGACTCACAATGCAGTGCATACATGAGTTTGCAGCGTATCCACCGGTTCCACAAAGGGCGCTATCTACCCTTACAAGTACCGCAGACGTGATATTGGAATGGGATGTCGATGGTCGAGTCATACGCCCTGAACCGGGCGTTATTGAGCATGAGCTAGTACAACAAAGCCTGAAACGAGTATTCTGGGATGCGAACCATCCAATCTATCGGCGGGTGCAGGTAGCATTAAGCGTTCCCAGCAAATCGCATGAGCGCATGCTAGCGCTCTCCGAACAGCTAAGGTCAACGGCAAAATCAATTCAGCTAGAACCAGCAGAAAAGGGTTCGGTCTTGCAGGGATTACTCGTGGGCTGGGCCAGTATTGGTTCGATTGAACATGTAAAGGTACTTGGCGAAGAGTTGGCGAGCTACTGGCTGGGGCGAGAAAAGCGTCTACAAGCCACTCTCATCGGGGCGCAACGTTTGTTAGATGACGGACAGCATGCTGCTGCGGAAGAGATAGCTCAGCTGTTGCGTCTGTGGCTCCAGCAACAACAGCACCCTGTATCCCAGAGAGCCCGCAAGACATTGGGGATATTTTTAGCGCAGCTCGGTCTGTATGATGACGCCTTAGAACAGATAGGAAACCTCACTGCAGTGGATGAATTAGCGGGTCGAGTCGCAGTGGCTCGTATTTTCATCGCCGACGGTTTAAGTGAGTTAGCCACATCAATGTTTGACCGCCTTGCGAAGCGCCAAGACTGGAGCGCAGTCGATTTCAACGTCGTGCAGGCGGCCTTGGCAGTGTTTAGCCGCCTTGGTTCGTGTGCAGTGGCGAATCGTATTGTCGCATCCCGACCTGATTCCGAGACACCTCGGCTAGTGGCGATTATCAATAGTGCGAAGTCCATCTGTGACCCGGCGATCGCAAGTGGTGACCTCGGTTTTTGGGTGGAAGGAGAAATTACGCAGATACTGTGGTCGGAAGGGCTGCAAGCACAGGCATTGAGACGATGTGAGAAAACATTACACCGCATTGGCGGCCGAATCCGGAGTGTTGGTCGCAATTGGGCCGCATATCAATGTGCACAGATTTTCGTTCGCAGCGGTGCAAGGAAGCGCGCAGTCAACCTCGCTAAACGCTTGGTTTCATTTTGGGTAGATGGAGAGGAAATCGCCTTGCTAGCCGCTCGTAAGGCACTCTCTGAAGGACTTGTATCCGAGGCGAGGGCCTATGCATGGGGGGTGCGCTGCCATCCATGTCGAGAACGCATGCTCTCTCGTATTGCGGGCTATGGCGTTGATTAGGCTATTGAATAGAGAATGACGAGCCACACCCACAGGTCTTGGTGGCCTTTGGATTGTTGAATACAAAGTGAGTGCCGACCATTGCGGACTTTACGTCAAGTTCCATTCCGTCTAGAAATTTGTGGCTCTTGTTATCCACAAAAATTTTAGGGTGCTCGCCGAAAATCAGGTCCTTTTCGGTGGCAGAATCTTCAAAACCCACGACATGGTACGTCAGCCCGGCGCACCCTCCACCCGTCACTTTCAGGCGCACGCCTACAAACGAGATACCCTCTCGCTCAGCGATTGACTCCAAGTGCTGTATACACGCTTCAGTAATCGTCACCATCTGTGGCTCCAAGCCTTCTACTCCCGAGCACATTAATGACTCGTGACCAGAACAGCAAGTCAATCGTTCTGTGGAGGAGCTCCCAGTCGTATTAGGTAAGGTTCTTCAGTATTGGACGCCGATGAGGTGAGCTCCTTTATGCGCACATAATAACGACCAGGGGTAAAGGAATGAGTGATGTTGCGCTCAGTTTGCGGACCAATACCGCGCTTACGAGTGATTAGCTCTCCCTTGGCATCTAAGAGTTCCATGCCGAGATTGAGTCCAACAACCCCTCGGAGATAGATGCTCATCGTCTTTTCCACTGCGTCGCCCTCGGGGGCCGTAATATCAAATGCGAACACGTCAATGTCGCCCCGTGGATGGACGTAGCCCTCGAAGTCCACACCCTCACGAAGCGGTGTGCGCCGGCCCTGAGTAAGGTCATCATTGGGTTCCAGCTCTTGATTACCGATTTCAGTCGTAGTGACCGCAATGCGATAGCCTGCATCGATATTGAACGTGTGTTTCTTACTACTAACGCGTACATAGGCCGTATCGGGTCCAACGGGAACGAGTCCTAGGGTTTCGGGGCTTCCCTGAGGGCCATCGTCGATCGTTCGTATAACGGTCTTACGCTGGTCAATGAGCTCAAGTTTCAAATCCACGTTTGGTACGCCCGTGGTGACGATAGTTGCCATCACTGGGCTTCGAGATTCGAGACGAAACGTATCCCAGTCCGTCGGGTGACCGATATATCCGTTGATAGGTGTGTCTGTTTCTAGGAGCGATGAAAGGGCTGGGGACCAATTCGGCTCTGCTTCATGCGGTGATTGTGGCATGTCTACCCGCGCGGTTAATTCATACTGCTGCATGGTATTTGCCCCCTTCATTGTGGTCACTTGAACGTAGTAGGGGAGTCGTTTTCGGATCACGGCTACATCGCGAATGGTTACCGGATTACCGATGGGCCATGGCACTCCGCTTTCTGGCGTTTTGACTAGAGACTTGCCTTGCCGGTCGGTTACCCACAGCCGACTCTTAACACCGTTCGGACTTCGAAGGTCTAATCGTACGAGAGAGCCTTCAGACGCCTCACCAAGCGGCAGTCGGTACCAATCCTGATCTCCGTACCATCCAAGATGACCTGTGCGGGTTTCGCCGGGCTGAAGTTCACCCGCGTAGTCGCGGCTGCCGTTTGGCTCAAGTTCCAACACAGGCTCTGCGTCGATCACGGTAGTTACCAGTCGGTACGGCGCATCTCGTTGTGCGCGTTGTTTGGGTGGTCGTCGCCGATTCC
>PKDL01000263.1 GCA_002863065.1 Pseudomonadota bacterium
GAACGCACGCTCTAGCGTCACTCGCATCGGAGTAAAGTGCCGGATCTGCTCTCCTGACCCATCCACAACTTCCCAGAATGCCTGCAACTGACGTTCCTCCAGGTGGACCGTCAAGCGGTCACTACGAGACTCACTTGACTCACACTGAATTCCCTCGGCCTGAAGAATAGCTATCAGCGTCGCCGCTTCATCTCGAACTTCCACGTCGTACGTTCCACCTGCACCGGATGTCATCTCATCAATCCGACCGTAGTGACGGAGTGAACCACCGGCCAGCAACAAGACCCGATCACAAACGCGCTCGACATCATCTAGTAAATGAGAACTGAGTACGACGCTAATCGGATCAGAAATAGCGGATAATCCTTCGATCAAGTCGAGCATCTCATCACGGCCACGTGGGTCTAATCCATTCGTTGGCTCATCCAGAAGCAATAGGTCAGGGCCATGTACAAGGGCTTGAGATAGCTTCACTCGCTGCTTCATACCAGTGGAGTAGTCACTGACGGGCCGATATCTCGCTTCCCCAAGACCCGCATAGTCCAGAACTTCATGCGAACGCCTGAGAGCGACATCAGCAGGCAAACCGGATAGCCTGGCAGCATAAACAACAGAATCTAACCCAGACAACCCATCAAAAAAGCAATCATTTTCGGGCATATAGCCAACACGCGAGCGAATCTGGGCGCCCGCATAAAGTGGGTCCAATCCTAGTATCTTGGTGGTCCCACTCCGGGGCGTGAGTAGTCCTAATAAGGTCCGTATTAGGGTTGTCTTCCCGGCACCATTGGGCCCAAGTAAGCCAATAGCCCCAGCCCCGACCGTGACGCTGATGGAATCTAACGCGTGAAACGACCCATACCAGTGATCAACACCGTCAAATGCGAATAATGGAGTCGATGTGGATAAAGTCGCCCGGTCAGCAGCAGCCGCGATATGAGTCACAGAAGACTCTCCGTCTCAAAGCAGTATTTTTTATTGGTGCCTATCGTGTCGCGGACAGCTTGCTTCGCCGCTGTACAATCCGTTTGTGTTTGGGCTGCTGTTACCGCATCGCTTATCGCTGTATCCAAATATGCCCCCATTTCATCGCAACCCAGTGCTTCGTTGCACATGACGTACCGTTGCGCATCCGTCCATTGATCGGCGGCGGTCTCTGTGAAGCACGAGGCGGGCATGACAGCAAACACAAGGTTACATGCCTCGTCATAACCCAGGGTATTGTCCAATGTGGTTTGAGGAGATGCACAATCAGTTTTAGCGATCGTGCACTGCACCGCACGGGCGGCAGCACATGAGCCGGCGGCGCCTATCTTTGACACGCACTCTGCGACATCAGCGCGCTCGACCTGACCGCTTGGGCATCCAGGGAGTACATCACAGTTCAGCCAACGTGGCTTATCTGGCTGTCCAGCACACTTCGAGCGGAGAGCGTCGCTAATGTCGCGGCAGGCAGATATATTACCGACCGGCTCATCCAGTGGAGAACCGCAGGCCGTCAACGAGAGAAACAGAAGACCGACGAGAAGCTTATGCAGCGCGTCGATGAAGAATAGCCTGCGCTTCCGCCTTTTCATGGAGGAGGTCTGCCCAGGTACGCATGTACAAAACAACATCATCACGACGACGATAATCAAGTGCTCGCCGCCCTTCTGGCAAGCGAACTCTTACGACATTCGAACGTAATCTCTCTAAATCCGATAGATCTCGGCGAGTTAGGCCTGCATCTAACATGGTCGTTATAATGTGATCAATCGGATAGCGGCTCGTCGCGCAGTAGTCAACCACGTGCTCAGACCAATCACCCGCCTTTTCCAGAGCCATCGAGTGGATTTCAGCACGCGACTTGGTGGTCAGCGTTTGTGCCAGATGCCCGCAGTTACAGGCGCCTTGATTCGTCCATTGATAATATGCACCGTCATCTAGTCGGGTGGCGGTTTCACGCAGTGCGGCGGCGAGCCGAAATAACTTATCTGAATTCATCATGCCCATGGCATTAGCTTACCTTATGACTGAGGAGATGGGAGCGGCTTCGTTCGCCAATTGATTTCTGTCATACGAGCGGAGAGAAATACGGCTCTTTCATTCGGCGTCGATAGCGGATGAACGACCGCCATGATGGTCAGCTAGGAGAGCTTACGTCGCTCTTCGGCCCGCTCGGCCTCAGTAGCCGCACGCACATGCTGATTCAACGCGTACATATATCGTACTAAGACGTGCTGCGGTATGCCCGTCTCAGCCTCCAGGGTTTCCACAATATAGGCCGTGGTAAGCGACTGCTCGGACAATTCGAGAATACGAGGAGTTGCTTCTTCTAGTGCTCCACCCCACAGCGAGAGCTCATGAGTGCTAATTTCCGCGGATACCATCGCGAGCCGTGCGCTTACCGCGAACAAGCCCCCGACCACCATCGCTAAAACGCCGACAGGAAATCGGAACCCGCTGGTAACTTGGATGCCAAAGACCGGTTCTACAGTCCCATCGAAGATAAGCATTCCCAAGCCAACAAGAGTGAGTAAGACCCCTTTTTTCACCAGCTCATACTCCGCGATTGACCAAACTAAGATGTATTTTCACCAACAAATCAATCCACAGTGTCGGTCCACCAAGTAGACGGAAAGTCGAAGAGAGCGGCTAAACAAGCACCATAAGTTACCAATGATGCATCCGTATCAATGAAATGAAGGATTTACCTCTTATGGAATACGACGAAGCTCAATATTCTCGACGTTACTGCACTCTCTATATCATGCGAGCTTCGCGACACACAGCCAGGGGAAACAACAATGGTTGAGCGGCTGAGCTTACTACTGGACGCTACCGGTGCCGAATGGATCTTGTGGCTGCTTATCGTCTTATCCGTGTCATCCGTGTCCATCATTATCGAGCGTTTTTTGTTCCTCCAGAAACGAAAAGTGGACATTGACGCACTATCGCAACGCATCGCAGCCGCCGATAATTCTCAATCAGCTCTTCTCAAAGCTCTCGGCACAAACCCGGGGATGGAGGTACTTGTTGGTCGTGCATTAGTAACCCACAGAGATCGGCCAAGACGAGCTCTTGAAGACCTCTATGCAGCAATAGTCGAACGCGAACGGATGCGCTACGAACGAGCGATCGGCTTCCTTGCAACGCTCGGTTCCAATGCACCCTTTATCGGGTTGCTAGGTACAGTCATCGGAATTATCGCAGCCTTCGCTGACTTAGAAACCGCCACCAAAGGAGCGAACCGTGCACAGCTGATTATGGGGAATATCTCGGAAGCACTGGTGGCGACGGCAGTTGGTTTATTCGTCGCTATCCCAGCTGTAATGGCGTACAACGCATTCCAGCGTAAAATCGAGCGAAGTGTTGGTGGTACCGAAGTAGTGGCCAAAGAACTCATGTCCCGATTCGAGTCAGAGAACTGATATGGGGGCAGGAGGACCATCCAAAGCGCGAGGTGCTATCTCCGATATCAACGTGACCCCCTTAGTCGACGTTGTGCTCGTGTTGCTCATCATCTTTATGGTGGTTGGAGACCTTCTGGCTGACGAATCAGTCGAAGGCGATATACCCATTGAGCTCCCATCAGCATCAACCAGCGCCGATAGAAGCAGCCAAGACGCGATATTTGCGGTGGCGGTGGATAAGCAAGGCCGCTTTATCATCCAAGGAAAGCAGCTGACAGAAGAGGAGCTGACGACACGGATTAAGCAGGAGATCGCCGAGCGCGGCGAGGAAATGGAGGTCATAGTCGCTTCCGATAAAGATGCGCGGCACGAACGCTTCGTCCGGCTCCTCGACCTGCTACGTGAGCAAGGCATTTACCGGTTCGCCATCCAAACTAATCTGTCAAAGAGAGAAGGGTAGAGTGTACCGGTCCCATCGGACCCCACTGGCAGCACTGACCGTATCATTGTGCTTACACGCAGGGGTAGGGATACTGACACCTGTATCTCCCGAACCAAAAGTTAAGCAGGACCGCGTTCGGCGCGTGGTGGCTAGAACCCTTCCGAAGCCGCCACCAACGAAACCTAAACCGAGTACAGCACCGCTACCTGCGGAAAAGACCGTGGCGCCCCCAAAACCGCCAGAATTACCTGAAGAAAAACCTGCAGCTGTGGCACCAACACCACAGCCAAATACGAAACGAGCGCCGAAGCGTCGGTCTGGACGAAGTCTAACCTCCAAGCGTAAGCGAACGGAAACAACGCCTGTTGCACCAGGAAGTGGAGCCGGTGGTCCTGTAAATATTGGGAACTGGGATCCAAGCGGAGTATCAGGTCCAGGCCCTATTGATCCCAACGGTGATTCCAGCGAAGGAGATCGGGTCGAAAGGCCGCCAATACAGACCCGACCCAGACCAGCCACGACCGGTGGTACCAACAAAAATCTGACTCCAAAACAAGGGCGACCGAGACTGCGACCAGCGGTTCCTATCTATCGCCCCACACCACGCTGGCCACAAGGCCTAATAAAATCAGGACCGATTACCGTTACGGTACGTGTTCGTATCGATAAACGTGGTAATCTCACGTCCGCCAAAGCGCTGGGAAGCGCGCCTAAACTCGCGAAAAAGGCGGCCGTCGCATTTGTGAAAACGATCCGATGGAGACCCGGACGCCTCGGAAATGCAAACGTCAAATCGACCGTGGCCTACACGGTCAAATTCAGACCATGAGGTAATTGTTGCGTGATGAAGCACACACTTCACATTGCTGGCCTACTCTGTATTTGGTCCGCTTGCGGCGAAATGGGTAAAGAACCATCCACGCTGGCACCTCCTCAGGTGTTGGGCGCCCGTGCCAACCCGCGGACGGTATCATATGGCTCGACGGTGGAACTTGAGGCAATTACCCATGGCGTGGAGACATTACAATGGTTCGTCTGCTTCGGACCATACATCCCGGACGGAGACCCTCGTTGTGCGACCGAACCGGAGTTTGCTGAACTTGAGCTTGGCGTCGGGGCTTCAATGCCCCTCACTATTCCAGATGCGAGCACTTTTGAATCGTCGGGAGTCGATGTACCAGCCATATACGTTCGCATGCTGGCCAGCGGGGAGGAGGGACAGCAAACATCAGTCGCTACCATCCCCTTCGCCCAGGAAGGTACGCATCCTGAGATAGATGCCTTTTTAGATGAGAACAACGAAGCACCTGCAACGAACGTACTTGTCGACTCGACATTCGCTCTTAAACCGCAGCTAGTCGTCTCTGATGGCGCAGAAGACGTGCTCATAACGTGGTTCGTCGAAGGGGGTGAAGCCGACCCATTTCGAACTCGAAATGCAGAAGAGACTACGATTACTTCCTCGGCAGAACCAGGGCCGATGCGCGTTATCGCCGTGATACGCGACGATAACTTTGGAGTCGGCTGGTACGAGACCACGTTCACGGTGACGGCACCATGAGTACATTATTCGCACTAGCAATGCTCCTCAGCACACAAGACTCGCCATCAATAAAGCCAATAGTGCCACCGACATTAGTAAGTCCTACCCCAAATATTGAAGGCGTAGGGCGACGAGGCATAGCAGTATCCGTCCAAGTAGAATTAACGGTATTAGAGGACGGATTCCCAGCCGATATTGTCATCCTTGGTGGGGCAGGAGAGCCGTGGGATTCTGCAGTGGTCGCGGCCATCGCAGACCTGAAATTCACTCCAGCAACGCAGGATGGAGTACCGCTACCTGTGCGCATTAAGTGGACAGTACGTGTTGGTCGTGGACCAAACTGGCTTGGTAGAGGGCGCCGCGAGACGTCTGGATTACCGATGAGTGGGAATGGAATCATTGCGGGTCGGCTACTCGAAAAAGGATCCCGCAAAGGCATTCCAGGAATGCCGGTATACATTCGAGAATTAGGCCTCGAAGTAGCAACTGACGAGTTTGGACGGTTCCGCTTCGATGCACTACCTAAACGGCCACTCCGGGTGGAAGTACCTGAACTGGACTACGACCCTGTCGATGCGATGTTAGAGCCAGGGACAGCACCACAAATTTTCCGACTCACGCCCCGACCCACGCGGCGATATACCACGACGATCGAAGCCCCAACCTCTGATGCAAGCCGGGTAGTGGTTAGCATGGAGCGTGCGAGAGAAATCCCCGGTACATCCGGGGACCCATTAAAGGTAGTCGAAGTACTCCCAGGACTCGCAAGAGCGCCTGGAGCAGGACCCAATACGGGTGCTATTGTCGCGCGTGGTTCGGCACCTGAAGATACCAAATTCTACATTGATGGCCTGCCACTACTGGAAGTGTTTCACTTCGGAAGCCTGTACTCAGTACTGCAGGACGAGTGGATAAGCGATATCGATTTCCGTGCCGGTGGCTTTTCAACCGAATACGGTGACGCCATCGGTGGCTTCCTGGGAGTTGGTCTAAAGCCTATCGATCGCAATGGCATCCACGGACATATCGATACAAACGCATTCCATGCTGCGGCGTATATCACAGGACAGGTTGACGATAACTGGGCGATGGGCGGAGCATTCCGTCGAAGTTATATCGATGCCATCCTCGCGGCAGTCATTCCCAGCGATAATGTGTCTCTCACGGCCGCTCCGAACTACTACGATTATCAATATCGCGCGGACTACACGCCGAACGACAACTTCAATCTACGACTTCTCTGGTTCGGAAGCAGAGATGAATTCTCCATTGTTACTAACGAACCAAGTGATGATGACCCAGATATTACGGGCTTCTCGATTGGACGAATGCAACACCAAGTACAGGCAAGACTCGACTGGGTCATTCGGCCTGAGCTGACCTTCAGTGCCGGCCTGTCCTTCAGCTACCAGAATGTCGAATTCAATCCCGGTGTTGCCCGATTAAATATCGATTTCTTTCCGGTAAATTCTCGAGTGGATATTGAATGGAGACCCATCAATCGCGTCACTACGCGGTTCGGTGTCTTCACCAATATCACCCCATATGTAATCGACGCTGAAATCC
>PKDL01000004.1 GCA_002863065.1 Pseudomonadota bacterium
ATTTGCAGGTGAAGAGGCCACATGCGTTGTTGCCGACCCCAGCGGAACCGAATGGGCAATCTGCACTAGAGCCCAGAATGCAGGGGGGTACATAAACCGTGTCTACCGCATCACAATCGATGAAAGTCTGGTGGATACGACCGCATATCCGTCTGGCTCGGGAATCAGTGATGTTATGTGGACCACTACGGCATACCCTGGCTCTAATGCGCTCATTACGAGCGAGGGTTTCAACGGGGCAGGAAGCCAGTCATGGATACTGGCGTCAAATCTTATAGTCAGTAATGGCTGGTCTCCTGGGTTCGGTAATGCGGGTCGCGCAGAATGGAGACCGAATGGAACCTACGGTATCGTCGTTGGTACTTCGACCAACTCCGTATACGTATTCGATAGCGATTGGAAGTCGACTAAAGTGCCGTCCCCGAATAATGGCGCAAGTGGCAATGCCATTGCGTGGCGGAAAGACGGGTCTAGAGCACTGGTCGTATCACGACCAACGGGGTTACCGCTGCAGGGAAGCGTTTTCGATCACAGACCGGGAGGTAACGTCGACTACGATGCGACTACGTGGACCAATGTATCCATCCCGGCTTTCGGAGACGCCCCCTACAATGGAAGTTTCAATACTCACCTGCTCGACGTGGCATGGCGGCCCAATAGCCTATGTGACGAGGGACTTATCGTTGGCGCGGATAATGGGTCGTCATTTAGTCCTGAATTTGGCCTTATAGTACGATTCTACGACGAGGACGATCCTGACTGCCTCTAACAGTCGCTTGCATACTACACCCGTAAAGCGCGCTTTAGGAATGCGACCACACGCTCTGGGTACTCGATGATGGGCATATGCCCACAGTTGGCTATTTCTTCGACAACTACATTAGGAAGCTCATTCGATGCACGACGCAAAAAACCAGCGGGCACTAGTCGATCTTTATCTCCCCAAATAAGAAATATTGGGCGGGTTATATCTGGTAGCAACGCCGCAAAACTCCGGTCCAATAAGTCGCCTCGTAAGCCCGCCATGACCTGAGCAATTCCCGCGATATCTCTTTCAGGGTCATACGTCTGCTCGGCAGTTCGTATGAAGGCGTCGGTGAATGCATTCTTCGTGAAAAATACATTACCCAAGATGCCAAATTTCCAAATTTTCGGTAGCAAGGGCTTAAGAAGTCGCTCTCGGAGCACCAGCCGTCCAGCAATCCGAACTGGGCCTGGCATCGGCTGCATACCAGCAGGATTAACGAGAACCGTACGGAGTACCCGATGTGGGTATTGGATCGTCAGTGCTGCACCAACCATGCCTCCCATCGAGTGGCCTACAATGGTGACACGAGCAATATCAAGACGGTCGAGTAAAGCCACCACATGAGCTACGTAATCGTTGATAGACCAACTCATGGGCTGCTCGCTTTCGCCATGCCCCGGCAGATCAATCGCTAACACGCGATGTGTACTTAGGAAGTACGGCGCGACATTCACCCAGTGCGTTACGTTACCTGCCAAACCATGAATGAACAGTATGGCTTCCCCTGTACCCTCATCAGCGAATACTGTGTCAATGCCACGCAATTTCACGTGGTATTGCGATAACCGGAAGCGTCGGTCCCGGCCCGGACCCAAGATACGTGCTTTCGATAGCGGCCGAATAGGTTGTATTCGCCGGGACAGTTGGCGACGAGATGGCTCCTGCGTCTCTCGATACTTTTTCGTATGTGTCCGTAAGGCTGAGAGGACACCAGCTCGCTGACTCATGTGAGTTTGTCTCCTATACATCGGCCGCGTGTGTGAAGCACGATTAGTCTCAGACTAGAGTGATTTGCGGCCGCATGACGATAAACTGAGGCGGTGCTCTAGCAAAGAAAGCGGCCACTTTCGAGTGTTTCGAGGGGAAATCGCTACGCGTTCACTGTGGTGTTTCAGGATGCCCAGCCCGACAGTCCAGTACTGCTGTTATGACTTTTCTACGAGATGCTCTGTTTGATGAAGCAGAAACAGCAACTGCAATACTTGCCGCTTTTCAATATCGGCCTTAGCAAATCGGCGTAGCGACTCCCGAATGCTGGCTGTTCTCCCAAGTAATTGCCGCGCCAATCGCAGGTCGCGCCCAGCAAGACGAAAGTTCTCCACTGGAAATGGAGCGGACTCTGATGGGGTCAGTGTAGGATTTCCCAGTCTCCCGAAGTACGAGGCCAGCCACCGACTAGAAAAGACCGACTCGACCACACGAGCACTAAGAGAGAACACATCGATGTTTAGACGGGGTACATCCGGGTCCGGCATCGAATCAGAGCTAAAGGAGTAATGCCCTTGCTTCCAGGTAAATACCTCGGAAAACCGCGTTTCCACCTGCTTATCGAGCCAACGGTGTAGGTCAGGAAAACTCAGCGCTCCAAGCGCAACAAGCGCCTGCCCAACTTTTTCTCCCTGTATTTCGACCCGTTCCTTCGCCATGGACAATTGGCGTTCTGTAACAGCGCCACTACTCAATAAAAGCTGGCCAATCCGCTCGGAAGGCAATGATGACGTCGTGTACACCAATCTTCCACGCGCAAAATATAGCGTTTTTCGCGCGCCATCTCTCGATACCGATAACTTCCCAGATGCCCGTTGCGTCGCAAGTCGACATAGGACACGAAGGGCATTTTCCGCATCAAACATGCCGTTGTCCGTATAGGCCGGCGAAGTGCTGTCCGAGCGTTTCGTCGAGCCAACGCCAGATCCGCTGTGTCCGGTTCGTCCCGATTGCGTATCCACCTTCAGAAACCCTGCAGAAGGCGTACGCTCGAACACCTGTCTGAGGAACTCTGCAACCTGTCGATCTGTTACTCGAACGTGGCTTTCGAACAGATAGTCCGCCAAAGCATCTGCCATTTCTGACGCAGTAGCGTACCGTTCGTCAGGCTCTTTTCTCAGTGCCTTACGCAACACAGCTTTGAGGGGTGCCGCAATCTCTGGATGACGATGAAGTCGTGGCTCAATATCAGCTTTACGGACATTACTTATTGTTTGATCATTCGACTTGGCCCGAAACAACCGTTTGAGAGTCAGAATTTCATACAAGACAATACCGGCACTAAAAATATCACTCCGACGGTCGACCGCGCGATTATCAAGCTGCTCAGGAGACATGTACGCAATTTTCCCACGAAACCTATCGCTTGCCGAACCTTCGCCAAGTTCCATTGACGCGCGAGCAACGCCAAAGTCAGTAAGCTTCACAGAGCCATTCTTACTCAGTAAAATATTGGATGGGGATACATCAAAGTGGACAATGTTTAGGTCGTTACCGTCTTGAGTTTTTGCGTTATGCGCATAATCGAGACCTCTCAACACTTCGCAAATCAAGTGTATCGCCAGAGATTCTGGCAGCGGCCTGCGACCATGCGAGCACTGCTTCAACAGCTTCAGCAAATCCCAACCGTCGACGAATTCCATCGCGATATAGTAGGTTCCGGCAACCGCTCCTAATTCATATATTTGAACTATATTTCTATGCTGTAACCGGCTGACGAGCTTAGCCTCGCCTATGAACATCTCGATGTAGCTCTTTTTTTCCGCTCTGGCAGCGAGGATCTTCTTGACTGCGACAGGCTTATTGAAGCCTTGGACTCCACGGCGCTCCGCTAGCCAAATCTCAGCCATACCGCCATGACCGACCCTACGTCGCAGGTCGAACGCACCTAAGGATGATGCACTGCCATCAGGGATCGCTGTACCGCTGTCTTTTTCATGACCATCAACCACCGGCCATAGAGTAACAGGACCGGTAAACTTTGAGAACGGTAAGGTCTAACTCTCAGCCAATCAGAAGCGGAAAACTTGGAATGAGTCAGTTTCCCATTGTTGACCAAGGAGCGCGTTGACATACCAAGGTAAGGCAGCGTACGCAGTGGGTACGGCGACCGGTGAGGTGATTAGAGTCCGAACCCTGGTCACTTAGACAGAAGCAGGAGAAACACCCGTGAAACTTATCAGCAAAAACATCACCGATGGCCAGCCCATCGGAGAAGACTATGCATTCGGTGCCTATGACCCCGAAAACCACGTTAGACTGACAGCGAATATGAGCCCGCATTTAGCTTGGAGCGACGCGCCAGCCGAAACCAAATCCTTCGCCTTACTAGTTCACGACCCCGATGTCCCAAGTCGCGCAGATGATGTAAATCAAGAGGGGCGAACGGTGCCTCACAATCTGCCACGCATCGACTTCTTCCACTGGGTGGCTGTTGATATTCCGGTCAGTATAAATGAAGTTGATACCGGCATTGGTGGCCTTGGCGTCGTCGCCAAAGGCAAATCAGGACCGGATGCATTTGGTGGTGCACGACATGGAATCAACGACTATACGGCCTGGTTTGCCGACGACCCGGATATGTGCGGCAACTACTACGGATATGATGGGCCGTGCCCGCCGTGGAATGACGAACGCCTGCATCACTACGTGTTCACTATATACGCCTTAGACACTACTCGCTGCGCAGTCGATGGTACCTTCGATGGCAGGGACGTCCGAGCTGCAATAGAGGGACACGTCTTGGCTGAAGCCCAGATCACTGGGACCTACCACATTTACCCTGATGCGAAGGCGTAGGTAGACTTCCAGAGAACGTCCTAGACGATCTCGTATCTAGATGCGTTCAACTGCCCCGCTTGATACCCAGCCTTGCTTGCCATTCGAGAGTTCAATTCGCATATCCTGCGGGTCGGAATCATCGATTACTCTAACTTCCAATCCTTCAGGGACATCGGACAATGTAGAATCCGCCTTGCGACCTTCTCGCATCCGCACAGAGCGTTCGACCACTACACCACGAACCACTGATTCTCCTGTACTGAGATTACCGATGAAAAGTATTCCCGCGATCAACGTCGCCGGCCCAAGAATGAATAGGAGTGCTCGCTGGAACGTGGCAAGAAAGGGCCGGTAAAGACGTCGTGCAAGCACGACGAGGAAGAACAGGCTCCACAGAACCAGGAAAAGCCACGCAAGCGAGTTCTCGGACATTAGGTGAAAAACGCTGTAGGCGATACCGTGCGTTTCATCGAGAACAGTGACGCTCTTCGAGATGTCTTTGCGATGCAGTTCAACCAACGCGTCCATAGTCATCGCCAGATTATTTCTAATCGATGCTTCCAAGAGATCATCCGGCGAAGCGGCAAGTGCGCGCTTGTACGACAGTACAGCATGCCCCCACTGCTCCAACTGAAAATACGAGTTGCCAAGGTTGTAATGCAGGGGAGCATCGTTGACCTGATAACGGTCTCGAATCTCGATGTATTGTGCTTTTGCCTCCGGGTAGTTTTTCTGAACGTATGAGGCATTGGCCGCCTTGAATCGCTCATCGAGCGACTGTGCAAACGCCATACCCGGCAAGCCACACATGAGGCTAGTCACCACCAAGGCTACAGAAAGACGGGTCATGAATGCGCCTCCATCCGTTCTATGAGCCCGCGAGCACGCGATAATGCAGCTTTCAATTCGGTTTCACTTGCTCGACTGGGAGAGAATCGTGCCGCATCGTACGCTTCTAATTCGACCAAAATTGCGTCAGCCAGAGCGGAGTCATATCCCTGCTCCTTGAGCAGGCTTGTAAGTCGTTGTTTCGCCATACCCGTAGTCGCCGTACCATGCTTATCGTTGAGATAACCATGAAGCGCAGAGGCAATACCGGCATACAGTTCAGGCCCGTGGCCTTTCCCCAGATTACCTTCCACCTGCAGCAGCTGTTTCTGAGCCAGGAGCCCAGCGCGGCGGCGCCGACCCTTTGTTGAATCCGACGTATTAAATTTACGTACGACGCGCATGAGCTCGAAAGCCAAAAACACAGCCAAAGGAGCCGCAACCGCATACGGAAACCACACCTTACGCGATGTTGGCTGGCTTGAGTCACTGGACAATACGGCCTCGATGATAATGGGTCTGAAAATCCGCTCGACTCCAGAGACCGGAGTGTCGGCTTGCACCAAAGGGCGGTTTATACGTTGGGGACCAGCCGTTTTTGCATTCCAGGTAAGCTGGGAGGTGCGGACCGTCCTAAACTCACTCTTTTCTGGGTCAAAGAAGGAAAACTCAATTGGCTTCACAAACACAGTGCCAACGCGTTCTGGCGTGAGAAGATATTGAAAACCAACCGTGCCCGAGACACCGGAATTGTCCACCTTAATCTTTCCATTGCCATCATTCGGAAGCTCTTGCACCACAGCGCCGCTAACCGATATCTTCGGAGCATCTAGCGTTCTCAAACTACCCACACCCGTAATCTTCACGTCGAGCAAAGCGCGACCACGCGCGTCGTCCGCCTCGATCTCTGCTGTAATCTGAAATTTTCCCACTGCTCCTTCTCGGTATCCAGAAGGTCGACCTCTGGACGGAACAGGCCGCACATCTAACTTGAGTGGTGGAGCTTTCAACGTCTTGCGGTTCCGCATGAAAGAACGGCCGCCAACTTCGATAATTAACTTTTGCGAAGGTGCGGTCACTACTTCGGGTTGCAGCACCTTCCATACTTCGCGGAAGACCACTGCTTCTGCATAGTTTTTCCCATTCAACTTACGGGTGCCGACACGTTCAAAGCGCTCTTCCATCGCACTTTCACGCTGAATTGCACCAGGGTATTCGACGTCCCTCATCCCGAAATCTGTAACCCGTTGTCCGTCTTCAATAAGTAAGATGTATTCCACAACGAAGGGCTCGCCCACGTACTGGATATCCCGCGCAATCCGCGGAACGAGCAGGAATGGGGATGCTGGTAAGTTCTGCTCGCGTTCCGCGGCACTCGGCGTCAAAGCCTGAAGTCCTCGTACAATAACCTGCACCGGCGATGACTGCGCAACGACTCGCCCACCTTGAGTAATCCGAGCGGACCCAATGGTTAGCCGACCCTGTCGCTTTGGCCTCAAAACAAG
>PKDL01000287.1 GCA_002863065.1 Pseudomonadota bacterium
CCTATCTACATGCGGTTCAGTGGTACGGCCTCAGCGGCACGAGTGCCGCGACCTGAGGCGTTCACGCCGAAGGAGAGTCCGGCTGCCGGAGCCATCAAGCCTAAACGACCACGTAGATGGTCTTTTTCCGATAAACCGTAGCTCACTAATGATCCAGCGGCACCGTTCCAGAACGTGCATTGTATGGGCATAGACCAATTTGGAGGCTATGGCTGCGTCCACAGGTGTATATGAGGTCAACCGTCCACTATTGACTCTAATGAAACCCCGTGATGGATTGGGTAAGTTCGCATACAGTGGAAGTAGCGATGGCCAAAGTAGTCCCAATAAGAGAGCAGCCGAAGACAGGGTCGACCAACCGAATCTATGCGGGTGTGGACCTGGGCTCCAACAGCTTCCACATGGTTATTGCTCGTGCCGATGACGGCGGAGCACTCACCTTCATCGATCGGCGAAAGGAGTACGTTCGTATGGCCGGTGGGCTTCTTCCCGACGGTAGCTTATCGGAAGAAGCGATACAGCGCGCCGAGGACTGCCTGAGTCGACTCGGTGAGCGGCTGCGAAACATTCCAGCAAGCCGGGTGCGCGTGGTGGGGACCAACACGTTTCGGAAGGCTCGAAACGGACGGCTTGTGTTGCAGAGATTGGAGTCTGCTTTGGGGCACCGCATCGATATCATTTCGGGCCTCGAAGAGGCGCGGTTGGTCTATCGAGGGGTGGCACTCCAGTGCGATGAGTTGGGTCGCCGCCTAGTGATCGATATTGGTGGCGGGAGTACGGAGATCGTGCTCGGCAATGGGCCTGAGATTCTCGACCTCGATAGTCATTATCTCGGCTGTGTATCGTGGACGCTCAAATACTTCGCGGACGGTCGCATGACGCGTGATCGCTTTCATGAGGCCACACTAGCGGCGCGGCGACAGCTCCGCTCGGGCCACGGGAAATATCGCGACCGATTTGACCACGCTGTTGGGTCATCCGGGACCATGAAAGCCGTGGAGCGTACACTTTTGCAGTTGGGGTACTGTAACAACGGGATCACCTTAGATGGGATTTGTCGACTGGAAGAGCACCTAGAGACATTCGGACACGTCGACAAGATTACCTTTCCGGAGATGTCTCGAGAGCGGGCGAAGGTCTTCCCGGGCGGTCTCGCGATTGTCCATGCGCTTATGGAGAGTTTTCATATTCCTGAACTTCGTTCGGTGTCCACCGCGCTTCGCGAAGGCGTATTGGTCGACTTACAGGGGCGTGAGCACAACGCCGACGTTCGTACACGAACGATTCAACGCCTCATGACGCGTTTCGAAGTGGATCGAACCCACGCAAAGCGTGTTGGGGATCGGGCGATGGCGTTTTTCGATCAGGTGGCAGAGGACTGGGGAATTCCCGTCCGTCCATATCGCCGCCTGCTTCGATGGGCCGCTCAACTGCATGAGGTTGGCTTGTTTATGGGCTTTACCGGGTATCACAAGCATGGGGCCTACCTGCTTGCAAATAGTGATCTACCCGGCTTTTCGATGCAGGAGCAGCGTAGTCTGGCCGCTCTGGTATTGGGGCACCGTGGTCGTTTTTCGATTGAGCGTCTGCAGGCGGTGTCGCCGCAAAAACGTGTGTCCATCAAATTGGTGGCGCTGCTTCGGCTGGCCCACCGACTCCATAGGAATCGTACCGACCAAAGTCCATTGTCGGTCTCAATCCAAGTACTGGACGATGCGTTGCAGCTGACCTTTCCGCCGGGCTGGTTGGATGAACATCCGCTTACGCAGGCGGATTTGGCGACTGAGAAACGCCGAGCGGGTCTGGCGGGGCTGGAGATTGTACTCCTCTAAGAACGTGACCCTTTATCGGCGTCGTAGAGCTTCCGGGCAGCAAGAAAGGCCTGCATATACCAGGAGTGACCCGGCCTCATGGCTTCTCGCCATGAGGAGACGGACGTTTCGAGCAGCACCGCATCGGCCGTCTTCAGGGTGAAGCGCTGCCGGGCAAGAAGCGATGCGAAGGCCTCCCATCCCGGGTTGTGTCCTAGTAGGAGTACGGTTTCCGAGGACATGTCAACGCGCTCAAGAACGGCGAGGATGTCGGTGACACCGCCGTGGTAGAGGCTGTGGAAGTACTCGACATCGATATCTGGAGATAAGATTGCTGCCATGGCCTCCCAGGTTTCCCGGGTGCGTTGGGCGGTGGATGAGCACACTCGGTCTGGCTCCCAATCGAGCGCCGCTAATTGCTCCGCAATCAGTGTCGCGGAACGAACGCCACGCTTGGTGAGTGGTCGTTGGTGGTCATCGAGTTCTGGGAAGGCCCAGGAACTTTTTGCATGGCGCATAATGACCAGTCGTTTCAAAGAGTCCACCGGACCTTACCGAATATCCCATAGGTTCCGCAGGCGGTCGGAGGGGCTGTATTCGATATTCTCCAGGCCAAGGTACGGACCGAGCGCCTCCCGGAGTGTTTGGTTGACAACGGATACCGGTTGGTCTCCATCGATCGCAGTGTAATCGGCCTCCGTTCCCATACCCGCCAGAGTGTCCTGCATGTTGGCCTGGTATTGGAGAAAAGAGTCATACACATTGCCGCTAAGGTTCAGATCCCCACCAAACTCCCAGTGATTTAACACCGACTTCCTGGAGAACAACCGGCGAAAGGCGGTCTCGGGCGAGACCGCGAGCCGGAGGCAGAGGTCGGGCTGTGGGGCGTAGGCGTAGAGGTTGCGCAGGTAATCCGAGTTCACCGAGCGTACTGCAGCACGACATTGTAGGCTGAGAGTGTAACGATCAGCGAGTACGACGAAGCCCGCCCGGAGGGCCGGGACCGCCAGGTTTTCGATCTGGTCGTAGAGGTCAGTGGCATAGAGCAGCACCTGCGTCATCAGGTGCATTTCGTTACTACGGGTCAAATCGTCCAGGTCCTTTGATAGGAGCTTGGAGCGTTTGAGTCCGATGGTTTTGACCGCAAAGCCACGCCACTCGAGCCATTCGGCGAGTAGCGTTAGTTGGGTGCTGCGGCCAGAGCCGTCGGGTCCCTCGATCACGATCAGGTGGCCCGGAAAGGCTTGCTCGATGCTGGCCGGGAGGTAATCGGGATTACCGGCAAAGCCGAGGTCATCTGCGTCGTCCTCTGCGCCAGCCAGGTGGGGCGACAAGTGTGTCGGTTTCATGCGTCCCCCTTGTAGAGCCTAAGGTTGATGGCATTCAGGAAGTGACGCCGAGTTTCTTCCTGCAGCTGGTGTACGGACTGCGTGGCGTCAATCACCGAGAGCCGGCCTTCGTCGGCGAGCTTATCGTAGGCCTTTTGAATACGGCCCTGGTAGAGCTTGAAACTCTCCACAGGGTCGGGGGAGAGGCCTAGATCCATTCCTGCTTCGTGCCATTTGAGCGCGGGACGACCCCGAAGAATTCGGTCCAGAGATACCTCCAGGGGCGTCCTGAAGTAGAGCGCCAGATCCGGTTTGGGCGCGAAGCTATAGTTGGACTCCACCCAGGACATCGGACACCCCCTGGCCGCATCGCGCGCGAGTGCTGTGTACAGATACCGATCGGCGAGGACAATATAGCCACCATGAAGGAGCGGCAGTATCTGTCGCTCGCAGCGGTCGGCGAAGTCAGCCGCGTGAAGCAGGCTGAAGGTAAAGGGCGTCAGGGCCCGTCGCTTCTTGCTTCGTCGGGTAATGGACTTGACGAGCGGCGACGAGTTCCATTCGGTGTGGTAGACCCGGTAGCCCTCCAGCTCGAGCCAACGATGTAGTAGATGGAGCTGCGTACTTTTTCCTGAGCCGTCGATCCCCTCAACGATACAGAGTGCGCCGCGATAAGGTCGTGTCCGAGTCGTCTCATCTTTACTCATACCGGCTTCCTTTTCGCTCGTGTCGAGTCTTGATCAGATGGAAACATTAGCACACCGCTTACACATTTTCCTAAGACCGCACATGAGGGTTCACAGGCTTGTAGTTAACGTGAAAAGCCGTGTTGGCTTGGCAGATCTCCGAGACTCATTTCTCGTAAAATTGTCCGACGTGAGCGTGACGACACTAGCGCATCTTTGTAAACTCCCAGTTCAAGAATAAAGGATGCTTCATGAAGACTTTTGCCACGCCGGTTTCTGCATTGCTCTGCGCTGTGGGCCTTGTGCTGTTGCCCTCCGTTGTTACAGCCCATCCGATTACTGTCGATGGTTCGATCGATGAGTGGTCTACCCGCAGCCCGGAGGCCGCCAATCTTGGCTTAGTGGCGAGAAATAGCAATGCGGAAGGGGAGCTTATCTGGCTAGACGCCATGAGTGACGCACGCACAGACATTGCCTCGCCGGAGAACGAGGCCGATATCATCTCGATGGCATTCACTGCTGATACGAGCAGTCTGTACATGCGCGTGGAAACGGCAGCCGCATGGACAAACACATCGCAGCCCGTGCAATTACAAATCGCGGTGGACCTTGATCGACAACCGGGCAGTGGCGCCAGCTTCTTGGCGGGGTTGTCAGATACTGCTGTCTCTAATGCCGCCCAGTGGGAGTACCTGATTCAAACGCAACGTACTAGCGGCAGCTACACCGTGCGAGTGCTCAATAGCGCGTACAGTGTGGTTGGGACGGGAACGATTGCCGTGGGCACAGGCGTGGTTGAAATCGGCATACCGTGGACTGTGATGGGCCTCGATGCTCCCGCTCCTGTAGCTCGATTCACAACTGTAGCCTTTCGTGAGGATGCAAATACGGGCAACACTCAAGACCTAGGAGGATCAGGTATCAGCGACGCCCTGGATGTGGTTAGTGACTGCGGCGACCCGCGGATATCCAATTATGAGAATACCTGGACATGCGATGTAAGTGACGGAACAGTCGACTATCACTTTGATGCCTGGTTCAACGCATCTGGTGACGTATACGCACCCTTGCAAATTACGCGGTTCATTCACACCCCTTTGAACGCCGAACACATTCAGGTGCGTAATCAGACCAATACTACACTCGACCTCACCGATTTCGCCGTGGGCGACGAAGAAACACCGGATGGTGGAGAAGGCATGCGGCAGTTTCCCGCCGGTTCGACGCTGGATACGCAAGGCATCGCAGTGCTGGCCATGGATGGGTCAAACTTTCTCACTCAATTCGGAGTCCGAGCTGACTACGAGTTTCGGTCAGCCGATGCGAGCACCCCGGATATGGCGAGTCTAAGTGCCTGGGCTACCGGTACCGCAGTCCTCTCAGCTGGCGATGAAATCCTGGTATTGGGCGTAGGACACATTATGGTCGACATCGTCACCTACAATGGGGGGGACTATTCTGGCGTGGTAGATGCTCCCTCACCTTCAAGCGGCAGCATTGCCGCTCGAAGCCCGGAGACACAGGACACAGATGATGGTTCGCTTGATTTTCAAATTATCAACAGTACCTGCGGTGTGGCGTCCGACTGCGGTAATCCCTGCCAGACGTGCGTGTTTTACGCGTGTGAAAATGTGAGTGCAGGGACTAGCTGTTCCGATAGCGACCAATGCAATGGCGCAGAGACCTGTGATGCTGGTGGCGTTTGTCAGGCCGGTACAAGCTTGAATTGCGACGACTCGAACGAGTGCACGGAAGACAGCTGCGATGCCGTAACTGGCTGTGCGAATACTCCTGCCAGCCAAGGCACAAGCTGTGCGTCAGGCGTCTGTAACGGTGACACTGTTAGCCCAGCGTGTGTGGAGTGTACGGGTGATGTGGATTGCCAGAGCGGCACCATGTGCATGAATAATGAGTGTCTGCCCGCCCCATGCGAAACCAATCCGCCATATTCTAATCTGAACGAAGCTGATACCTCATGCGCCAATACTGCCAGTGGAGACAGTTGTGCTTTCGCCTGTATACCTGGCTATGCGGCGACCGGTGTTGCGACCTGCTACATGGGATCATGGGGAACAGATACATTTTGTCTGGAGGTCGACGAGTGCGCCACGGGCGAAGATGACTGCGATACGAATGCGACCTGCACCAACACGCCGGGATCATTTACGTGTGCATGTAACACTGGCTATTCCGGCGATGGCACGACGTGCTCAGCAATTGACGAGTGCGCCGTCGGAGCGGCCTCCTTCCCTGAGGCGACGGAATCGGCATCGGCTTACAGCGAGCGTGTCCTCGGCTATCGCTTTATTCCGGATAGCAGCGTGAAAGTGTCCGAGTTGGGGATTGTACACATAGACTACAAGATGGCCGACAACCCTCCTGGCTGCGACCTGGGTTTTGGTGACCCCTGTACGGTCGTTCCCATGGAGGGTGACTATGAAGTGGGTCTTTATGGATCCGACGGCTCATTGATCGCCAGTGTGACAGTCAATACGGACGGCGAGCCCGAAGCGGATGGGTTGTATTACGCAGCGCTGGACACGCCCGTACAGCTCCAAGCTGGGGTGACGTATGGCGTAGTCGGCACGCTACCGGGGTCGAATCACCCGCGGCCGGTGACGTTGGCTTCGGGTTTCCAGTTTGTTGGGATGGAGTCGGTGCAGGGCACGGTGCTGCCGAGCAGCCTCCCCGGTAATCCCGAGGGCTGGTCCAATGAGTATGCGAGTGTGGGATTCCGGACAGGCCTCGGTTGTCCGGATGTGGATGAGTGCACTACGGGCGCACATAACTGCGATACGAACGCGACGTGTACGGATACTGACGACAGCTTCACGTGTGCATGTAACACCGGGTACTCCGGCGATGGCGTGACATGTACGAATATCGATGAGTGCGCGACGGGTACCGCAGGTTGCGATACGAACGCGACGTGCACCGACACGGATGGCGGCTTTACGTGTGCATGCAACACCGGTTACTCCGGCGATGGTACGACATGTACGAATATCGATGAGTGCGCAACCGGTACTGCCGGCTGCGAT
>PKDL01000296.1 GCA_002863065.1 Pseudomonadota bacterium
GTTTGCTCTCAAGCACAGATTGGCCCTTGGACTTAAGCGCGCAGACCGCGCAGCCATGCGCGGGGTGCCTGCGTGGCGCAAGAGCCCGCGGAGGTTGCTCTTTCTAAGTCCACGTCGGGAGCGGCCTTGAGAGTCGACCTTCATTATCACCATGGTCCCCTCCTTTCAACGCCTCCCCCAGCGTTGCTGTGGAGCAGGTGGCATGCTTGTCATTCTGACAGGACTCCCTCCACCTTCCCAGACAATGATTGTCAATGGCTGGTCTGTTTGCACTCCCGGAGTCGTTGCGTGGGCTTTGGGTATCCGCAAGTTTGCAGCGTCCTTGATCTGATTTGATAGATTTTGAAAACGGGTGGTGTCGCGCTCACTGAGCTGTCGAACGTGCTCTTCGAATTTCTCTAGTTCAATCACACGCGCTTCAACTGCACTAAGCTCTCCAGCCGAAGCACAGCCGGTCGCGGTCGCAACAATCGCGGCAGCGCTAAACAGGTGCTGAAGGAAGGCTTGCATGTGATGATACCGGCCTGGCGGCGGTCACAGCTTTTCAGCCTGCCGTGCGCGCCGCCAGTATTGTGGATGAACGTAGGCTCTACTGGAAAATGAACTCAGCGCGCCGGTTCTGCGACCAGCACCCTTCGTTGCTTTGAGTGCAGGTCGGGCGCTCTTCACCGTAGCTCATGACGGATAGCGAGCTGTCCGATACGCCGAGGGTCGAAAGGTAGCGCTTGGACCTGATGGCACGCTTCTCGCCGAGTGCCATATTGTATTCTTCAGTACCCCGCTCGTCGCAGTGTCCTTGCACCTGTACGCCTTGCCCTCTCTTTTTGATGCACTCGGCGTTGCCGTTCAAGCTCTCCTGTTGGTCCAAGCGTACCCGGCTTTCATTGAAATCGAAATACACCGTCTGCAAAGCACAGCCTGCAACGCACTGGCCGCCGTCACACATCTGCCCGGGAGGGCACGGTGAGTTGGGGCCACATGCCGCGTCAGGTTCGCAGGCGCCTTGGGCGTTGCAGCGTTGTCCTGGAGGGCACGCCTTGCCCGGGCCACACTCTGCTCCACACTCGCCGTAGTTTCGGCCAGCGACCATCCAGCACGAGCCGTTGGGGCAGTCTGCATCCGTGGTACAGCAATTCGGACGAGTTGCGCATGCAGCGCCTTCGCATACCCGGCATGCATTCGAGCCGTTACACTGGCTGTCATCACGACACTGGCTACATGTTCCGTCCACGCAGAACTGGCCTTGTTTCGCACAATCTTCGTCGTTGAAGCAATCAGGGTATGTAGGGCCGCAGCCCACCACTAGAAGAAGTACCGACGCGCATGCGATGAGGACTCCGCTAAGTCCCTTAACTGTGTTCATTTTTTCCTCCAACCCCTCTTATTTGAAAGCCAGTGATGAGCTTTCTATCGTGCTTCGTTCGCACTTTGCCGTTGGGCACCCGCCGCTAGTCCTGCTCAGTAATAGCGTTCGGAGATGGCGCGGACGGTAGCCGACACCATCGCTACTGTCAACGATGTGAACACGGCGAACGAAGTACCTACTTCGGTGTCTTACATTGACTGTACGCGCGACCACGTACGAGGAAGCAACGCTGGCCTCGCGTACATTGCGAATCGTCTGTGCAGCAGTTGCTCTTTTTCACACATTGATTACCCGAACACACCATACACTTATTGCCCTGATTGCAGTGTGAGTCTGCGGTACACTGGACACATTCGCCGCTCGCACATTTCATTCCATTGCACTGCGAGTCTGAGGTACAGCCAGTTGCTTGCTGCTGCACAGGTGCACGATTACTGCAACCCGGTACCAGAATAACAAGACTCATAAATGCAATGAACAGCATACCGATCTTTATCGTAAGCTTCACAAGCCACCCCACGAGTGAGGTCTGACCGAACGGTTCTTCCAAGGCGCAGACCTAAATGTATTTCTTATTGGAAACAATAACTTATGCCCATCTTGTTCGGATCATAAAACGAGGGCTTGTCTCAGTCAACACACTGCACCTAGGCCAGTGGTCATTCGGAACAAAATTCGAGCTTGACGCTGCGCGGACAATTTCGATTCTTGCTAGGTATCCAAGCATAACGTACGGTTCCAAAACGTTCCGCGGTTGTAGATCACGAGCGTGAACAGTGACGAAACGAAACAATGCTCAGCCGATTAATTGACCCAGTCTTGGGCAAGCGCATTAGCGCATTAGCCTTTCCCATTGCCGTCGCGATGCTGACGCAAACGGGAATTAATGTCATTGACACCATTATGGTGGGGCATTTGAGTCCCGAATACTCCATAGCTGGTCAAACCGCTATCGGTATCAGTCTGATACTGCTTTGGGCGATTGGTGGCACGATTTCCACCATGCTGGCAGTAGGCACCCAAGCGTTATCCGCGAGACGCTTCGGTGAAGGCGACGACCATGCAGCGGGTCAAATCTTCAATCATGCGGCACTGTGCAGCATTGTTATCTCGGTGCTTGCAACGGCAGTCGTACTACTCACGCTCGACCTAGTCTTTCCACGGATTCACAGCAACCCGAGAGTAGTTGAGCTAGGAGTCGAGTACTCTCAGTACCGCTTTTTCGGATTACTATCGATGGTAATTACCATCGTCTACAAAGGCTTTTTCGACGGCATCGGGCGGACGAAAGTCCATATGACGGCGGCAATCACCATGAATTGTGTGAATGTCATACTAAATTATGGACTTATCTTTGGTGTTGGGCCGTTCCCACAGATGAATGTGGCAGGAGCAGGGCTCGCATCACTCATCGCCACGTATGTCGGGCTCGCGGTCATGATTGGATTTACGGTTGTTCCTAAAACACGAACTCGCTTCCGTCTCTACCGAAGAAGCGGGTATCGATGGAGCATCACCCGCAATGTCGTCCGCGTGGGTGTCCCTGGGGGCATTGCGACGCTGTTCCTAATGACTGGCTTCGCGTTCTTTCTGAGTATCGTGGCCAGACTCGATATGGACATCATCGCGGCGGCTACAAGAGAGCTGCCGGAATACGTGAATATGCCCCTATCCATCTTCGCGAGCCAACCGGACTCGGTATGGACTCAGAATCTTAAGCTGCAAGTCATAGACGCCAATCCACCCATATATTCAGCAGCAACCAAAGTGATTATGGACGTCATGACGGTGATTGCGGTGACTTGTATTGCAATCGGCCAAGCAACCGCCACATTAGTCAGCCAATCGATGGGTGGCGGAGAAGGTACACTGGCTGAACGCTATGGTTGGACTGCCGCACGAATCGGAATGGTCATCATGACAGCTGTTGCTGTAGTCATTGTCATAGTACCGGAATCGACAACCCGGCTATTCAACCCCGAGCCGGACGTTGTGGAAGCCGGCAAACAAGCTCTACGCATGATGGCGGCATCGGCCCCTGTAGTCGCAGTAGGCATGATACTTATGCAGTCTCTATTCGGTGCAGGTGAAACCGCCTTTGTGATGGTTGCTGAGCTAATTTTACACTTCTTCTGTCTCGTTCCCGTCGCCTACCTCTTCGGCATTGTGTGGAATGGTGGAATGGTCGGAGTCTGGGGTGCGGTACTTTTGTATGTGATCCTGCTGACTTCGGCGATGGTGTGGAAATTTGCTTCCGGTACGTGGAAGACGCGAAGGATCTGAACGGTTGTTAGCTTGACGAAGCGGCCGTATCGCTACTGATTCGGCGCAATCGATCGGAGGGCAAGTTCGTGGCGAAAAAACCGACCGTATTAGTCATCGATGACGAAAAAAATATCCTTGTTAGCCTCTCACGTATGCTGGACCTTGAAGGGTATAGTCCCTTGGTTGCAGGGAGCGCCCATGTCGCCCGGCAGAAATTAGCGCGCCAGCAAGTTGATGCGGTTTTGTTAGATGTACGCATGCCGGAAACCGATGGGCTAACATTTCTGAAAGAGCTCCGGAAGGACCGGAGTGACCTACCGGTAATTATGATGAGCGGCCACTCAGGCCTAGATGTCGCAATTCAGGCGATTCGCACAGGTGCGCACGACTTTATCGAAAAACCAGTCAGTACGGAGCGACTTCTCGTCACCCTAAATAATGCGCTGTCCTTCGGTAAGCTGAAACGCAGCCATAACGCTCTGGCTGAACGCTTACAAAAGACACACACGATCGTCGGGGAAAGTGCGCCGGTGCGTCGCCTCCAGCAGGAAATTGATTTGGCCGCACCAACAAAGGCTAGAGTACTTATTACCGGCGAAAACGGTACAGGAAAGGAGCTAGTCGCCCGCGCGATCCACGAAGGGAGTCAACGGTCGAATGGACCGTTTATCAAACTCAATTGCGCGGCCATCCCATCCGAACTTATTGAATCGGAACTCTTTGGCCATGAGAAGGGCGCTTTCACAGGCGCACAGGCTTCGCGGAAAGGACGTTTTGAACTCGCCGAAGGAGGTACACTTTTCCTCGACGAGATCGGAGAGATGCGCCCTGAGGTGCAAGTAAAGCTTCTCCGTGTCTTGCAAGAAAATGAAGTGGACCGGGTTGGAGGGTCGAGCCCAATTCCCATTGACGTGCGTGTCATCGCTGCAACTAACAAGGACCTACCCGCAGAAATCGAAGCGGGTGACTTTCGTGAGGACCTATATTACCGGATCAATGTAATCCCAATACATGTCCCGCCTCTTAGAGATCGACGAGCTGATATACCGCTCTTAGTGAAACATTTCCTAAAACTCTCATGCGATGAGAATGGCCGCCGCGTAAAAGCAGTCGATACCGCCGCACTCACAGCGCTTTCAGAACATGCCTGGCCAGGTAACATCAGAGAGCTGCGCAATATTTGTGAAAGACTTGTGATTCTGACGCCTGGGCCAGGGGTGACAGCGGATGATGTAAAGCGTGTCTTACCGGGCCTTCGCCCCCGAGTTGGTGTGGGCTACTCTCGGGGAAGACCCCTACGAGAAATGGTCGCTGAAGCAGAGCGGAACCTCGTCATCACCGCCCTAGAAGACCACGGGGGACATATCACCAATGCAGCACAGAGCCTCGGCCTGGAGCGGTCGCATCTATACAAAAAGATGAAGGCGCTAGGGATCCGGTAGCACGCTATATAGGGGCAATCATTTACCGACGTAGAGCGACCAATAGCACGCTGATCGCCGCTGGTGTGACGCCTTCGACTCGGCTGGCTTGTCCAACCGTATGGGGACGAACGAGTGTTAATCTCTCGCGGACCTCAGCACTCAACGCGGTAATGTTGTCGTAATCCAAATCATTCGGAATGCGTACGGCCTCTAGATTCCGGTGACGCTCGATCTGTTTCATCTGCCGCCGGATGTATCCGTCATACCTTGCCCGCACACTGACTTGAAACCAGGCATCGTCCGACAATCTCTCAAAAATTGAAGGGCTGAACCGCCGTAATGCGTCCAAATTTGCCTCTGGACGCTTCATCAGTTCTTCGAGCGTTGTGGGAACTGTGAGTGCATCTAAACCGGCGGCTTTGAGCTTCTGGTTTGTATCTAGTGTCGGCGTGAATCTCGTTGACTGCGCCAAGTCTGCAGCCTGACCAACTGCACTCCAACGAGACTCAAATGTCGCAAAGTCTTCGTCCGATACTAAGCCGCGAACTCTTGCCTTTGGCGTGAGCCGTTCATCCGCATTATCTTCTCGTAGCAGAAGACGGTACTCAGCCCGGCTAGTAAACATCCGATACGGCTCGGTTACGCCCCTGGTTACGAGGTCATCGATCATCACACCAATATAGGACTCAGCTCGGTCCAGCACGAAGGGCTCCGAAATATCGAGCTTCAACGCTTCAGTAGCCGCATTTACTCCTGCAACAAGTCCTTGGCCCGCTGCCTCTTCATATCCTGTCGTGCCATTGATTTGACCCGCCAGATACAAACCATCTACACGTGTCACGGACAGTGATCGCGACAATTGTTGAGGTTCAACAAAAGTATACTCCACTGCGTATCCAGGGCGCATGATCTCCGCATGTTCACATCCAGGAATACTGCGAACCATATCGAGCTGGACGTCATACGGAAGACTGGTCGAAATACCATTGGGGTATATTTCAACGGTATCCAAGCCCTCTGGCTCGAGAAAGATGCGATGGCTATCTCGGTCCGCGAATCGAACGATTTTGTCTTCAATTGATGGACAATATCGGGGACCTCGTCCTTCAATCTCGCCACTGAAGAGCGGGCTCTTATCTAGATTGTCCGCGATAATCCGATGTGTTTCGGCCGTAGTCGCTGTGATCCAGCACGGCCGCTGCGGTAGAACAGGGCCTGGTCCGAAGAAACTAAAGCCCAGCGGCGGCTCATCCCCCGGCTGCACTTCAAGACGAGCTAAATCGATCGTCCGACCATCAAGCCTAGGCACGGTGCCTGTCTTCAGGCGTCCAAGCGTTAGGCCGAGATCGAGAAGTGCTCTATTCAACCCAACAGCTGAACCGTCGCCCGCCCGTCCGCCTTCTGTTTTGCGTTTCCCAACATGCATCAGCCCCTGAAGAAATGTTCCTGTCGTCAACAACGTGGTCCGAGCTCGGAACTCTACACCTAAGCGAGTTTTTACTCCCATGACGCGGCCGGACTCGACCAGCAGGTCATCGACCATTCCTTGCTTGATATGTAGACCATCTAGCGTCTGTAGGTACTCTTGCACCCAAGCCGCATAGCGCGCTTTGTCAGATTGACATCGACGTGCCCGGACCGCGGGACCTTTTGACTCATTCAACCGGCGAAACTGAATCCCTGTCGCATCTGCCGCACGACCCATGAGTCCGCCCATGGCATCAATTTCACGCACCATGTGACCTTTTCCCACACCACCTATCGCTGGATTACAGCTCATAGCCCCGATCCGGTCGAGGTTCATG
>PKDL01000295.1 GCA_002863065.1 Pseudomonadota bacterium
ATCGATCCGAAGCCTGAGGCGCTGAACCAGAATTCGCACTTTTGGGTGTCAGATGAAAAGACACACCACCTGTGGAAGGACGCCATCCAAGACGTGGGTGGCATCATGGTCGGAGTAGGAACTGACCAGATGTACACGATGGCAGCGTGGGCTAAACCCTCCGTCCTCATTCTGATGGATTTTGACCAAGCCATTGTGGATCTGCATCACGCATACCGCGTGTTTTTCCGTCACGCGGAGACCATCAAAGAGATGACGCAGCTGTTTCATCCCAAGCAGGAGACATCTACGGTTGCACTGCTTGAGGCCCACATTGCGGAACCAGCGCAACGGAAACGCTCAATCCGCGCCTACACACTCGCTCGCCAGCTGCTCTGGGCACGCTTTCGACACGCACGTGTACGTTATATCCAGTGGAAAGTAGCCTCCATTTTTACCGACGATGCCCAATATCAATGGGTTCGTGGGATGTGGGCCGCCGGACGCGTTCATGCAGTGCGTGGCGATCTGACTGCCAAACGCACGCTGAGTGATATCTCGGGTTTTGCCAAAGCTTACGGAGAGCCCATTTCGGTGCTGTACGTGTCCAATGCAGAGCAGTACTTCCCACTGCGGTCTGGCTACCAGCAGAACATTGAGGCGTTACATATCGACGATACATCTCTCTTGCTGCGCACTGCTCGCTTTGGTGCCAAGCGCTCGGCTGATGGTGGCTATCATTACCTGACGCAAACCATCGCCGATTTTCGGAGATGGTACATTTTTGACGACCTTACAAAATCCAAGATGTTCATCTATCGGACCCCAGTAATGGGTAAAAAGGGGTATTCCACTCTGGCTGGCCCAGAGCCCCGACAGAAGCGGCTCAAGCGACAGCTTCGCAAGTAGTTCCCTCGTCAAGGTTCGATACGGTTTGGAGAGGTCGACGTGGCCGTTGTCGAGGCCACCATCCCCACTCCTGGGTGGGCTGGAATCGCTCAATGAAGTCGTCGATTGCCTGGCTTCTAGGCAAATCGGGTGTGATCAATATCTCCCGATGACCGCACGTAGTCGCCTGGGTCGTAGTACGTAAACAATCCAGGAGGTCATGTGCGAGTACGATGGCATCATCTGGTCGGTTGTCCAGGAGTACATCGGCGTGGCTCTGTGACACATGAAAAGCATGAAGGCGGCAGGATCGAAATACCAACACCCGTGCGAGGAAACGTCGGGCCACCATCGCAACATGCGCCTGACGCGCGATAGGCACTGTCAGCCAAGTGACTAAGTGGGGAAATCGCCAGGTGTCCGATGGGCGAGATAGGCGCGTTTGCCCATGGCGTAAAGCACCGGCCATCATGGTGCGGTCTAATCGATACGTCGTACTTACTCCTTGCATTAGTATCCCCTCCAAAGCTCGTAGTCTGTGAGCTGCACGCTCTTGATTGAGCCGAGCAAAGGGCGTGCCGGAAATTTGTTTCGGGTGTTCATGACAGGGCGGTCTCAACGCCATGGGAAAAAAGACTTTGTAAACCGTGCGTCTAGAGACCTTCGGTGCAGGGCGTTTTGGTGGATATGCGCCACGTAGGAGTGGCGTTCAGTTCAAAGCCAGCCACCAATCGGCGGGACATAGGATGCCACTGTGGGATGTTGTAGTACGCGTTAGGGGCGACAGCCGGTGGCCTTTGGAGTTAGTACAGAGCGTCGTATCGGACGCGTACAACGGTATGGCTTTCTCCACCAATATCGACGGTTTGCACCGCAGTCCGGTCCCTCTCCGTGGCGTGCCATACATACGGGGGCGCCACGAATGTGTCTATAGCCGCTGAAGGCGCGAAGTACAGGCTCGCAGGCGTATTCTGTCGCCAATGTCCGTGGAGATACATGATGAGCGCATGTTCGGCTCCGTGATAGCCGTTCTTCCACTGGTTTGCTTTCGCAGTGTCATTTTCTGGCCAGGGATAGACCCACTCTCCATCGGCGTCGAGTGTCGGGACCAATTCACGCGCAGAGCGGGTCAGATCGACGAAGTCCAGCCATCCCATGGCGGTTTGGGCCAGCTGCGTGTCGTACTCGCCTCCCTGAAGATTTAGCGTGGCCGCCAGTTGGTCGCATTCGGCCCATATCCACCAATCTGAGCCCAGCTCTACTGTGGATTCGCTCGTCGGCCGTTTTGCCCATCGTCCTCGTGTGGCGTCGTAGGCCCGGGTGAGCTGCGTACCGAGATGCGTCTCCAATAGCGCGCGATATGGGTGGTTCGGTAGGCGTTTATCGACTTGTAAAAGCATCCAGAAGCTTTTGAGGTTATGCCCAAAGTCGACATGACGAGCCCCATAGGCACCTTGCTGATTATCTACCCCCCAGAACATTCCCTGCGAGAAGAAGTCGTCTACGAGAATGTCGGAGAGTGTATCGAGATCGGCTCGGAATTGGTCTCTGCGTTGTGGATCACTCAGGACTCGCTGTGACATCAATAGGAAGCCATTGACAGGATCCAGTTGCGCTACCAGCTCGGCGCCACCGTCATTTTCTACATCCACGGGAGCCGAGTGATCCGATGCGACCGCATCACGGACCTGTCCACGCTGTGGATCCCACAAGACGCCTTCCATCAGTATGTCTCGTGTATCGAGCAGACGCTGTTCTGCGGCTACATCACGAGTAATCAAATGCCAGGCCGCCAAGCCGAGCGCCACATAGGCTGCGTCCTGGGCCGTTTTGGGGTCCGAGCCCAGTGGATTACCCTGCGCATCTAACCGCGCATGCCATCCACCGTAGGTCGTATCCCAGGCATGGTCTAACAGCCAGCGCGTGCCCGCATGGGCAGGTTCCAAGTATGCGGTATCTCCGCTGAGGAGAAAGGCCGCACAGTACACAAAGACCTGCCGGCCGATCATGCGCGGCCGGCGTTCAGTGTCGGCTGCGAGTGCACCGCTCATGGTGCGGTGCGTGGGGAAATTCCCCACGGGAGAACCAAGCGCATTGGGCTGCATCCAGAAGGGCATAATGTCTTGCTGAAGGTGAGTCACCCATCGGGACGGCAACAGAGAGACCGGCGTATTGGCTTCGGGTGGGCTTTGGTATCCGTAGGGAGTGTTTCGTGCGGCTGAAGTATCATCGCTCGTGTCTTCGGAGGGTAGGGTGCCACCGTCATGTCCTGGCTGGGTATCGAGCCGCGCACTGATGTCGTAGGCTATCGACGCACTATCGGGTAGCGCATCGTCACCCACGGTGCTCGTGGCAATGTCATCCGGGAGATATCGCGTCTCCTCGCATCCGAGTGCCAGGAAAAGGAGCAATCCACTCACGGCTAGGGGTCGAGGCGTCATTTGACATCGCTCGCGCATCGGAAGCCGAAGTGGTGAAATGGACGGTTTTCCGGACGGTGATATCGCCGCCAACTGCTAGATACGTATTGCCAATTCCACCACCAACTTCCACCTCGTACGACTTTGGTATGATGTCCAGGGCACTCCGTAGCGCCATCGCACGGACCCTTTGGATTGGGTCCATTGCATCCTGGTCCACATGCGCGGTAGTCCGGTGCGTACCAGTCCGCGACCCATTCCCATGCATTTCCGGCCATATCGTAGAGTCCGTAGCGTCCGACAGGTTTACTCATTACGGGCCACGTCGTGCCTCTTCCGCAGCCATTGGTCGCGGCAGCTTTGTAGACCGTTCGTTTACAGGACGGCTTATCATTGCCCCAGGGATAGCGCTCACCATCAGGTCCACGCGCCGCTTTCTCCCATTCAGCCTCTGTCGGTAGGCGCTTGCCCTTCCACTGACAGTAGTCGCGCGCATCGAACCAGCGAACGCCCAGAATGGGTTGTGTTTTTTGTGAAAATCCCTTGTACCTCGGACCGGCGCGTCGACACGCCCCCGCACGCACACAGGCGCGATAGGCTTCGACCGTCACCTCGGTAATATCCATCCAGAATGTATCGATATGAAGGCGCATTTCGGGTGCTTCACGCGGTTTACCGTCATTACGCCCACGCGTGAACTCGCCACCTGGAATACAGGCCATATCCGTTGGGACCGGTCCACAGACGTCTGGTGGGTTGGTACTGAGCACAGCAGTAATAAGGCTGCAGCTTACGATAACGGTCATGGGGTGCTGCCTTCCGCAGGTTCCTGAGGGGTGTCTGTTAGCCGGATGACTCGCCGAAGTCCAGTCGCAGGGACATGGAAGCTCGTTCGCATCAACAGAGCCTCGTCTCGATAGATCCGCACGGTGGTTTCGCCGGCGGTGGGAAGCCAGACATGGAGTCGCCCATCCCGTGCTCTCGGAGCCCAGCGTTCCCCAGCAACCGTGACATTATCGACCGTAATATAGACATCGTGGGCAGGCCCCATGTCGTCGATGATAGAAAGCTCAAGGCTCGTGGGTAGTCCCGTCCCATCGAATAGGCGTTCGGCTATGGGCCAGACGGCATCGAGAAGGTGTTGCCGTCGTTTGGCATTGCGCGGTGTGGACCGGGCGCCTTCCACCAGCAGGGCTAACGTGCCGTGCGTATGGTAGTGCCAGTCTTGGTCGGTTCCATCTACTGCGTACAGGTTGGATCGTATCGCCCACGGTTTACCCTGCGGGTGTTCGGGGAGCCCGTCAATCAAGCGCGCTGCGGATTGTTCGTTGGGATTAGGCCGCGGATTTTTTACGCCGTCGATGGTGTAGCAATAGAGTAGGGCGATAGTTCCCGAATGGTAGGTCAGCGCCCAGTCAAAACGCTCGCGGCGGGCCAATGCCATGATCGACTGCACTTCCGGTTCCGAAGCGGCCGCTGGACCTCGATAGTATACGGAGCTCTTCCATGGTTTGCTGCCACGGTTTCCCAGTGCCCCCCAGCGGAAAGGGTAGTTACGGTTTAAGTCGACGCCATCGACTCGGTCTGGCCCTTTGATCGGTCCATGGTCTCGGCCGTTTTTTCGCCCCAGGTGTGACGAGACTTCTAAAAAACGGTGTAAGCCATCCGGGTTGACTACCGGCACAATCCACAACACGGTGTGCTCGAGTGCACGAGTCGCGAATGGTTGGTTGTCCCGTAGCCCCTGCAGCATGCGCTGAGCCGCGTCGAGTACGAAGCTCACACTCATCGGTTCGTTCCCGTGATGCGCGCCATTGAGAAATACGCTGCGTTTGGTCTGCCAGGAGCTTTGCGGGCCGGTCGAAATCGCCATGGCAACAATTGGTCGTCGTTCATGGCTCATTCCGATGGTCTCGAGACGGGTCTGTGCGGGAAGTGCCTTATTCCACTTCTGGAGCAGGGTACGGACTTGGTCTGGATGCAGCACCGTTCGGCTCAGATCGCTCCATGCGGTGATCGTATCTCCGTAGGTTCGGTAATCCGCATCCTTCCAGCGCCACGGGGGAGAAGCAGTCGGTTCTCGGAGTGTATTGCCGGCACATGCTGCACGGTAGGCATTTTGTAGCGTGGTCCGAAACAGTGATGGTGTGGCCATCTTGTCGACCCGCTTGAATCCTTCATATGCAGTCTCTGCGTGGACCCAGACGTCAAGCCCAGGTTTTTTGAGTGGCGTGCTGCATGGGTGTCGTCGGGTCAGGAGTGTTGCGGACCCATCCAGGCTTACTAAAGGGCGCCCTTCGGGGATTTTGGCATTCATATGAGCGAGCGTGCGGTGTCGCTTCGGATCGACCAATTGGACTAAGACTGAGGACTTCAGCAATAGGATGCGCAGCTCAGTGGGGCGGTGTTTGGGTCGCCGATACCCCTTGCGAGCCGTCAGAGGGCGGATACGGCCATGGCGTCGCTGTTCAAGATGGATGAGTCGTTTTGTGATCCGTACTCGTAGATGACCTGATGGCGTGGCTCGAAAGCGGATAATGGCATCATCCGGTGATGGAGCCACCTCGATGCGTATGAGCTGACTCTTAGGTGCTGCGGTGGCGGAGGCTGACAGTGCTAATGCAGTGGTTATTGCAAGGAGGCAGGCGAGCCGAATGAGACCGCGCGGGCGCCAGACGAGAGCGGGACTACTGAAGAGGGGGTCATCCGAATGCGTCACGCACTGGAGCGTATCAGTGTTTGCACCAAGTTGTTGAGAACATCCGGGGTTGTGGGCTTCATCACGACCGGAACTTTTGAGGTGGCCAGGAACTTTTCATGCTCTACCGAGGTCGCTCCACCGGTTACGACGGCAAAACGGTTGTGTAAACCCTGGCCTTCGTTTTTCAGTCGTTCGTAAAACTTGTGGGCTGGGAGACCTGGGAGCGAGAGGTCGCAAAGGATGGCATCGTACGTATGCTCGTCTAGGCGTTGAATTGCTTCTTCAGCTGTTCCCACTGCTTCAACGACCGCACAGCGGATCATTCGGCTGAACACTCGACGGATTAGCATTTCATCGTCAACAAGCAGCACACTCGGACGCGCCGAGTCTGGCGACGTTTCCATACGGTTCCCCCAAAATCGTTTCTCCGTGCCCACATGGCACCGAAAAACGACTTGACACTGGACCAATCCGGCCCGCGTTGATTTCCCGCTAGTCTACGATAGTAGCCGGTTCCTACCATTCCACCAAACGTAAACAGCGCATCAGACGTTGAGGTAGTGCAACATCAGAGACGGTGGCGCGATGGGAGGCAACATCCTTCGATTAGGGCTTGGTCAGAGTATAGGTATCGAGCTCATTACCCTCGACCGTGGTACCCGGACCACCCTTCCCATCGTAGGCAGTCAGCTTTGCTGTCTTCCCCTCGATTTCCATCACCACGAAATTCCGAATGTCACCATGGTGTGAGATCACGGTCCACCAGTCGCTGCCGTTGGTGTATCCCGGTGAATAAAAACCGCCAGCGACCACGTATACCGTTCCTTCGCCTTCTTCCGCTTTCGCATCGTTCCGGATAGGTACCGTTCGC
>PKDL01000448.1 GCA_002863065.1 Pseudomonadota bacterium
ACAAGGCGAGGGACTCTTCAGCAGCGAACGAAAAAAGACGCTGCCATGGCTTCCTCGACGGGTTGGCATTGCAACATCACCAACCGGCGCAGCGGTGCGTGACATCATTCGATCTATCCATCTGCGGTTTCCGGTCCCGCTACTCATCGCTCCTTGTGCCGTTCAGGGAGTACACGCCGCACCGGCTCTTATTGAAGCGCTGCGGGTGCTAGCACATGTGGACGATATCGATGTCATCGTTCTCGGCCGCGGTGGGGGGTCTCTCGAAGATCTATGGGCATTCAATGACGAGGGCCTAGCGCGCGCCATCGCCGATTGCCCGGTACCAGTCGTCTCGGCGGTCGGACATGAGGTCGATAATCCGCTCACAGACTTCGTGGCGGATGTACGGGCAGCCACCCCAACGGGAGTAGGAGAGCTTGTTGTACCTTCCGCCGAATCCGTTACGCATCGGATCGATGAATTATCCACCCGGCTCATTCAATCGACTAAAAGACACCAAAGACGTTGGGATGAAAAACAGCGCGGCGTGGAAGCTCGCCTTCGAGATCCAGGACGATTAATTCGGGACCACTGGCGGCGTCTCGACGACATTACTGAGCGCCTCGAACGGGTCGTATTGCAGCGTAGCCAACGTGAAAAAGATACCCTAAACCAGCTGACGTCTCGACTCGCATTGCTGCATCCGGCGCGACAACTTCTCGCCGCGCGGGAAAAACTGATGCCTCTAATCGAACGACTGGAAATCGCTACTCAGCGACGCTTGGCCCAATACCGAGACACACTAACTTGGCGTGAAGGCCAGCTACGCACCTTGGGACCCGACGCAGTACTGGAGCGTGGCTATGCGATCGTGAGAGTACGCGATACAAGTGGTATACCGACTGTTGTACGTTCCAATTCTGATGTAACACCCGGTGAAGTGGTCGAGGTTTTACTCCGGCAGGGTGCTATTGAGGCCACGGTAGAAAGACACACGAATAATCCTTTGCGAGACCATACCGATGATGTGGAGTGAAGAGTATTTTGAGCGACGCGACTAAAACGCGGATCCTCGTCGTTGACGATGAACCAAGTCTAAGGGCCGTACTATCGGCTAACCTGCGACGGGAAGGGTACCAGCCTGTCCAAGCGACAAACGGTGCAGAGGCGATAGACGCCCTCTCAATGAATGATATCGACGTCGTCGTCACTGATCTACGCATGCCGCATGTAGATGGAATGGCACTACTGGACTACGCGACCCGGCATCATCCACTGGTACCTATCATCATGATTACAGCGCATGGAACGGTGGACACTGCAGTCGAAGCGATGAAGAAAGGCGCTTTCGACTACATTACAAAGCCATTTGAACAGGCTGAACTCAAAGTTGTCATAGGTAAGGCGGTTGCTACCGGTCGTATGGCCCAAGCAAGAAACCTGAGTACCGGTACAGGTGAGGGACGCTACGGACTCATCGGGCGAACTGCAGCAATGCAAACAGTCTTCGACATCATCGAAAAAGTCGCTGACAGCCCTACGACAGTCTTGATCACTGGCGAGAGCGGAACCGGCAAAGAGCTCATCAGCCGCGCCCTACATGAACAATCATCCAGAGCGTCAAAGCCGTTTATACGTATAAACTGCGCCGCAATACCGAAAGAACTTATCGAATCAGAGCTCTTTGGATACGAAAAAGGCGCATTCACAGGCGCAGTCGGGAGTAAGCCGGGACGATTCGAACTCGCCAACGAAGGAACACTATTTCTCGATGAAATCGGTGAAATTCCGGTGGAGATGCAAGTCAAGCTCCTGCGCGCATTGCAAGAGCAGGAGTTCGAGCGCGTTGGTGGTATCCGCACGCTCAAGGTCGACGTTCGACTTATCGCTGCTACCAATCAAAACCTAGAACAACTAATAGCAGATGGACGTTTTCGGGAAGACCTATACTACCGCCTCAATGTCGTTCCGATCCGGATGCCGGCACTTCGAGAACGTAAAGATGATATTCCCGCGTTATCTGAACATATCCTGGAAAAATACAATGCGCGCCTGAAGCGTTCAGTAAAGAGCATGAATGACGGCGCGGCAGCAGCGCTCAAGTCATATGATTGGCCAGGAAATATCCGAGAGTTGGAGAACGTACTTGAGCGCATGATTCTTTTCTGTGGAAATGATGAGCTCACAGAAAACGATATCCCAGAAGAAATTTATGGCTCCGTTCGATTGCCACGTCCTGTTGCTCTCTCCGAGGATGCGTCGGTGGGTCCGCTGAAAGACTTGGTGAAAGAGACCACGGTCCGGGTTGAAATGGCCGCAATTATCAAGGCTCTGGATGAAACAGGCGGCAATGTCACCCGTGCGGCGCAACTCCTGCAAATCAGCAGAAAATCACTTCAGAACAAAATGAAAGAATACAACCTACGGAGCGAGACGGAGAGTTAGCACCGGCGACAACGCATCAAGTGGGTGCCTCATCTACTGGTGTCTATCTCAGCCGTAAGACGACTCAACCGCGCATCAACCTTGCGGTGTTGTTCCACCATGGCATCCACTGTCTTTCGTAATTCTGCGGTCGCTCCACTTGACTCCTTCCGATTTGTCAACGCCCTAGCCGCAGCTCGGGCACGGCGACGAAGGAGCCCGTCGTATTCGATTTCGGCAATACGATTCAAAAAACCAACGCTTTGAAGATCATCTATCCGGCCAGCAGCAGACACGAGCGAAAATCGTAGCGCCTGAGATGGTTCGGCAATGAGAGCGCAGTACACGTCCCATATCCGATGACGTACCTCTGGACGGTGCCTAGCGATCTCTGCCAGCGCGCGCACGGCACCCGCGCGTACAAGCGTAGTCTGATCAGAGTTTGTGTACCGAACAAGGTGCTCAACCGAGTCAGTATCTCCTAATTCGCCCAGTCCGGATAGAGCCGCGACCTTTACCATGTCGTTGAAACTCTCGCGATTCAATGCCTCGGTCAGAATACCGGAAGCACCCGTAGTGCCGAGTTTCCCGACGCCACGAATGGCAGCGCTCTCGACGAAGACGCTCGGGTCACCACTCTCTGCGATACCTTGCAAAACGGCGGCTGCACTCGTACTACCTCGACAGGTACCCAACGCTTGCAGTATTGCGCATCGGACCTTCGGATGTGTTTCTAATGCCGCCATATCGACGAGTGCTTGCACTGCGTCTACCGAGCCTGAGACCCCCAAGGCGCGAGCAGTCTCAGCACGCAGACCCCAAAATGCATCACTCCTTAGACACTCCGAAAGCACTCTCACGGATGCAGCAGTGCGCTTTTTACCTAGAGCCACTGCCATGTCCACTTTACGTGATACCGAGACGCCCGCCCCTTTCAGGACTCTTTCCAGTTGCTTTACCGGTAAGTCAGGCGTGAACCGCCCCAATACGCTGTAGTCAGAGTCCAGACATGCATAGGTCGCAAGCGCTGCATTTCGCAGCCTGCCTTCACCGTATCCATTCCGGGTACGTACTACGCATTGCACCTTTTCGCCGTTTGGCAGCAACGCTTGCGCAGGTATATCGAGGTTCCAGCGCTCGTCCGTCTTCGCTGAGATCACAAGGTCTGAACCGTCCTTGCGTGTTCGCCACTTGATATTTGGATGACCGGCACTCCATACCCAACATTCGAAAAAAGCAGTCAGCCGTTCTCCAGTAGCGTCTTCGACCGCGCGCCGGAAGTCGTGAGTTTCTGCTTGATTGTGAGAAAATCGCGTGAGGTAGATACGCAGTGCCCGTCGAAATGCATCGTCGCCCAAGCGGGCTCTGAGCATGTGCAATACCCAGGCACCTTTGTGGTAAAGGTGTCGGTCAAAAAGGTCGAGGGGGGCCTCGTATAGACGACTCACTAAAGGTCGTTGATATCGCGCCGCTTCAGCGTAGTACCCACGCGCCAAACGCAGCATTGCGAAATGAAATTCATCACGCCCAAGGTCATGCTCGCGAAAGACCATATCCATATACGTCGCAAAGCCCTCATTCAACCAAGCATGCGCCCACTCCCGGCATGTGACGAGATCACCAAACCACTGGTGTGCAAGCTCGTGTGCCACTAGTCCATCCGCGGTGTATTCGGGATATGCTCGTGCTGATGGCAACGCACGTTCGGTAATCACAGTGAGCGTCGCATTTTCCATTCCGCCGAAGACAAACTCACTCACTGCGACTTGAGCATATCTGGCATACGGATATGGTACTCCGAGGAATTCCTCAAAGAAGTCGACCATCTGCCGTGTTTTTCCAAATGCACGCCGAGCGGACTCTTCTCGCCCTGGCAGGCAATACCACACAATCTCAACACCTTCCGATTCATCGCGCGTTTCGATAAACGGACCAACGACCACCGCAAACAGGTAGACCGGTATCGGAGTCGTCTGCTGCCAACGCCAGACTACAGCCCCGTCTAACGTTTTCTCTGAGCTGTCAAGTACCCCATTCGAGAGCGCAGTCAGTCCCTCGGGAACAGTGATAGAGGCTGACGTGGTAAATTTCATACCAGGGTCCTCGATACACGGAATCCAGAAAGGAGCGTCATCGTCCTGATTTTGACTCCAAATATGCGGCAGACGAGACGGGGCAGCCTCGGTTGGACCCACAAAATATAGTCCCATCGCAGGCTTATCCACTCGGTATTTTACAGAAAGCGTAACGACATCAAGCCGGCTTGCCGCTTGCGGAAGGCCTATCACCAGATGTTCGCCATCATGGTCAAACGCTATGGGCTGCTCCTGACCGTGCAGCCATACCGTGTCGATATCTAGAGCGCGGCAGTCTAAGGTAATTTGGTGGAGATTCTCCCGTATTACCGTGCCCGTGATCGTAGCTACCGCAGTAAATACTGGGTGGTTCGGATCCAACGCTCCTTCCAAATGCAAGTGCTGGAGAAGAAACGGTCTACTGGGAAGATGGGTGGGAATTACCCCCGGTAGTTCGAACGGTCCAGGTGACGAAGCCGCATCCAACGCTTCGGCAACTGAGGTAACTTCCTTCCAACAATAGTGAGCTCGCATCGATTGTTCCTAGTGTAATGCTGCCGCAAGCGCCAAGGTGTACGACAAAGACCATGGATTGTAGGAATGTATCACTAACGCCCTCCAGTAAGGAGCCCTACGGCGAATAGACTACTATGAGATGCAACGATAGTCGGGGTGAAATAAAGATAGTTTCCAAGCCAGGCTCACCAATGGTTGACCCGCTCGTTTTGGCTGCTAGATTTGCGCTCCAGTTCGGTCGAATATGCCCTGGTCATGCAGGCCATGGCGCAGGCATCGGAATGGTACGAGGAGTTATTGATGAGCGAGGACAAGGCGTCGACGGATACCGAATCACAGGCCTCTGATGAAGCAGCTCAATTCGAAACGCTTCAGTCAGAACTCAAAAAGGCCCAAAAGCAGGTTGCGCTTATCCGACAAGCCCATACCGAGGCCGCTGCCGAATTCGAAAAAACGAAAGACCGCCTGCGCCGAAATCACGAAACAGAGGTGCAGCGCGCGAGGTTGGCTGTAACTTCCAGCCTTTTTGGCGTGGCTGACGATCTTGAGCGCAGTCTCGAGGCCGCAAAGAGTGGCGGTGACATCGAGTCACTCATCACCGGACTCTCTGGAGTGCGTGACCAGTTTTTCAAGGCACTCGGAGAGGTGGGGTTGGAGAAATTCAACCCGCTAGGGATGCTTTTTGACCCTGCGAAGCACGATGCCATAGGCATGGTGCCCGTATCCGAGGCGCATCGAGCAAATACGGTCGTCGCGGTGCTGAAGACTGGCTTCAAAGCTGGTGACCATGTACTTCGCGCCGCTATGGTGCAAGTGGGTCATTATGTCGCTCCGCCGGAAGAAGAACCGGAAGCTCAACCGGTCGCTACAGACCCAGAGGAATCCGTCAACTAGTGGCGCTGCGACGTATCTAGGCTATCTCGCCATCTTGCTAGAGCCCAGTACACTACCGGCCCCGAATGCCTGTGGCGGCGAAATTATAGAACCGTCCTCAGGATACGGTTTCCGGTTCGTGACAAGCACGGTCTGAGATCACCTGTTTAACCCCTGATTTTGAGCGGTTCAGGCTGACTTTGTGTACTAGGACTGCTAAATGACCGTCGTAAATCATTTGCCTACGCGGTGTAGGCAGCTCCAGCCACTGCGGAGTGGAGCGATACTGTCGACGGAGCCATCTTTCGGCCGTAGTCTCCAACCCAAAAGAACGGATAGACCTTCGGGACCAGTAAATGAGCGACATGACTCCTGCAGAGCAAGCTACGCTTCGTCGTGCGATAGAGGCAACCACCAAAGCCCCCGGTATACCAGCGGACATGCGCGAACTCGCATTTGACCTGCTGGGAGAAACCGAATCCGGTACTGCCGAACAGAACCCCTTCTTCGCTCACAACCTAGCAATACTCGTCACTCATGCCGCTCGCAATTACGCGATACATGACGAAGTACGCGCACTCCAAGCTGGGGCTGTACCGTTGCTACTTCGTGCAATGATGAACGATCCTGATGATTTGGCGATCCCGATGGCGCTCTCAACCGCACCAGAACTCATCATGACCGAAGACGCGGTAAATGGTCTCGCGACCGCCGCGTGCAAATCGCACGCTGGTAGCCGACTAATTGCATCAATCAGTGACGCATTTGCCGTTATATCTGAGAATCAAAAGTCAGCCTTGAAAAGCGGAGTACTCGCAACCGCAGCACGACACGTCCTCGGTAAGCTCGATGAGGTCATCGCGCGAGAGCCAGATAGAGAAAATGCAGTCAATGCCCGCCTATCCTTGCTAACCCTGATCGCTGCACACAGCGGGGGACAACTACAGATCGACGCCTTCGAACGCCTCGAAGCGTTATT
>PKDL01000190.1 GCA_002863065.1 Pseudomonadota bacterium
CTCGTGTTTTGGGCGGACGGGCTCATCGAAGCACTCACACAGCGCGGTTTCCAAGTCATCTGTTTCGACAACCGCGATATAGGGCTATCTACGTGGCTTGACCATATGACGCCGCCACCCGTCATTCCCGCAGTGGTGACGCATGCGCTCGGACTTGGCGTACTGGATCCGCCATATACGCTATCCGACATGGCAGCGGATACGGCCGCAATGATACGGGCACTTGGGCTCGACTCAGCGCATGTTTTTGGTGTTTCCATGGGAGGGATGATCGCCCAGACGATGGCGATTGAGACTCCGTACTGTCTGCGCACCATGACCAGTATGATGGCAACGACTGGTAACCGGCGCTACTTGCCGAAACCGAAGGCACTTGGACTGCTATTGGGGCGTCCGCCTCGGACTCGCCATGAGGCGTGTAGCCGCATGGTAACGCTTATGGAGGGATTTTCGGGGCCGGCACATCCAATTGACCGCGAGCTATCGGCTGCGATGGCCGCACAGGCGTGGGACCGAATTGGTGGGCGACATCACGCACAGGGCTTTGCTCGTCAATTTATTGCCGTCTTAGCCTCTGGGAGCCGTCGACAAGCATTGCGCTCAGTACGAGTGCCGTCGCTGGTAATGCACGGCGACGCGGACCCATTGGTGCCGATTGCGGGTGGCCGCGCGGTGGCTCGCGCGATTCCACACGCGCGGTTCCAGGCTATTCCAGATTTGGGGCATACATTGCCTCCTAGCGTATGGCCTATTGTGGCAGACGCGCTGGAAGCACATGCGGGCATCTAGCCGTATATAAATAAACGCATTTTTATACGGTAGGCTGAGTATAGCCCCAGCGGGCTGGATGGGCGTGTTGACAGATATTCCTGGGATCTTGGGGCGAGGTCCGGACTTATCGCTCTAGGCTCTGCATGCGAGCAATTTCGCCGTACAATCTAGCCTAACACACGAGGTACCAGTAACGGCCGCGCTCTCAGAAACGAGTCGTAGTGTGTTCATGGCCACGGGCGGCGCATGAATGAGGTCTTTTAGGCTGTTGTTAGAGGCGGGTAAAAGACCAGCTCCGCGTTCTTTTGGTAAAGCTCTGTATGGAAACTGGCTATTGAAGATTCTATCTACAAAGATTGCATAACGGCCTTAACAGTCCTCGTTGTTCCGGCTAGCGTCAAAACGTAAGATTACCACCTCGCTTCAGGTGGCCAGAGCCACGGCCTTCTAAGCCGTGGGCCAGTGGTTCGATTTCACTAGCGGGCGCCATAATTCGCCCAGGCAGAGGAAGGGCATGACAGCGGACTACACAGTTGGAAAAGAAGCGGGAAATGATGAGCTATTCATTCGTACGGAGCAATACGACCTTTGCGTCTTCAATGTTGAACCTTTGTATGACGTAGATGGACAGAGCCGCTTTACCGATGACGGTGATGGATACGTTATTCCGCCAAGCACGTTCACACTACGTATTTACAATCATCCCACCATAAAAGGTGACTTAGAGTTTTGTTGGGACGGAGTTTGGCTTACCAATCTCAGCCAAGGCTGGAAAATGCACCTTGGCCCTGACAATGGTGGATTAATTCCAATCGGAAACGAGCCAGGAACCGTGATCCATTGATAGAAGAGCGGATTGTTTCAATATTAGTAGATGCTTATGGCGAATTCCCCCCAGGTATCTACGTCGTGTTTTAGGGTAGGGGAGGCGGTAGTCGCAGAAAGATTGTCGCTAATCTAGATGGAACCTTTGACCTTTTGACCAATCTTGACTATATCGCGCTCGACTCCGGCGAAAGTGTTTACTGGATACTAGTTGTTCCACTTGTACTCATAAGGTAGTTCACCAATGCCGGGTTTCGACACGCCCCAGAATACGACCACTCGTTTCACCGTCATTGGTCGGCGGAGGAAGCGACCTCGAGAGGTACTAGGATGCAGACCGACCTAAGCATCGTGCGCAATATCGGAATCTCCGCACACATCGATAGCGGAAAAACGACGCTCACCGAGCGGATTCTTTTTTACACCAATCGTATTCACGCGATTCACGACGTCCGCGGTAAAGATGGCGTTGGTGCGAAGATGGACTCGATGGAGCTTGATAAAGAGCGTGGTATCACCATCGCGAGCGCGGCGACGTACTGCGAGTGGGACGACCATCACGTCAATATCATCGACACACCGGGACACGTTGACTTCACCATTGAGGTGGAGCGGTCGCTTCGGGTGCTTGATGGCGCGATTCTGGTACTTTGCTCAGTTGCTGGTGTGCAGTCTCAGTCACTTACCGTCGACCGCCAGATGCGTCGTTACAACGTGCCACGGCTCGCCTTCGTGAACAAGTGTGACCGTACTGGTGCGAATCCGAAGCGGGTTGCACAGCAGCTGCGGGATCAATTGGGTCACAATGCTGTTCTGATACAGCTTCCTCTCGGACTGGAAGAGAAGCATGACGGAATTATCGACTTGATCACGATGGAAGCGGTGAGCTTCAGTGGTCCGAATGGCGAAGAGATCAACCGGGGCCCAATTCCAGCGGATCTACTCGCTGACGCAGAAGAGCACCGTGAAATCATGCTGGACGCCATTTCCATGTTCGATGATGACCTCATGGAAGCAATGCTCGAGGAGAGCGTTACGGAAGAGCACATCCACAAGGCGATTCGCTCTGGCGTGCTAACTCGCGAACTGACGCCAGTACTTTTGGGCTCGGCCTACAAGAACAAGGGTGTGCAACCTTTGCTTGATGCGGTAACGCGCTACCTACCAGCGCCTCCGGATGTCGAGAATACCGGCGTTGACCTCAGTAACGATGAAGCACCTGTGACCCTCGACAGTGATTTCGATAAACCACTGGTGGTTCTTGCGTTCAAACTGGAAGACGGACGCTACGGTCAGCTGACCTATCTCCGTATCTACCAGGGCACACTGAAGCGAGATAATTTCATTCACAATATGCGGACCAGTAAGAAGCACCGGGTTGGACGCCTCGTTCGTATGCACTCGAATGAGATGGAGGAAATCACGGTTGCTGGTGCGGGTGATATTGTCGCAATGTTCGGCGTTGACTGCGCATCTGGCGATACGTTTACTGATAATTCGGTACAAGTCGCAATGACATCAATGTTTGTCCCTGACCCAGTTATCTCTCTGGCAATTAAGCCAAAGGATAAGAAGGCTGAGACGAACATGTCGAAGGCGCTTGGCCGCTTTACCAAAGAGGACCCGACGTTCCGCGTATGGACGGACAAAGAGTCTAACGAAACCATCATCGCGGGTATGGGCGAGCTTCACCTCGAAGTTTACATCGAGCGTATGAAGCGTGAGTATCAAGCCGAGGTAGATACGTCACCGCCGCAGGTTGCTTACCGTGAGGCGATTAGCGAGCGCGCCGAATTCAACTATCTGCACAAGAAGCAGACTGGTGGTTCGGGTCAGTACGGTCGAGTCGCAGGTTATGTTGAGCCGAATGACGAGGCGGATTTTGAATTTGTCGACAAGATCGTCGGTGGTGTGATTCCGCGGCAGTACATTCCTTCCGTTGAGAAGGGCTTCAAGTCTATGTTGGAGAAAGGCGCACTCATCGGGCACCCAATTGTTAACACGCGCGTTGTTATCAACGACGGTTCGGCCCACGCGGTGGATTCATCTGAGATGGCATTCCAAGAGGCAGCTCGTGGCGCATGGCGTGCCGTATATCAGAGCGCGAAGCCACGAATTCTGGAGCCGATCATGATGGTATCCATCGAAGGTCCGGCAGAGCACCAGGGCAATATTCTGACAACTATTATGCAGCGTCGAGGCATGGTCGTTGGAACTACCGAGGAAGCTGGACAGACTCGGGTAGAAGCAGAGGTTCCGCTGTCAGAGATGTTCGGGTACTCCAATACTTTGCGTTCAAACACGCAAGGCAAGGCGGAATTCAGTATGGAGTTCGCGAAGTATGCGCCTGTCCCGGATAGCATCGCTCAGGACCTCATCGCCAAAGCAGAAGAAAAACGGGCTTCCAAGTAATAGTCAGCGGCCTGGGTCGGTGCTGCTGGCGCCGCCCTGGTCTTCCTCTACCCCCTCCAATTAAGACCCATTACTAGCCGGCCCTATTTCCAAGGATGGTGGGAGCCCACGTATCGCTCTGCGTTGCGACAGGCGCTGTGCTTTATTGTTCGGTATCGGTAGCTCTACGGAACTGCAGCGGTGGGGTCACGCTGGCTTCCATATCGGAGTTGGTATTATCTGCAGCACCCATGCTCTTACGTCGAGGATGTGACGGTTCCGGCAGCGTAAAGCGGAATTTGGGGTGTGAGGCTAAAAATAAGATCTCAGCGCCCTTCGGCTGCTGTTCCTTTCCGTTGTGGGTCCCAACGACCGCGGACACGCCACCGAAGATGAAAATGAAAAACGTGGCGGCGCCCAAGAGGACAGGGATACCGAATATCATCAGCGTGAAGCCTATGAGAATGATTTCTACGATGGTGTTGGTCCTCAAAAGCGATAAAGCGAGCTCACGCGCGCAGGCTTCGCCAGTATACGGCATTTCGTACCGGGCGGTCATCCTTCCTCTATTTGTCTGATGCGTTTAACCGATGTAGATTTCGCCACCGATCCAGAGAAAGTTGCATGGACGTGAGTTTGATACGGAGAAACATGATGTCGCTATCCGGGTCTAAGCAGTGAGTGCATAGGCGATGGTTCGCTACAAAAGTACGTTATGCGCTGGTGACTTACCGATTTTCAACTGGATATTTAGCGCCGATATGTAACGCACCACCGGTGGTGCGCCTAACACAAGAAAGCGAGTAATGGGTTGCTCAGAAACCGTAAATCACTGATTCGAGTCAATACGCTCGGCTGCGCTATCGGCAGGAATGCTACGGTGCAGCTCGGGACGCACCGCATGCAAATGCATGCAAATGGAACTGCTCCTCCGGTTCGAAAGATGCGACCATCTCCGCGGCTCCTCGGTTTGCTTGGGGCCGGCTCGTGACTGCATCGCCGTTTCGAGCGGCCTGGTGGATGCGAGGAGCACATGCACAAACGATCCTCGGCCGATATCTACGAGTAGTACGGGGGATTTCCTTCCGTCGAGAACGTTGGAATACTCCCGATGGAGATTTTGTCGATGTAGATTTCCCGACAGTAGCCGGGCAGACCTTGGATTACAGGGCTCCTATCGTTTTGCTATTGCATGGACTTGAAGGGTCGGCACGGACGGGTTACGCCAAGCGCTTCTATCTTGAGTGTGCTCGTCGCGGTGTTGCTTGTATCGGTCTCAATTTTCGGTCGTGCAGTGGCGAGCTCAACAAAACGCTCCAGCTATATCATTCTGGTGAGACCGAGGATGCCCGTTGGGTTATCTCTGAGATCCATCGAAAGTATCCGAAGCACCCGCTCGGGGCAGTCGGGGTATCGTTGGGGGGCAACGTCTTACTAAAGTATCTCGGTGAGCAGGGGGAAAACACGCCGCTGAGTGCGGCAGTCGCCATATCGGTTCCGTACGATCTGGCGGCATGCGATGAGGCGCTGTCGTCTGGGTTTGCGAAGGTATATGTCCGACATCTGCTGATGGGTTTGAAGGCAAAGGTGCGTGCGAGGAGTGACGAGTTAGCTGGGCACTGTGATGTCGAAAGTGCATTACGTTCGACCACTTTCAGGGAGTTCGATGACGCAATCACTGCTCCCCTTCACGGTTTTCAGAGCGCGAAGGACTACTACACGAAGAGCAGTTCCAATCAGTTTCTCAGTAAAATAACTATCCCCACGCAGCTAATACATGCACTGGACGACCCATTTATTCCACGTGCGGCCTTTCCTGCCGAGACGGTAAATGCGAACCCTGTGCTGGACGCACGCGTCAGCGAGCGAGGGGGCCATGTAGGGTTTGTCGGCGGTCTTGCGCCCTGGTACCCGGTGTTTGCTGCGGAAAAATACGCCGCCGACTATCTTGCGCATCTGCTAGTAAGGCCTTTTCCTGTGAGACATCCCACGAATTCATCGGTGGAGAGTACTGAAGACGAATCCGTTGATGCTTTGGAATAACAACGGTCCACCTTATGCGATGGCGCATTGAATATTGGATTCTCTCTGCTGATATCGGGTGGTGGGTGAACGAAAGTTTTCACTCACGAAGGACTGCATCCACGAGCGTTTTTTCGCAATCGTCGCTTTGAGCCCCGCCTCATTGAGGCTTCACACCAATATTGGCGTTCTGTTACAGGAATGCCACATCGTGTCATTGAACTGTTTCTTTCGTTGGGTACACCCCGTTTCAGCTAAACGGAGGACCAGCTCAATGAAGCTTATTCACTTATTGATTTCGACGGGACTTATTTTTGGCAGCCTGCTTTTTACTGGCTGCGCTGAAGACACCGAAACTACCGCCAGCACGGGTGGTGCTACCGCGACAGACGGTACCGACGGGACGACTGCAACATCGTCGATTGACGGTGCCGACGGTACCGACGGGACGACTGCAACATCGTCGACTGACGGTGCCGACGGTACCGACGGGACGACTGCAACATCGTCGACTGACGGTGCCGACGGTACCGACGGGACGGCTGCAACATCGTCGACAGACGGTGCCGACGGTACCGACGGTGCGCTTGAGCCGGTACCTGTCGCCGGTGTGTCGTGTGATGCCGAGAGTAAAGTGTGTCTTCTGGAAGCGGATGCAACGAATCCGATTACTGAGGATTTCCGAATGGTTCCTGGGTACGCATACGTACTCAACGGAGCAGTATTCTTTGGTGACGATACGAATCCCGCCACGCTTACCATTGACGCAGGTGTCACCGTATACGGTGAGCCCCAATCCTTCCTGGTT